>NZ_JCASIH010000008.1:0-167622 GCF_059685935.1 Telluria sp. ZT3P39
CAGTTTGGACGCTACGAAAGAGAGGGCTAACACAGCCATGCATGCACCGCTTTTTTGACAGGGAAGCTAGCAGCAACCCGGCCCGCCTACAAGGAAAATATGTGGGGAAGGGTCAGGACCTGACCCCGAAGTTGGTGGTAAGGCGTCGGCGCCGCCGGCCGACGCTGCAAGGTCGGTCAGCCGCCAGGGCCGCCGCCGTGGCCGCCTGGACCGCCGTGGCCGCCCGGGCCGCCGAACATCATCGGCCGGCGCTGCCCACCAGGCCCGCCGAAGCTGCCGAAGCGATACGACAGCCCCACATACGCCATGCGCCCGCCGCTGCGGCGGATGCTGTATTCGCGCAGGCGGTCGGTTTCGGTGATCATCTCCATCTTCTGCGAGTCGAACAGGTCGTTGACGTTCACCACCAGGGTCAGGGCCGGCGTCAGGTTGCGGCGGTAGTTGAAGTCGGCCGTGCGCACCGGTTGGCGGTAGCCCTCGCCGAACAGGGTCTTGCCCTGGGCGTTGAGCATCAGCTGGAAGCTGTTGGTGGCGTCCATCTGGTAGCTGACGCGCGCGCGGCCGCTGATCGAGGTGGCGCTGCGCTTGTCGTCCAGGGCGCTGCCGAGCACCGTCTGCTCGGTGTAGCCGATATTGCCGTTCAGGTTGATCATCAGCTTCGGCGTCGCGCGGCCGCTGAAATTGAATTCCAGTCCGCTCGACGTGCTGCTGCCGGCGTTCTCGCGGGTGGTCAGCAGCACGTCGTTGGCCAGCAGGTAGCGGCGTTCCGAAATCAGGTCGGTGTCGCGGCGCGTGTACAGGCGCAGGTTGGTATCGACCTTGCCCAGCTTGGTCTCGAGACCCAGCTCAAGCGAATCGGAATCGGTGGGCTTCAGGTTCGGGTTGCCCGACGAGACATTGAGCTCGTCGCGGTAGACCACGAAGGGATTCAGGTCGCCCGCGCCGGGACGGCGGATGCGGTGCGCGTAGCTCAGGCGCAGCGTGGTGTCGTCGGACAGGCCGTAGGTGACGAAGGCGCTCGGGATCGCGTCGAAATAATGGTTGGTCGCGCGCTGGCCGGTCGTGACCTGGTTCATGTCCAGGTCCGTGTACTCGGCGCGCAGGCCGCCCAGCACGCCCCACTTGCTGTCGATGCGCCACTGGTAGGTGCCGTACAGCGCCACCGTGGTGTCGGTGAGTTCGAAGCGGTTGGTGCGCGCGGTGTTGACGCGCTCGAGCGCTGTGACCGGGTCGAGGTCGAAATAGGCGTTATCGAACACACTGCTGTTGCGCGCCACCTTGTAGCCCATCTTCATCACGCCATGCTCGCCCGGCAGCTCGTAGTCGCCGGTGAAGTCGACCACGCGGGTTTCATTCAGGCCGTCCTGGCGGCTGTTGGCCGCGGCGGCGATCACAGGGCGTACCGTGTAGGCGCTGGCGTAGCGCGCGTCGCTGTTCGACTCGGAACCCGACAGGCGCAGGTCGAGCTTGAAGACTTCGCCCGGCTGGTCGCCCTTGTGGTCCAGCCGTCCGCCCAGGCTGTAGTTGCTGCTGTCGGCATCGCGCAGGCTGGTGCGCAGGTAATCGTTGTCCACCACGCCGGCTGGGTTCAGGCTGCGATACTGGTCGGTCGAGCGCGAGCCGTTCTCGTTCTGCGAATAGCTGGCGGTGACGCCGACCACGTCCTTCTCGCCGAGGTTATAGGTCATCCCGCCATTGAAGCCGGCCGCGTCGATGGTGTTCTCGCCGCTGGAGAACTGGGTGCTGCGCGCCACGGCGCCGGTAGCTGGGTCGATCCGCTCGCGCCGGGTCTCGCCGCTGGCGTCGCGTCCGTCGTGGCGGCGGAACACGCCGCCCTGCAGGCTGATGCGGCCGGCGTTATAGCTGCCGAAGGCCGAGGCGTTATAGCGTCCGGACGGGCCGAGGTTGGCGTTGACCGTGCCGAAGCCGCCGGGGCTGCGGTCGCGCCGCATCACCAGGTTGATGACCGGCCCGCCGCCGCCTTCGTTGCCGAACTGCGCGCCCGGGTTGTTGATCACTTCCACCGATTCGAGGTCGCCCGCCGGCAGCGCATTGATCGCCGCCGCGCGGTTCTCGCCCTGCATCATCGCGGAGGGCTTGCCGTCCACCAGGATCTGCACATTGCTGCGGCCGCGCAGGGTCACGTTGCCCTCCCCGTCCACGGCCACCGAGGGCACCTTGTTCAGGGTGTCGGCCACCGTGTCGTTCGAGGTGGCCGGGTCGGCTTTGACGTCATAGGTCTGGCGGTCGATGCGGTTCGTGGTCTTGGTGGCGGTGACGGTGACGGTGGACTGCACCGGCACGGGCTTGGCCGGAGCCGGCTTGGCCTGCTCCGGCACCGGGGCGGCCGGCGCCTGCTGGGCGAGCGCCGCCAGCGGCGCCAGCAGCGTGCCGGCGACCAGGTGGGCAATCAGGGAAATCCGGGGATGGCGTGGACTTGCAGTGGGGCGTGTGGTGGACATGTATCCTGCTCGACAGTTGGGGCGAGCGCGATTGTCGCATGGGGGCAGGTTTACATATGTAACAAACAATGACAGCGGAATAGCAGCATTCGCGGCCTTGTCTTACACTTTGCGTTTAACCCCTACAAGAACGCCACCATGAACGTCTTCGATTTCACCGCCACTGGCCTGGATGGCCAGCCCGTCAGCCTGGAGCGTTTCCGCGGCAAGGTGCTCCTGATCGTCAACACCGCCAGCGCCTGCGGATTCACGCCGCAGTACAAGGGGCTGGAAGAGCTGCACCGCCAGTACGGCGAACGCGGCCTGGCCGTGCTGGGCTTCCCCTGCAACCAGTTCGGCAAGCAGGAACCCGGGAGCGAAGCCGAGATCGGCGAATTCTGCGAAAAGAACTACGGCGTGAGCTTCCCGCTGTTCGCCAAGGTCGAGGTCAATGGCGAGGACGCGCACCCGCTGTTCAAGCACCTGAAGGGCGAAAAGCCCGGCGTGCTGGGCACGGAAGCCATCAAGTGGAACTTCACCAAGTTCCTGGTGGGCCGCGACGGCGAGGTGGTCAAGCGCTACGCGCCGCAAACGGCGCCGGCGGAGATTGCCGGCGATATCGACCGGCTGCTGGCGCTGTAGGACCGCAGCCGGCGCTTCGCGTTACGGCTGCGGCACCAGGCGAATCGCCTGCCCGCCGCCGGGGGCCAGGCGCAGCTGCAGCACGTCCTTCGCCGTGACCGTCTTCGTCTCGACCACCAGGTCGAAGCGGCGCGCCGTGCGGTAGTCGGCGCGGTCGCCGTCGCGGTAGATCTCGGCCGTGTAGCGCTTGCCCTTGTCGAGGAAGCCAAGGGCCAGCGGCAGCGTGCGGCCCTGCTCGTCGGTGACGGCACCCACATACCAATCGGGGCTATGGCGGTCCTTGCGGGCGATGGTCGCGAACTTGCCGATCACGCCGTGGATCACGCGCGTATCGGCCCAGTCGGTCGGCACGTCGCGGATGAACTTGAAGGCGGCCGGGTACTTCTCGTAGTTCTCCGGCAGGTCGGCCGCCATCTGGATCGGCGAGTAAATGACCACGAAGTTGGCCAGCTGCTTGGCCTGGGTGGAATTGAACACCTTGCCGTCCGCTCCCACCAGGCTCAGGACGCCCGGCGTGTAATCCATCGGGCCGCTCAGCATGCGGGTGAACACCAGCTTGGCCTCGTGGTCGACGCTGTTGGGCGGATTGCCCCAGGCGTTGTACTCGACGCCGCGCGCGCCTTCGCGCGTGAGCCAGTTTGGATAAGTGCGGCGCAGGCCGGTGTCTTTCACCGGCTCGTGGGTGTCGATCGAGAGCTTGTATTTCGCCGCCTCGGTGACCGCTTTCACGAAGTGGCGCACGCCTTCCTGCGAGTCGTAGTGGCCGTAGCGCGGCTTGCCGTCGCGGCCCATGAACAGCGCGCTGCCCGCTTCGTGCACATAACCGGACTTGATGCTGTCCACGCCCAGCTTCGCGTAAAGCTTGTAGGCAGCAATCATCTGCTTTTCGTAGGCGACGATGTTGGCGCCGGTCTCGTGGTGGCCGATCAGGCGCACGCCTTTGGTCTTCGCGTAGGCGGCCAGGCCCGGCAGGTCGAAGTCCGGGTAAGGCTGGGTGAAGCTGAAGTCGGCGCCGCCATGGCCCCAGTCGCTCTCCCAGCCCTTGTTCCAGCCTTCGACCAGCACGCCACGAAAACCGTTTTTCGCGGCGAAGTCGATGTATTTCTTGGTATTGGCCGTGGTCGCAGCGTGCTTCGGGCCAGCGTTCCAGGTGCCGCTGTTCAGGTGCATCTGCCACCAGACGCCGACGAATTTCGACGGCTTCACCCACGACACGTCGCCCAGCTTGTTCGGTTCGTTCAGGTTCAGCACCAGGTCCGACATGTACAGCCCTGCCGCGTCATCCGCGATCTGCAGCGTGCGCCACGGCGTGGTGAAGGCGCCCTGGCGCACCACGGCCGGGCCGCCAGGGGACGGCGCCAGCATGGCGCGCAGCTTCTGTCCATCCACCTTGCGCAGCCACATGCTCGCGTAATCGACCAGCGCCGCTTCGTGGAAAGCGATGTGGGTGCCATCAATCAGGCGCACCGTCAGCGGAGTATTGGCGATGCCGATTTCGCGTAGCGGCGCCTTGCGGATTTCTTCTTCCAGGCCAGGCAGCTCACCGGCCGGAATCCACCAGGCGGTGGCCGGCTGGGTCACCACGAACTCGGTCAGCTCATCGAGGATCTCGACGGTTTTTAGCTGCGGCTGCGCCGGGAATTCGTAGCGGAAGCCGACGCCGTCGTCATAGATGCGGAAGACCACGCTGAGCTGGCGGCCCTCCTGCTGTTTCTGCTCGAGGTCCACGCGCAACTCGCGGTAGCGGTTGCGCACGAACTGGCGCTCGCCCCAGGGCTGTTCCCAGGTGCTGTCATGGTCGCTGCTGGTTTGCCGCTTCAGGCTGAAGCCGCCGTCGAGCTTCATCGCGTTGGCGAGGTTGAAGCCCAGGCGCGAGAGGCCGATGATGGGCGCGCCCTTGCGCTTGATGCCATACGCGAGCTTGCCGCCGCCGTCGACCTGCACTTCCACGCTCAGGACATTGCCGGGCGACGCGGCGCTGGCGATGACCTGCTGGGCCCAGGCGGGAAGGCTGAAGAAACAGGACAGCGTCAGGACGGCGGCGCAGCGGCGGATGTGCATGGAGTTCCCTTGTATGTACCACGCCGGCAGTAGGAATACTACTTTCCCTCCGGCTGAACTCAGCGATGATATGACAAAAGTTGTAACTCGACTACCAACGCACGAATTCAGCGCGTCTGGATCCAGGCCGCGCCGTGCGTGGTGCAGCCGCGGTTGACGTTTTCCAGGAAGCGGATCGCTTCGCCTTGCGACACGCCGGGCGGCATGAGCCGGGCCAGGCTCGCGTCCTGGCTCACCTTGTCGAGTCCATAGGCGATGGCGCGCGAGACGTCGCGCGCGCGCCGGCCATCGCTGTTGTAGAGCGCATCGTAGACGCCGACGGCTTCCCACAGCGGCACCAGGCCGGGGGTGGTGGAGTCTTCGAAGACGACGGCGGGCGGAAAGCCCTCGTCGTCGCGGATAAGCTGGAACACGAAACTCAAGACTGACCTTTTGGTATGCAGACAGGCCGCCAGTATAGGCCAGCCGCGCCTAGCCCAGCGCGCGGTCGATCAGTTCGATCCAGTGCGTGACCGGCGTCTGCGTCCCCGACTGCAGGTGGCTGATGCAGCCGATATTGGCCGAGACGATTTCTTCCGCGCCCGTCGCCTCCAGGTTGGCCAGCTTGCGGTCGCGCAGTTCGTGCGCGATCTCGGGGTGCAGCACCGAATAGGTGCCGGCCGAGCCGCAGCACAGGTGGCTGTCGGCGCACAGGCGCACGTCCACGCCGGCGGCGCGCAGCAAGCCTTCGACCTTGCCGCGGATTTGCTGGCCGTGCTGCAGCGTGCAGGGCGGGTGCCAGGCCACGCGCTTGGCGAGCTTCCCTTGCAGCCTGCCGGCCAGTTGCTCCTCGAACTCGGGCAGGATCTCGGACAGGTCGCGCGTGAGCATCGCGATGCGTCCGGCCTTGGCCGCGTAGGCTTCGTCGTGCGCCAGCAGGTGCCCGTACTCCTTGACCGTCACGCCGCAGCCGGACGCCGTCATGACGATGGCTTCGACCTGCTCCTGCTCCACGTAAGGCCACCACGCATCGATGTTGCGGCGCATGTCGTCCAGGCCTGCTTTTTGATCGTTCAGGTGGTAGCGCACTGCCCCGCAGCAGCCGGCTTTCGGCGCCGTCATCAGCTGCACGCCGAAGGCATCGAGCACGCGTGCGGTCGCCGCATTGATGTTGGGCGCCATGGCCGGCTGCACGCAGCCGCCAAGCACCAGCATCTTGCGCGCATGCGTACGCGTGGGCCAGGCGCCGGCCTTGCGCGCCGGCTGCAGCTTGTCCTGCAGGGCGGTCGAGAGCAGCGGACGCGCCAGCTGCCCTGCCCTGAAGGCCGGCTTGAACAGCGCGCTGCGTGGCAAAAATTCCTTCAGGGTCGTGCGCTTGATGCGCTCGCTCAAGGGGCGCGGCACGCGCTCGTCGACCACGCGGCGGCCGATGTCCACCAGCCGGCCGTATTTCACGCCCGACGGGCAAGTGGTCTCGCAGTTGCGGCAGGTCAGGCAGCGGTCCAGGTGCAGCTGGGTCTTGCGGGTGGGTTCCGCGCCTTCGAGTACCTGCTTGATCAGGTAGATGCGCCCGCGCGGGCCATCGAGCTCGTCGCCCAGCAGCTGGTAGGTCGGGCAGGTGGCGGTACAGAAGCCGCAATGCACGCAGGCGCGCAGGATGGCTTCGGCTTCATTGCCGTCCGCGGTGCCCTTGATGAAGTCGGCCAGGTTGGTTTGCATATCAGTACATTCGTCCCGGATTGAAGATGTTCGACGGATCGAAGGACGCTTTCAGGCGTTCGTGGATGCGCGCCACGGCTGGCTGCAGCGGCTGGAACACGCCCGCGGATTTGTCGCCGCCGCGGAACAGGGTCGCGTGACCGCCGAGCGCCGACACCGTGCGGCGGATGGTCGCGGCGTCCAGCCCGGTGCGCAGCCAGCGCTGGGCGCCGCCCCATTCGATCAATTGGGTTCCACCCAGGACGATGGCGCTTGTCGTCGACGGTACCGACAGCCGCCACAGCGCGCCCTCGCCTGCAAAGAAGGGATGCCGCTGCTCGCGCACGCCGGCCCAGAAGGTGTCGCAGTCCGCGACGCGGTCGCCGCCAAACTGGCGCACGGCCGCATCGACCGCCGCCTGCGCGCCCGACAGGCGCAGCGACAATACGCCATCATGCCAGCAGCTGGCGGACAAGGGCAGCGGCTGGCCGCCCCATTCGTTGAGCTTGCGGATGGCGTCGATCTCGCCGATGGCGAATTGCAGCGTGGTTTCGGCAAAAGGCTTGGGCAGCACCTTCACCGACATTTCGACCAGCAGGCCGAGCGTGCCCATCGAGCCGGCCAGCATGCGCGAGACGTCGTAGCCGGCCACGTTCTTCATCACCTGGCCGCCGAAGGTGAGCACGTCGCCCTTCCCGTCCAGCAGCTTGGCGCCCAGCACGAAATCGCGCACGCCGCCGCTGCTGGCACGGCGCGGGCCGGCCAGTCCGGCAGCGATCGCGCCGCCCAGGGTGGCTCCCGGTCCGAAATGCGGCGGCTCGAAAGCCAGCATCTGGTTCTGCCCTTCAAGCACGGCCTCGATCTCGCTCAGTGGCGTGCCGCAGCGCGCCGTGATCACCAGTTCGGTCGGCTCGTAATCGACAATGCCGCTGTAGCCGCGCGTATCGAGGATCGCGCCTTCGAGGCGCTGGCCATACCAGTCCTTGGTGCCGCCGCCGCGGATGCATAGCGGCTGCCCGCCGGCCGCGGCAGCCTGCACCTGTTCCTGAAAGTGTTCGATCGAAGTCATGGTCAGAAGCGCGGAAGGTCCGGGAAAGGCACGGCGCCGCCGTGCACGTGCAGCTTGCCGAATTCGGCGCAGCGGTGCGGCGTGGGGATCGCCTTGTCCGGGTTGAGCAGCATCGGCGCATCGAAGGCGCGCTTGACCGCGAAGAAGGCGTCGAGCTCCTTGCGCCCGAACTGCACGCACATCGAATTGATCTTTTCCATGCCCACGCCATGCTCGCCAGTGATGGTGCCGCCCACTTCGACGCACAGCGCCAGGATCGCGGCCCCGAAGGCTTCGGCGCGGTCGAATTCGCCCGGCTGGTTGGCGTCGAACAAAATCAGGGGATGCATGTTGCCGTCGCCCGCATGGAAGACGTTGGCGCAGCGCAGGCCGAAGGTCGTTTCCATCTGTTCGATCGCACCCAATACCTGCGCCAGCTTCTTGCGCGGGATGGTGCCGTCCATGCAGTAGTAGTCCGGCGAGATGCGGCCGGCCGCCGGGAAGGCGTTCTTGCGGCCTGACCAGAAGCGCATGCGCTCGCTTTCCGTTTCGGACACCGCGATCGCGGTCGCACCGGCGCCTTCGAACACGGCCTTCATGCGCGCGATTTCTTCCGCCACCTCCAGGGCCGTGCCGTCGGCCTCGCACAGCAGGATGGCGGCGGCGTCGGTATCGTAGCCGGCATGGACGAAAGGTTCGACCATGCGCACCGAGGTGCGGTCCATCATTTCCAGCCCGGCCGGGATGATGCCGGCGGCGATGATGTTGGCGACCGCATTGCCGGCCGTGAGCACGTCGCCGAACGAGGCCATGATGACTTGCGCCACCGCCGGCTTCGGCACCAGTTTGACGGTGACCTCTAGAACGATGCCGAGCATGCCTTCCGAGCCGATGAACACGGCCAGCAGGTCCAGGCCCGGCGCGTCGAGCGCTTCGCTGCCCAGCTCGATGATCTCGCCATCGATGGTGGCCACGCGCACGCGCAGCACGTTGTGCACCGTGAGGCCGTATTTGAGGCAGTGCACGCCGCCCGAGTTCTCGGCCACGTTGCCACCGATGGTGCAGGCGATCTGCGAGGATGGATCGGGCGCGTAGTACAAGCCGTCCCCTGCCGCGGCTTCGGAGATGGCGAGGTTGCGCACGCCCGGCTGCACGACCGCGGTGCGTGAATACGCGTCCACGCGGACAATGCGGTTCATGCGCGCGGTGGAGAGCACGACGCCGTCGCTGATTGGCAGCGCGCCGCCCGACAGGCCGGTGCCGGCGCCGCGCGGCACGATCGGCACCGCGAGTTCGCGGCAGACATCGAGGATGGCCAGCACCTGCGCTTCGCTGTCGGGCAGGGTCACGATCATCGGCAGCTGGCGGTAGGCCGCCAGGCCGTCGCATTCGTAGGGGCGGGTGTCTTCGGGGTCGAACAGGACGCAGCGTTCGGGCAGCCGCGCGCGCAAGGCGGCAACGACTTGCAGGCGCCTTTCGGCGAGCGTGGACATGGTAGCGAACATGCCCTGATTGTAAGCACAATCGCCGCGTTTTGTCGTATGCTCGCCCTATCTTTTTTCTAACATATTGCATAAGGCTAGATCATGGGCAACCGACTCTCGAAAATCGCCACGCGCACGGGCGACGATGGCACCACCGGCCTGGGCGACGGCAGCCGCACCGGCAAGGACAGCGCGCGCATCCACTCCCTGGGCGAGGTGGACGAGCTCAACTCCTTCGTGGGCCTGCTGCTGTGCGAAGAGATGCCGAACGACCTGCGCGAAGAGCTGGTCTCGATCCAGCACGACCTGTTCGACCTGGGTGGTGAGCTGTGCATTCCCGGTTTCGAGCTGATCAAGGACGAGCACGTGGCGCGCCTGGACGGCCTGCTTGAAAAATACAACGCTGACCTGCCGGTGCTGAAGGAATTCATCCTGCCGGCCGGCTCGCGCGCGGCCTCGCTGGCGCATGTGTGCCGCACCGTCTGCCGCCGCGCCGAGCGCAGCATCGTGGCGCTGGGGAATGCCGAGTCGATCCGCCCCCATCCGCGTGAATACGTCAACCGCCTGTCCGACCTGATGTTCGTGCTGGCGCGCGTGTTGAACCGATTCGCGGGCGGCAGCGACGTGCTGTGGCAGCACGAGCGCAAGCGGGGCTAAGCCAATGGAAGACTTCATCGGGATCTACGACGACGCGCTCACTGCCCAGCAGTGCGACGCCATCCGCGCCCGCTTCGACGCCAGCAAACAGGTCGCGCGCGGGCGCACCGGCAACGGCGTCGACGTCAGCAAGAAGGACAGCTACGACCTGACCATCAACGGCTTGCCGGAATGGGACGACGTCGGCGCGGTGCTGACGCAGGCCATGGCGCACCACCTGGCGCAGTACATGAACAAGTACCGCATGCTGCTGATCGGCGCGCTGTCGCCGCAGGTGGCGCATCCGGAGACTGGCGAGGCGGTGACCTTGTCGCTGGCGAACTTCGACGAATTCGGCACGCCGAACGTGGTGGACCTGATGCAGTCGATTTATCGCGTGGGGAACGTCAACCTGCAGAAGTACCTGCAGGGAACCGGCGGGTACCACCACTGGCATTCCGAGATCTATCCGCAGAACGCCAGCTGCGAAACGCTGCACCGCGTGCTGCTGTGGCAGTTCTACCTGAACGACGTGGAGGATGGCGGCGAGACGGAGTTCCTGTACCAGGGGCGCAAGGTCGAGGCGCGCAAGGGGCGCCTGATCATTGCGCCGGCGGGGTTTACGCATACCCACAAGGGGCATGTGTCGAAGAGCGGGGACAAGTACATCGCGACCTCGTGGATTTTGTTCCAGAGGGCGGAGGCACTATTTGGTCAGTCGTAAATCGTAGGGTGGGCAAGTTTCCTGCCCACCCTACGATTTAGTGGTGTGCGACCGAATCAAGTGTTGTTGACCACCAGCCGCGGCTCACCCGCCGCAAACCGCGCACGAATCGACGCCGCAATCCCCTTGGCGTCCAGCCCCACGGAAGCCAACAAGGCCGCCGGATCACCCTGGTCGATGAACTTGTCCGGCAGTCCCAGATTCAAGAGCGGCTTGACCAGCCCCGCTTCGGCCAGCGCTTCGGCCACGGCCGAACCTGCACCGCCCATCACGCAGCCCTCTTCCACCGTCACGAAATAGTCGTGGTCTTTCGCCAGGCGCTTGACCAGTTCCGCATCGAGCGGCTTCACGAAACGCATGTTGGCGACCGTGGCGTCCAGCTCCGCGCCGGCGGCCAGGCTCGGCGCCACCATCGACCCGAAGGCCAGGATGGCGATGCTCTTGCCTTCGCGCGCCACGACACCTTTGCCGATCTCGATCGATGTCAGCTCAAGCGACAGCGCCGCGCCCACCCCGGCGCCGCGCGGATAGCGGATGGCGGCCGGGCCCGGGTAGTGGTAGCCGGTGGTGAGCATCTGGCGGCATTCGTTCTCGTCGGACGCAGCCATGACGACCATGTTCGGGATGCAGCGCAGGTAGGCCAGGTCGTAGTTGCCGGCGTGGGTGGCGCCGTCGGCGCCCACCAGGCCTGCGCGGTCGAGCGCGAAGGTCACGTCCAGGTTCTGCAGGGCCACGTCGTGGATCAACTGGTCGTAGGCGCGCTGCAGGAAAGTCGAGTAGATCGCCACCACCGGCTTCATGCCTTCGGTCGCGATGCCTGCGCCGAAGGTCACCGCGTGCTGCTCGGCGATGCCGACATCGAAATAGCGTTCCGGGTACTGCTGGTGGAAGCGCACCATGCCCGAACCTTCGCGCATCGCCGGCGTGATGCCGACCAGGCGCTTGTCAACGGCCGCCATGTCGCACAACCAGTTGCCAAAGACTTCGGTGTAGGTGATCTTGCTCGGCGCGGTGGCAGGCTTGATGCCCTCGGTCGGGTTGAACTTGCCGGTGCCGTGGTACAGGATCGGCTCGGCCTCGGCCAGCTTGTAGCCCTGGCCCTTCTTGGTCACCACGTGCAGGAATTGCGGGCCCTTGAGCTTCTTGATGTTTTCCAGCGTCGGGATCAGGGAATCGAGGTCATGGCCATCGATCGGGCCGATGTAGTTGAAACCGAATTCCTCGAACATCGTGGCCGGGACCACCATGCCCTTGGCGTGTTCTTCGATCTTGCGCGCCAGGTCGAGCACGGGGCCCGGCAGCACGCTTTTGCCGACGTTCTTGGCGGCGGCGTAGAACTGGCCGCTCATCAGCCGCGCCAGGTAGCGGTTGAGCGCGCCCACGGGCGGCGAGATCGACATGTCGTTGTCGTTCAGGACCACCAGCAGGTTGACGTCTTCGTCGATGCCGCCGTTGTTCAGCGCCTCGAAGGCCATGCCGGCGGTCATCGAGCCGTCGCCGATCACGGCGATCGCGTGGCGGTCCTCGCCCTTGATCTTGGCGGCAGTCGCCATGCCCAGGGCCGCCGAGATCGAGGTCGACGAGTGGGCGGTGCCGAAGGTGTCGTAGATGCTTTCGTCGCGCTTCGGGAAGCCCGACAGGCCGTTCAGCTGGCGCAGGGTCGGCATGCGCTCGCGGCGGCCGGTGAGGATCTTGTGCGAATAGGTCTGGTGGCCCACGTCCCACACGATGCGGTCGTGCGGCGTGTTGAACACGTAGTGCAGCGCGATGGTGAGCTCCACGGTGCCGAGGTTCGACGACAGGTGGCCGCCGGTTTTCGACACCGAGTCGAGCAGGAACTGGCGCAGCTCGGTGGCGAGCGGGGTCAGTTGGGTCCGGCCAAGCTGGCGCAGGTCGGCGGGGTCGTTGATGGTCTCTAACAGTTTCATTTAGGCCTTCCGCTGCACGATCAGGTCCGCGAGTTCGCGCAGCCGCAGTGCTTGTTCTCCAAATGGCGCCAGCGCTTCATGCGCTTCACGCCGCAATTGCTCGGCCAGTTCCTTCGATGGTTCCAGCCCAAGGATCGACACATAGGTCGGTTTGTTGTCGGCCGCGTCCTTGCCCGCGGTCTTGCCCAGCGTAGCCGAATCGGCGGTGGCGTCGAGCACGTCGTCCACCACCTGGAAGGCCAGGCCGATCGCGATCGAATAGGCTTTCAATGCTTCCATCTCGGTGGGCGACAAATCTTTACCGCACAGCGCGCCCAGGATCACCGAGACGCGCAGCATGGCGCCGGTTTTCAGCTGGTGCATGCGCTCGAGTTCTTCGCGCTGGAGCGACAGGCCGACGCTATCGAGGTCGATCGCCTGGCCGCCGCACATGCCGTTCGACCCCGCCGCTTCGGCCAGCAGGCGCAGCATGGTGACCTGGCGCGCGGGGGGCAGCGTGTCGATATCGGCCAGCACCTGGAAGGCCTGGGCCTGCAGCGCGTCGCCGACCAGCAGCGCGGTTGCTTCGTCATAGGCCACGTGCACGGTCGGTTTGCCGCGGCGCAGGTCGTCGTCGTCCATGCAGGGCATGTCGTCGTGGACCAGCGAGTACACGTGGATCATCTCGACCGCGCTGGCCACGCGCGCGAGCGCTTGCGCATCGCCGCCGAACAGGGCGCCGCTGGCATAGGCCAGCAGCGGGCGCACCCGCTTGCCGCCGCCCAGCGCGGTGTAGCGCATGGCTTCGTGCAGCTTCTGCGGCAGGGCCGTGGCCCGGGGCAATGTGGCGTCGAGCGCGCGCTCGACTTCCAGCTGGACTTCGTGCATCCATGTGTCGAATGCCTGCACCGTCATTGTCCACCCTCGTCGCCACCCTCGGCCGAGAACGGCCGGAGCATGTCGCCCTCGAGCACCTTGACCTGGGATTCGACCTTTTCCAGCTGGGCCGCGCAGTATTTCACCAGCTCGGAGCCGCGCGCATAGGCGGCCACCGAGGCTTCCAGCGGCAACTGGCCGGATTCCATCTGCGTGACGAGCTGGGCCAGCTCCGCCATCGCGCCTTCGAAGGATTCGGGTGGAATTGCGTTTGTATTATTTGACATAGCTATCTAGCGTGAGGACGGCGCAAGGGTGCGCCGCGGGGCAATCCAATCGCGTATTTTAGATCAATCCTTCCCCACGGGGGGCGCGCATTGCACCGTTCGCAACTTGCCTGCACGACCACATTCTAGCCCACGCCCCCCTCCCCGCCATGAAAACGATATTGTTTGTACATTTTCCGTGCACATGGGCGCCACATCCCCGCGACGGCCCAAGACTGTAGAGCTTGTTCCACGGTATAATCGACGGTTCTGTCCGAAATACCGTATTCCTTCATATAAATACTGGTCTTTGGATTCTTTCTCTTCTTTGGTGGTATTGATTACAAGGGGGGTGGGGATGTCCGATCTGGCTACCCAGGCCAAGCTGGCCGCTTCGTGCGCGCAGCTTCCGGTAAATGTCTACTTCGACGACGCGCTGATGCAGCGCGAGAAGCAAGAGCTGTTTCACAACGGCCCGCGTTATGTCGGGCACGAATTAATGGTGCCGGAGATGGGCGATTTCGCGACCCTCCCCGCCGAAAACGAAGGCCGCATGCTGGTCCGCAATGCTGGCGGCATCGAGGTGCTCTCCAACGTCTGCCGTCATCGCCAGGCGCTCATGTTCAATGGGCGCGGCAATGCGAACACCATCGTCTGCCCGCTGCACCGCTGGACCTACGACCTGAAGGGCCAGCTGATCGGCGCGCCGCATTTCGCCGAAACGCCCTGCCTGAACCTGTCGAAGACGCCGCTGCAGAACTGGAACGGCCTGCTGTTCGAGCAGAACGGCTACGACGTGATGGACAAGCTCAAGAATATGGACGCCACCCGCGACCTCGACTTCTCGGGCTATATGTTCGACCACGTCGAGATCCACGAGTGCGACTACAACTGGAAGACCTTCATCGAGGTCTATCTGGAGGATTACCACGTCGAGCCCTTCCATCCGGGCCTGGGTAATTTCGTCTCCTGCGACGACCTGAAATGGGAATTCGGCCGCGACTACAGCGTCCAGACCGTGGGCGTGAACCGCGCACTGCAAAAGGCCGGTTCGCCGGCCTATAAAAAGTGGCAGGAACAGATCCTGAAGTTCAACAACGGCCAGCCGCCGAAGTTCGGCGCCATCTGGCTGACGCTGTATCCGAACATCATGGTCGAGTGGTATCCGAACGTGCTGGTGGTGTCGACCCTGTGGCCGATCGGCCCGCAGAAGACCCGCAACGTGGTCGAGTTCTACTATCCCGAAGAGATCGTGCTGTTCGAGCGCGAATTCGTCGAAGCCGAACGCGCTGCCTATATGGAGACCGCGGTCGAGGACGACGAGATCGCGCTGCGCATGGATGCCGGCCGCAAGATCCTGGTCGAGCGCGGCGTCAACGAAGTCGGTCCTTATCAATCGCCGATGGAAGACGGAATGCAGCATTTCCACGAGTGGTACCGCAGCAGGCTAGAACTGTAGCCGATGCCTTCACTCTGGATGCTGTTTGCCAGCTTCGCGTTCGCCGCCATGGGCGCGGGCGTGAAGCTGGCTTCCGAGTTCTACTCCACCTCCGAACTGCTGATGTACCGTGGCCTCATCGGCACGGTGGTGCTGGTGCTGGCCGTGCGCCACCGCGGCGGCACATTTAACACCTCCTTCCCGCGCGCCCACCTGTGGCGCAGCTTCGTCGGCGTGGTCTCGCTGTGGCTGTGGTTCTTCGCGATCACGCGCCTGCCGCTGGCCACCGCCGTCACGCTCAACTACATGGCCCCGATCTGGATCGCGGCCTGGATGTTCGCCACCGGCTGGTGGACCGGAACCAAGGTGGCCGAATGGCCGCTGGTGCTGGCCATCGCCATGAGCTTCCTGGGCGTCACGCTGGTGCTGCAGCCGGCCGTCGAGAGCAACCAGTGGCTGGGCGGCCTGGCCGGCCTGTGCTCGTCGGTGATCTCGGCCATGGCCTACATGCAGGTGCGCAAACTCGGCCAGATGGGCGAACCCGAATACCGCGTGGTGTTCTATTTTTCGGCTACCACGACCCTGGTCGGTTTGGTGGGCACCCTGCTCGGCGACGGTCCGCAAGACGCTGCCTTCCACGGCCACACCCCCTACAGCGCCACGCTGCTGCTCGGGATCGGCATCTCCGCCCTGCTCGCCCAGATCGCCATGACCCGCGCCTACCGCGTCGGCAAGGTGCTGGTGGTGGCCAACCTGCAGTACACCGGCATCGTGTTTTCCAGTCTATGGGGGCTGGCCCTGTGGGGCGACCGCTTCGGCTGGCACGTCTGGCTGGGCATCGCCGTGATCCTTGCGTCCGGCATTGCCGCGACGTTCTACAATACGAAGAGCACGGCGAAGGGCGCCGTAGTCAAGGATACCGATCCGATCGCCAGCGAAACCTGAGGAGCCCCATGTACAAGACCCTGATCAGCGCGCTTGATGTCGCCGCGCACATTGCCGATCCCGATTGGGTGGTGATCGACTGCCGCCATGACCTGATGAACCCGGCGGCCGGCCGCGAAGGCTATGCCATCGGCCACCTGCCGGGCGCGGTATTCGCCGGCATCGACACCGAGCTGTCGGGCGCCAAGCAGGGGCCGGACGGCGTGTTCCGCGGCCGCCATCCGCTGCCGGAAAAAGAAGCCCTCATCGAGACCTTGCGCGACCTGGGCGTGAACGACGGCTCGCAAGTGGTGGCCTACGACGCCCACGGCGGCATGTTCGCCGCGCGCCTGTGGTGGCTGCTGCGCTGGCTGGGCCACGAGGGGGTAGCAGTGCTCGACGGCGGCATGGCCGCCTGGCAGTCGCTCGGCCAGCCCTTGAGCGTCGATGTCCCGGCCAAAGCGCGCGGCGCCATCACCGTGCGCGCACCCTTCGTGCCGACCGTGACGGTGCGGGACGTGATGGACAATATCGAAAAAGGCGAGCGCACCGTCATCGACGCCCGCGCCGCCGACCGCTTCCGCGGCGAGAACGAGACCATCGACCCCGTCGGCGGCCATATCCCGGGCGCGAAGAACCGCTTCTTCAAGGACAACCTGCAGGCCGACGGCCGCTTCAAGGACGCGGCCAGCCTGCGCGCCGAATTTTCGCCGCTGATCGACGATCCGCAGCGCGCCGTCATGCAGTGCGGCTCGGGCGTGACCGCCTGCCACAACCTGCTCGCGCTCGAAGTGGCGGGCCTGCCCGGTGCGGCGCTGTACCCTGGTTCGTGGAGCGAATGGGTGGCCGATCCCGCCCGCCCGGTCGCCACCGGCGACGCGTAGATTGCGGGACGCCAGATGAAAAAATCAACCAGCAAGGAAAACGTACCAATGTCGGACCAAGAAACATCGCGCGCGGCCTCGCCGGCGCTGGAGATCCCCGAAGCGGTCGCCGCCGCCCTGAGCGGCTGGGTGCAGCAGGTGGCCGAGCAGACCGCCGCCCCCGTGCGCGAAGCGCTGGAACAGCTGGAAATCGATGCGGCCGAGCTGCGCGAGACCGGCGCCCAGCTGGAAGCGGCGCGCGACCAGGCACTGGCGGCATCGAGCGAGCACGAAGCGGAGATCGAGCGCCTGACGATCGAACTGCGCGACGCCCGCAAGCTCGCCACCGAAGCGCTGGTGAGCAAGGCGAAAGACCAGCTCGCGATCGACGGCAAGGACCGCCAGCTGGCCGACCTGCGCGCCCAGCTCGAACGCAACGTGGCGGCGCAAGCCTCGGAATCGGATGCGCGCCTGGCGGCGGAGATGGAACTGATCGGCGCGACGACCGCGCGCGACAACTTCGAAGCCGAAGTGCGCACCCTGCGCAGCCAGCTGGATAAATCCTATGCCGAACGCAGCTCGCTGCGCGCGGAGCTGGAAAGCGCGCGCGGGAAGAAATAAAACGGGTGGGCGGCTGTAATCCGGGCTACTCGCCTAATGCCGATCAATTGGGAGCCCTCGCTTGCTCGTAGGGTGGGCGGCTTTGCCGCCCGCGCGTTCAACATGTGCTCGCATGGATGCACCGCGTCGACGATACGGCTGGTTGAACGCGCGGGCAAGGAACTTGCCCACCCTACGGATTATCGAGACGCGGGCCCCGCCAATCAATGCGCGTTATTCAACGCCAGTACGATCGCCACGCCCAGCGCGATCAGGAGCACCTGCGGCACCGATTCCTTCACGGTGGCGCGGCGCTGCATCTGCGGCATCAGGTCGCTCACCGCGATATAGATGAAGCCCGACGAAGCGAACACCAGCACGTACGGAATCAGGCCGCTGGCCTGGTCCAGCGTGAAATAGCCCAGCAGGCCGCCGGCGACCGCCATCAAGCTGCACAACAGGTTGAACAGGTAGGCGCGCAGGCGCGAGAAGCCGGCGTTGAGCAGCACGATGAAATCGCCGATCTCCTGCGGGATTTCGTGGGCGACGATGGCCAGCGCGGTGACCATGCCCAGTTCCGGGTTGGCCAGGAAGGCCGCGGCGATCAGGATGCCGTCGGTGAAGTTGTGCATCGCATCGCCGACCAGGATCATCCAGCCCGACTTGCCCGCCTGGTGGGCGTCGTGGCCGTGGGCGTGGTGGTGCCCGTCGCCTTCATGGTGGTGCGAATGGCGCAGCAGCGCCAGTTTTTCGAGCACGAAGAAGGTCAGCAGGCCGCCCAGCAGCGTGGCGAACAGGCTGTGGGTGTCGGCGCCCGACTCGAAGGCTTCCGGCAGCGCGTGCAGGAGCGAAGTCGACAACATGATGCCCACCGACAGGCTGACCATCCGCTCCACCACCTTCGACAGCAGCGAGAACGAGAACACCGCAGCGGCAGAGATGCTGAAGACGCCGGCGATCAGCGTCGCCAGCAGGATGGAGCTCAGGATGGGGTCGAGAAACGGGTCGATTTGAAAACCTTTTGTTCTGGTCTTGCGCAGTGCCGCAAACCGGGCATTGTAACCTGCCCGGGCCTGCGGCCGTGCAAGATCAGGCGACGCCGTGCTTCGCGAACCAGTTCAGCGCGCGGCTCCAGCCGTCTTTCGCGTCGTCGGGATTGAAGCTCGGGCGGTAGTCGGCGTGGAAGGCGTGGCCCGAGTTCGGATACACGTGGATCATCGAGCGGCTGTTGCCGGCATCGAGGGCCTTGCGCATGCGCTCGACCGATTCCAGCGGAATGCCGCCGTCCTTGGCGCCGTACAGGCCCAGGACCGGCACCTTCAGCGCCTGGGCCACGTCGATCGGGTGTCTGGTTTGCAGCGCATTGGCCTCGCCCACCAGGCGTCCGTACCAGGCCACGCCGGCTTTCACCTTTGGATTGTGCGAAGCATACAGCCAGGTAATGCGCCCGCCCCAGCAGAAACCGGTGATGCCCAGCCTGTCGGTATTGCCGCCGCGCTGCCTGGTCCAGGTGACCACGGTGTCGAGATCAAGCATGACCTGCGCGTCCGGCACTCTGGAAATGATGTTCTTCATCAGGTCCGGCATCGGGGTCCTGGTTGCATCGCCCTGGCGCACGAACAGGTCGGGGGCCACCGCCATGTAGCCGGCCCTGGCGAAGCGCCGCGCCACATCCTTGATGTGCTCGTGCACGCCGAAGATCTCGGAGATCACCAGCACCACCGGCAGGTTGCTCCGGTCCTTGGGCTGGGCGCGGTAGACCGGCACGTCCTGGCCGTTGATCACGATGATGTGGTCGGCCGCGTCCAGGCCTTCAAGCGAGGTCTGGATCTGGGTCTGCGCCACCACCGGCAGGGCGGCGACGGCAAAGCCGCTGCCCATGGCAGCTTTCAGGAAGACGCGGCGGTCGACGCCGTCGCCGAACGCGCTGGCCGCCAGCAGGCTTTCGGCGTCGCTGATGAGATCTTTCATGTGCACCCTTCCGGTTGTGTTGGACAGGCTTGCAATCTTAGCAAAGTCCGGAAGGGTGCGCGCTTGCGCGCCTGCAGCTTAGCGGGTCAATGCAAAATTGACGTTGGACGCGTTGGCCGTGGCGATGTCCACGCCCTCGACCGACTTGGCGGCATAGCCGGTGGCCGCCGCCTCGACGCGGTACTTGCCGGCCGGCGCCGCGGTGCCGGCGCTGAAGGCCAGCGGCAGCGTGGTGGCGTAGGCCGCGAATTGCGGCGCGCCGACCGGCAGGTTGGCGATCGTATAGGCGCCGGTCGCCAGGTCCGCACCCTGGTACTTGATGGTCACGGTCGGACCGGCGGCGAAGGACTGCTTGGCCGACACGTAGGCCGCTTCCAGGCTGGCCGGGGTCATGGTGACCGTGCCGCTGATCGAACCGGTGGCGCCAGGTGCGAGCAGGATCGGGGCGGCCGCGGTACTCAGGACCGTGGTGCTGGTGGTCGAGGCCACCGGCACGGCCGCGACGACGCTGGCCGCGCTGTCGTTGGCGGTGATGACGACGTCATAGCTGCCCGGCGCGAGGCGCGACAGGACGAATTCGCCGGTGGTGGCGTTGGGCGTGGTCGCACTCACGATCTGGCCGTTCTGCTGCGCCGACACCTGCACGCTGCGTCCCAGCAGCGCGGTGCTGACGAAGCCCGAGATGCCGTTCAGGGCCGCCGGGACGATCTTGACGACCGGCTTGAGCGAATAGCTGCCCTTGCCGCGGGTGACCACCGACTTGCAGGCGTCGAAGTCGAGCACGACGTCGGTCTTCTGGCCGGCGGTCACGTCGAAGCTGCCGACCAGCTTGATGCCGCTCTGGAGCGCGCTCGGGGTCTCGAGCGGCTGCTCGGTCTTGCCCAGCGTCGGCACGACCGTGTTGGCGGTGCCGCTCGCATTGCCGTCCAGGACCAGGCGCATCTGGGTGTAGCGGCCGGCTTCGAGCGAGGTCTGGCCCAGGGCTTCGAGCACGCCGTTGGTCAGGTTGAGCAGGTTGATCTTTTTAGCAGGGTTCAGGGCAATGTCGGTCCAGCCGCTCTCGCCTTCCGCCGCGCCTTCGCTGCGGTGCACGCGCAGCTTGCTGACGGTGACGTTGACCGCATCGAAGCCGCAGGCCGGCGCGTCGGTCATCGAGACCGCCAGGGTGCCGAGGGTGCTGACAGGAGCGGCCGGCGCCGGATCGCCGCCGCCGCCACAGGCGGCAAGCAGGGCGGCGCTGAGGGCGGTCATGCCGACCAGGGCAAGGCGGGATGGGGAAGTGTGCTGGAACATGAGGATACCTTTGCAAGAACTCGCCGAGATGACGATATGCGGCGATCCTAGCATTCCCAAAAGCAACATTTGTGTGTGCTGGCGCACATTGAAACGTTTGCTTACATGGCTTACAGCTGTGTAAAGACTGGTGTCGTGAAATGCGACACCAGGACGTTTCATAAGGGCGGCGGGCGGCCTGTTTTCAGCTTAGTGCGCCTGCTCCCAGTTCGGCCCCACCCCGGTCTCGGCCAGCAGCGGCACCTTCAGGGTCGCGACCTTGGCCATCAGCTCCGGCAGCTTCACGCGCACCAGTTCCAGTTCGCCCTCGGGCACCTCGAGCACCAGTTCGTCGTGCACCTGCATGATCATGCGCGTAGCCAGGCCATCGGCTTCGAGCCAGCCCTGCACCGCGATCATCGCCAGCTTGATCAGGTCGGCCGCCGTGCCCTGCATCGGCGCGTTGATGGCTGCGCGTTCGGCGCCGGCGCGGCGCGGGCCGTTCGGGGAGTTGATCTCGGGGAGCCAGAGGCGGCGGCCGAACACGGTTTCCACGTAGCCGCGCGCCTTGGCCTGCAGGCGGGTCTCGTCCATGTATTGCTTGACGCCGGCGAAGCGGGCGAAATAGCGGTCGATGTAGCTGGCGGCGGCCGAACGCTCGATGCCGAGGTTCTGGGCCAGGCCGAAGGCGCTCATGCCGTAGATCAGGCCGAAGTTGATCACCTTGGCGTAGCGGCGCTGCTCGCTCTGGACTTCATCGGGGGCGATGCCGAAGATCTCGGCGGCGGTGGCCTTGTGGATGTCCTCCCCTTCCGCGAAGGCTTTCAGCATGGCCGGGTCGCCCGAGATGTGCGCCATGATGCGCAGCTCGATCTGGGAATAGTCGGCCGAGACCAGCACGCTGCCTGGCGGGGCGATGAAGGCTTCGCGGATGCGGCGGCCCTCGCTGGTGCGCACCGGGATATTCTGCAGGTTCGGTTCGTTCGAGGACAGGCGGCCGGTGATGGCCACGGCCTGCGCGTAGTTGGTGTGCACGCGGCCGGTCTTCTGGTTCACCATCTTCGGCAGCTTGTCGGTATAGGTCGACTTGAGCTTGGACATGCCGCGGTATTCGAGCAGGATCTTCGGCAGCGGATAGTCTTCGGCCAGTTTCTGCAGCACTTCTTCGTCGGTCGACGGCGCGCCGGTGGCGGTCTTCTTGATCACCGGGAGGCCCAGTTTACCGAAGAAGATCTCGCCGATCTGCTTGGGCGAGCCGAGGTTGAAGGGGCCGCCGGCCAGCTCGTAGGCCTGCTGCTCGAGTTCCAGGATGCGCGCACCGAGCTCGTTCGACTGCACGCCCAGCAGCTCCGCGTCGATCAGCACGCCGTTGCGCTCGATCTTCTGCAGCACTTCCATGGTCGGCATCTCGATGTTGCGGTAGATGGTGGCCAGTCCCTTGTCGGCTTCCACATGACCCAGCATGGCCTGGTGCAGGCGCAGGGTGATGTCGGAATCCTCGCCCGCGTATTCGGTGGCGCGCCCCAGCTCCACCTGGTCGAAGCAGATCATGTTGGCGCCCTTGCCGCACACGTCGACGAAGGGAATCGTGGTGTAGCCGAGGTGGCGCATGGCCATGGTGTCCATGTCGTGCGGCTTGTGCGACTCGAAGACATAGGACTGCAGCAGCGTGTCGTGCACGATGCCCTTGAGTTTGACGCCATGGTTCTCGAAGATGTGCATGTCGTACTTCAGGTTCTGCCCGAGCTTGGGCTTGGCCGGATTCTCCAGCCAGGCGCGCATGTGCTCCAGCACGAACTCGCGCCCCAGCTGGTCCGGCGCGCCGGCATAGCGGTGCGCGAGCGGAATGTAGGCGCCCTTGCCCGGCTCCACCGACAGCGAAATGCCGACCATCTCGGCCGTGAGCGGGTCGAGCGAAGTGGTCTCGGTATCGACCGAGGTGAGTTCGGCCGCATCGACCAGCGCCAGCCATTTGTCCAGTTGCTCGATGGTGAGGACGGTCTCGTACTCGCCCTTGATGATGGCCATGCCCGGCAGCGTGCCGGAGGCGCCTTCCGGGGAATTGAGCGGCGAGCCGCCCGGACCGGCGCCACGGGCCGGCGCCACGGCGCCATCGGCGCGCGGGCTGCCGCCCAGTTCGCGCAGCATGGTCTTGAAACCGTAGCGCTGGAAGAACTCGCGCAGGGCTTCGGCGTTTTCGGGACGGGCGACCAGGGTTTCCTCGAACGAGACCACGTGGTTGACCAGGTCGCAGTCGGTTTTTACCGTGATCAGCTCGCGCCCCTTGGGCAGCCATTCGAGCGCGGCGCGCAGGTTCTCGCCGACCGCGCCGCCGATGCTGTGGGCGTTTTCCACCACGCCGTCGAGCGAGCCGTGCAGGGTCAGCCACTTGACCGCGGTCTTGGGGCCGCATTTGCTCACGCCCGGCACGTTGTCGACGGTGTCGCCCACCAGGGTCAGGTAATCGATGATGCGGTTCGGCGGCACGCCGAACTTGGCGATCACGCCGGCTTCGTCGAGTTTCTCGTTGCTCATCGTGTTGATGAGCGTGACCTGGTCATTGACCAGCTGCGCCAGGTCCTTGTCGCCGGTCGAGATCACGGTCTTCATGCCGCGCGCGCGCGCCTGCACCGCCAGGGTGCCGATGACGTCGTCGGCTTCCACGCCCTCGACCATCAGGATCGGCCAGCCCATGTGGCGCACGATCTCGTGGATCGGCTCGATCTGCTTGCCCAGGTCTTCCGGCATCGAGGCGCGAGTGGCCTTGTATTCCGGGTACAAGTCGTCGCGAAAAGTCTTGCCCTTGGCATCGAACACGCAGGCGATATAGGCCGCCGGATAGTCGGCGCGCAGGCGGCGCAGCATGTTGACCATCCCGTGCATGGCGCCGGTCGGGAACCCGTCCGGGCTGCGCAGGTCGGGCAGCGCATGGAAGGCGCGATAAAGGTAGCTGGAACCGTCAACGAGCAGCAGGGTATTTTCCATAGGGCGACTATGCAGTTCGATCAAAAAAGGGGCGGTGGCGCGGGCGCGCCGGGTAGCCGGCATTATCGCAGAATCAAGCCGGGCAATGGCGGACCCGGCCTGCGGCACTGCCGGGATTCGCCGCACACTTTTCACAGGGAAGCGTGTCTGTTTGTTACAATGAACTAAACGATACAAGGGTGACCATCATGTTGCGCACTTCTTCCCGCCTGAAACTCCTGTCGCTCTGCCTGCTTGCCCATGCCGGACTGGCGTCGGCCCAGGCGCAGCAGCCAGCCCCGCAACGCCCGAGCCAGGCGCCTCCCCAGCTCGAGCGGATCGAGCCGGGCAGCGAGACCCCGACCACCACCATCCCGCCGCGCGAACGCACCCGCATCACTGAAAAGCGCGGCAATGACGGCACGGTCAAGGAAGTAGAAGTGCAAAGCGGCAAGAGCCGCTACATCATGAAGCCCAACGTGCCTGCAGGTAACGCACAGCCCGGCGATGCCCAGAGCAGCGCGATCCGCGCCCCACAATGGCAGGTCCTGGAATTCGACCTCGGCAATCCGAAGAAGCAGCCGGCCGCCGACCCGTCGGCCACTGCGCCGGCCCCGGCCAAGGCGGGCGTGCCGGCCCGCGCCGACGCACCACCGCCTCCCCCGATGGACCCTGTCGAGAAAAAATAATCCTCCGCTGCCGAGGCGTTCGGCAGCCGACCCTCACCTTTGTAGCAAGCACATGGCAGTTTTCACCGCGGTCTCGCTGGACGACCTTTCCCAGTGGATCAAGCAGTTCCCCCTAGGCCGCGCCCTCGCGCTCCAGGGCATTTCCTCCGGCATCGACAACAGCAATTTCTTTCTCACCACCGAGCGTGGCGAGTTCGTGCTGACCATTTTCGAGAATTTAGGTTTCGAACAGCTGCCCTTCTACGTGCAATTGATGCGCCATTTGTCCGAACGCGGCATTCCGGTGCCGGCGCCGGTGCCGAACCTGGAAGGCGAACTGGTCGTGAGCCTGCAGGGCAAGCCCGCCATCATCGTCAGCCGCCTGAGCGGCGCCTCGCAGATGGACCCGCAGCCCGTGCATTGCGCCGAAGTCGGCCGGATGCTGGCGCGCATGCACCTGGCGGGCCAGGATTTTGACATGCGGCAGCCGAACTTGCGCGGCCTCGACTGGGTGATGGCGACCGCGCCGCAGGTCTTGCCCTTCCTGTCGGAACCCGAGGCGGCGCTGCTGCGCACCGAGGTCGCGTACCAAAGCGATTTCGCCGCCGGCGCCGACTATGCGCGGCTGGCGCGCGGCCCCGTGCATGCCGACCTGTTCCGCAATAACGTCATGTTCGAAGGCGAGCGCCTGACCGGCTGCTTCGATTTTTACTTTGCCGGCGTCGACACCTGGCTGTTCGACGTCGCCGTCACCGTCAACGACTGGTGCATCGACCTGGCCACCGGCGAGCTCATCGAGCCGCGCGTGCGCGCCCTGCTCGAGGCCTACCATGGCGCGCGCCCGTTCACGACGGAAGAACGCAGTGCCTGGCTGCCGCTGCTGCGCGCCGGCGCGCTGCGTTTCTGGCTGTCGCGCCTGTATGATTTCCATTTGCCGCGGGCAGCCGAGCTGCTCACGCCCCACGACCCCACCCATTTTGAACGCATCCTGCGCGAGCGCATCGCTGGCGGCGCGCCGGAGCTTCCCGTATGAATAATCTTCCTGCAATCACCGGCTGGCATTGGCTCAAGCAAGGCGCCGCCTTGTTCCGCAAGCAGCCCGCCGCCCTGACCACCCTGCTGTTCGCCAACATCCTGGTCAGCATCGGCATCAGCGCCGTGCCCCTGCTCGGACCCCTGATCGTCTCGGTGCTGATTCCGTCGTTCTCGATGGCCTTCATGCAGGCCTGCCTGATGATCGAAAATGGCGAGCGCGTCACGCCCGGCGTGCTGCTCACGGGTTTCCGCAAGCCTGCCTTCAAGGCCTTGTGCAAGATTGGCCTGGTCTACCTGGGCATCGGCATCGTGCAGCTGGTGCTGGTGCGCCTGCTGATCGATCCGGACGCCATGCAGGAAATGGCGCGCCAGAGCCGCGAAGGCGGCCAGCCGGAGGTGTCGGGATCGTTCATGCTGTCGATCTTCGCGATCGTGATGCTGAATATGGCGGGGATGGTGGCGATGTGCTTCGCCGGACCGCTTACCTATTGGCAGAAGATGCCGCCGGGGAAAGCGACCTTCTACAGCTTCTTCGCCGTGCTGCGCAGCGCGCGCGTCTTTCTGGTGCTGCTGCTGTCGTGGTTCGCGATCTTCTTTGCCATCACCCTGGTGCTGTCGCTGCTGCTGGGTGGGGACAACCTGGTGCGCGTGCTGATCATGTGGCTGATCTTCTTGTTCGTGCTGCTGCTGCAGTGCGCGATGTATGTGGGGTATCGGCAGATTTTCGGGAAGCCGGATGGTGGCGGCGTCAACCTCGCCAAGTAAATCCGTCGTGAACCCATGGTGGGCGGCAACGCCGCCCCCCATGAACATCAACGGCCAATCCGCTCCAGCTTCGCAATCGACAGGTCCAGCACCTTCATCCCCGCCGCGCCGAAATTGATCTGGGCGCGCGCCGCCCCTGCCCCACCCTCGATATTCACGATCACGCCTTCGCCGAACTTGGCGTGCGCCACCGACTCGCCCACGCGCCAGCCGGTGCCGTTGCCGTTGGCGGACTTTTGCGTGATCTGCTGGGCGATGCGGTTGTCGGTGCCGTCGCGGAAGGCCGCGTCGTCCCAGGCGGTGGTGGACTTGCGGCCGGCGAACCAGTTGGTTTGCACACGCGGCGACAGCCATTTGAGCGATTCTTCGGGCAGCTCTTCGAAGAAGCGCGACTTCATGTTGAAGCGGGTCTGGCCGTGCAGCATGCGCTGCTGGGTAAAGCTCATGTACAGGCGGCGGCGCGCACGCGTGATCGCCACGTACATCAGGCGCCGCTCTTCATCCACGCCATCGAGTTCGCGCGCGCTGCTCTCGTGCGGGAACAGGCCTTCTTCCAGGCCGGTGATGAACACGGCGTCGAATTCCAGGCCCTTGGCCGAGTGCACGGTCATGAGCTGCAAGGCATCCTGCCCGGCCTGGGCCTGGGCGTCGCCGGCTTCCAGAGACGCATGCGACAGGAAGGCCGACAGCGGCGACATCACGGTGGGCAGCGGCGCGTCGCCATCGAATACTTCGATGCCGTCCTGGTTGAGGATGGCTTCGCCGGCCTGCGGCAGCGCCTGCGGGCCGAGGTGGGCCGGGGCGAACTGGCCGAAGCCTTCTTCTTGCACGAACTGGGTGGCGGCACTGACCATCTGCTCGAGGTTTTCGATGCGGTCGGCGCCTTCTTTTTCGTTACCGTAGTGGGTAAGCAGGGTACTGCGCTCGAGCACCACGCGCACCATCTCGGGCAGCGCCAGTTGCTGGGTCTCGAAGCGCGCCGATTCGATCAGCTTGACGAAATTGCCCAGCGAAGTGCCGGCCTTGCCGGTCATGTAGGGCACCGCCGCGAACAGCGAGATGCCGTAGGAGTCGGCCGCCATCTGCAGCTGCTCGATCGAGCGCACGCCGATGCCGCGGGTGGGGAAATTCACCACGCGCAGGAAGGCCGAATCGTTGTGCGGATTGTCCATCAGCTGCAGGTAGGCGATGGCGTGCTTGACCTCGGCGCGCTGGAAGTAGCGCAGGCCGCCATACACCGTATAGGGCAGGCCGGCTGCGAACAGCGCGTGCTCGATCACGCGGCTTTGCGCGTTCGAGCGGTAGAGGATGGCGATCTCGCTGCGCTTGAGGCCCTCGTTCATGAGGCTCTTGGTTTCCTCGATGATCCACTGCGCTTCTTCGAGGTCGCTCGACGCTTCATACACGCGCACCTGCTCGCCCTGCCCTTCGTCCGTGCGCAGGTTCTTGCCGAGGCGCTTGGCGTTGTTGGAAATGAGCAGATTGGCGCTGTCCAGGATGTGGCCGTGCGAGCGGTAGTTCTGCTCGAGCTTGATCAGGTTCTGGACGCGGAAATCGCGCTCGAAGGCCTGCATGTTGCCGACATTGGCGCCGCGGAAGGCGTAGATGCTCTGGTCGTCGTCGCCCACCGCGAAGATGGCGCCGCCGCCTTCCTGGTCGTGGCCGGCCAGCAGCTTGAGCAGGTTGTATTGCAGGTCGTTGGTATCCTGGAACTCGTCGACCAGGATGTGGCGGAAGCGCATCTGGTAGTGGTGGCGCAGCGGTCCGTTGCGCGCCAGCAGTTCGTACGAGCGCAGCAGCAGCTCGGCGAAATCGACCACGCCTTCGCGCTGGCATTGCTGGTCGTAGAGCTCGTAGAGCTCGACCATGCGGCGCTCGATCGGGTCGTAGGCCTCGACCGCGCCCGCGCGCAAGCCCTGGTCTTTCGCGTTATTGATGAAGTACATCAGGTTCTTGGCCGGATACTTCTCGTCGTCGACGTTCGCGGCCTTGAGCATGCGCTTGATCAGCGAAAGCTGGTCTTGCGAATCGAGGATCTGGAAGGTCTGCGGCAGTGCCGCATCCTTGTAGTGCGTACGCAACAGCCGGTTGCACAAACCGTGGAAGGTGCCGATCCACATGCCGCGGGTATTGATCGGCAGCATGGACGAGAGGCGGGTCAGCATCTCCTTCGCCGCCTTGTTCGTGAACGTCACTGCCATGATGCCGGCGGGCGAGACCTGGCCGGTCTGGATCAGCCAGGCGATGCGCGTCGTCAGCACGCGGGTCTTGCCGGAGCCGGCGCCCGCAAGGATCAGGGCGCTCTGCGACGGCAGGGTGACGGCGGCGAGCTGTTCAGGATTGAGCTTATGGAGGAGATTCTGCATGGGTCCATTATACCGCCGCGATTACTGTATGCCCATCCAGCTTGCAACAGGACTGCCGCCAGCGCCTCCATCGCCTATTGTCCCTTGCAAGCCTATGCCACCCCTTTTAAACCGGAAAAAATGTGCTCATCAGTATCAAGACGGGAGCGCTGCCCCAGCCTTTCGCGCGCCGCCTTGTTAACTTTTAGCTTATTTTAACTAAAGATTCACGACAGATCGCGTGGCCCGTCGTTACCTGGTCTTACAAAGCCGCCTGCTCCACATGCCATCGGTACGGGCCATTGTCATCATGCATGCGGACCGGCTTTCCATCCAATAGGAGATTAATAATGCTCAATCGCGTAGTTACTGTTGCTGCACTTGCGGTCGGCGGCATGTTGCTGTCGAAGAAAATGAAACAGAATCGTGGCTTTGGCGCCAGTTCCTCGGTGGCAGAATCGATCGAAATCAATGTCCCGGTCAAAACTGCCTACAACCAGTGGACCCAGTTTGAAGATTTCCCACAGTTCATGAAGAGCGTGAAGGAAATCCGCCAACTCGACGACAAGCACCTGCACTGGGTCGCCAACGTCGCCGGCGAAACCAAAGAGTGGGATGCGGAAATCACCGAGCAGATCCCGGACAAGCGGATCGCATGGCGCAGCATCACGGGTGTGAAGAATGGCGGCGTCGCCACCTTCCACAAGATTTCGGACAACGTCACCCGCGTCATGGTCCAGATGGACTACGAACCGGATGGCGCACTGGAAGCCGTCGGCGACGCCATGGGCGCCGTGCGCATGGAACTGCGCTCGAACCTGCAGAACTTCAAGGAACTGCTCGAGAAGCGCGGCTCGGAAACCGGCGCATGGCGCGGCAAGATCGCCCAGCAATAATGTAGCCGGGCGGGATGCGTCCCGCCCTGAATGCGAACGGCCCGGTGGCGGCATGCGACCGGGCCGTTTTTTCCTGGACAGTCGAAACGGGGTGATATGCCAGACGTATCAATTACCCATCCCTGATATGCCCAGCATATCAATGCCCGGCCAGGGCCCCTACCCGCCTAGCCCGCCTGCGGCACCGGCTTGGCCAGCCCCTTCTCGCGCGCCTCGCGAATCAGGGCGCGCACTGTCTTGTCCGCCGCCTTGCTCTCGCGCTCCATGTCCTTGCCCAGGGCGCCCATGCGCTTGCCCAGGGCATCCATCGGCTTGCCGGCATCGCCCATGCGGCGGCCGATCTCGTCCATCGACGCCGAGGCCTGGCGCATGCCCGGGCCGTTGTGCGCCTCGCCCATCTCGGCGCCCGCAGCCGACATGCGCTCGCCGACCTCCGACATGCGCCGGCTGAGGCGGTCGCGCTCGGCGTCGGTCGTGGCTTTCTCCATCTGCCTGCCGAGCGCTTCCATCTCGGCGCCGAGCGCCTTCATGCGCCCTTCGATGGCGCGCAGCTTCGTCTCGTCCGGCTTGAAGCCGCGCGAAGCGACGTCCATTTCCTTGCCGAGGGCGTCCATCCGCTTGCCATGCACGTCCATTTCCTTGCCGAGCACATCCATCTGCGCGCCGAGCCGGTCGACCGGCGCCCAGGCGGCCGTCACGCGCGCCAGCACGCTTGGGTCCTGCACGTAATACGCCTTTCCTCCGTCGCGGAACCAGAGGAATTCCCCTCCGATCCGGCTTCGGGCCTGCTTGATCTCGTCCCAGTCGTCGCTGCTCCCGCTCATGGTCATGCCCTTGTCGCCGGCGCGCACCACGGAATACGGCTCTTCCCTGCCGCTGGCGATGCTGCGCACGATGCGCCGCTCGGTCTTCGCTTCGGCAACTGCGGTGTGCGGCGGCGCCTCCGGACGCGGATCGGCGGCATGGGCCGGGCCGGCCCAGGAGTAAAACGCGGCGCAGGTGGCCAGGCCGAGGATCGGCAGGGCCAGCTTCCAGTTCAGCGGTTCGGCTTCAGGGCGAACCAGGCGTTTGATGCGGGACATAAGATTTCCTCCATGTGCTGCTGGGGCAAGTTGCGGGGTGAACTGGAACAAGTCCAGTTCGGACAATGCAAGTGCCAGGCGCCGCGGTTCGCCAAGCTCGCTTGCGGCTACATCATCTGCAATCTGTTCGCGCTCTTCGCGGATCCGGTTCGACAACCACCACACGGCCGGGTGGTAGAACAGCAGGATCTCGATCGCACTCTGGATCAAATTCACCACGTAATCGCAGCGCCGGACGTGGGCCAGCTCGTGCGCCAGCAGCGCTTCCAGCAGCTGCGGCGGCATGCCCGAGAGCAGCGAAGCGGGCACCAGCACCACCGGGCGCCACCAGCCGGCGGTCACCGGGCCTGCCAAATCATCGACCAGGCCGAGCGTCACGCGGCGCGCGATGCCCATGCGGCGCGCCATCGCATCGAGCCGGGCCTGCCACACGGGGTCGATCCGGTACTGCCCCGGCCGGCAGCGTCCGCGCACCCAGGCCAGGCCGAGCATCATGCGCAGCGCCAGCAGGCCTGCGCCGTTCGACCAGAACAGCACGACCAGGGGCAGTTTTTCCTGCAAGACCATTTCCCAACCGTTGAAGCGGCTGCTATCGAGCATGGCGGCCGGCAGGGCCGGCGATCCCACCACAGCGAGCAGCGTCGTCGCGCCAGGCTCGGCGCCGGTGTCCGTGACCGCAAGCCGCTGCACCGTGCCGGCCAGCGGCAAGGCGGCGCACAGCAGCAGCGCGCCACACGCGACCGCGTAACGTGCCTGCGGCCGCGCCTTGCGCATCAGCGCCAGCAGCAGCTCGGCGCCCCAGCCGACCAGCAGGCCCTGCCACAGGAAATCGATCAGCGCCCAGGCCAGGGCCGGCGCCCAGGCGTCCAGCAGGGCGTTCATCGGGCGGTCTCCGTCATCGTGGGTCCAGGCAGCGTCATCGCTTGCTCCATCCTTGGCAACTAGATTAAAAGTTCTAGATAATTTTGTCTAGAACTTTTTTTCTACTTTGTGCCGGACCTTGCCGGCGATGGAATGACTGTAAAGGGGACGTGCGCTCGCCTGCCAGCCCCGTGCGACAGAAGGCAGGATTGGCGGTACAGGCTGGAAGGGGGGAAGCAGGATGGGCAGGCTTGGTGCGCCTGCCCGGAACCATCAGAACACGACGACGGAGCGGATCGACTCGCCCGACTTCATCAAATCGAAGCCTTCGTTGATGCGCTCGAGCGGCAGGTGGTGGGTGATCAGGTCGTCGATGTTGATCTTGTTTTCCATGTACCAGTCGACGATCTTCGGCACGTCGGTGCGGCCGCGCGCGCCGCCAAAGGCCGAGCCCTTCCACACGCGGCCGGTCACCAGCTGGAAGGGGCGGGTCGAGATTTCCTGGCCGGCCGCGGCCACGCCGATGATGATCGATTGGCCCCAGCCCTTGTGGCAGCACTCGAGCGCCTGGCGCATGGTGGTGACGCTGCCCACGCATTCGAAGCTGTAGTCGGCGCCGCCATCGGTGAGCTGCACGATGGTGTCGACCACGCTCTCGACCTTGGTCGGGTTGATGAAATGGGTCATGCCGAACTTGCGCGCCATCGCTTCGCGCTCGGGGTTCAGGTCGACACCGATGATCTTGTCCGCGCCCACCATGCGTGCGGCCTGGATCACGTTCAGGCCGATGCCGCCCAGGCCGAACACGACCACGTTGGCGCCCGCCTCCACCTTGGCGGTGAAGATCACCGCACCGATGCCGGTGGTGACCCCGCAGCCGATGTAGCAGATCTTGTCGAAGGGCGCGTCCGGGCGCACCTTGGCCAGCGCGATTTCCGGCACCACGATGTAGTTCGAGAAGGTGGACGTGCCCATGTAGTGATAGAGCGGCTCGCCATTGAGGGAAAAGCGGCTGGTCGCATCCGGCATCAGGCCGCGGCCCTGGGTCGAGCGGATCGCCTGGCACAGGTTGGTCTTTTGCGACAGGCAGAATTTGCACTGGCGGCATTCCGGCGTGTACAGCGGGATGACGTGGTCGTCGCGCTGCAGGCTGGTCACGCCCGGCCCGACATCCACCACCACGCCGGCCCCCTCGTGGCCCAGGATGGCCGGGAACAGGCCTTCGGGATCGGCGCCCGACAGGGTGTAGTAGTCGGTGTGGCAGATTCCGGTGGCCTTGATTTCGACCAGCACTTCGCCGGCCTTCGGACCTTCGAGCTCGACGTCTTCGATCGTGAGCGGATGGCCCGCCTTCCATGCAACTGCTGCCTTGGTCTTCATGTATTCCTTCCTGATCCTTGAGCGAAATTCGTGCGCATGCACGGCGCCGCGGCGCGGGCGGCGGCATGAGTCTGGCAATGATAGCAAGGTGGGCGCATCCGTGTGCACGGTAGCGTTCCGTCTCAGCAATTTGGACGTTTGGGGAAAAATATAGCATGGGTTTCGATATGCCTCATACATGAATTCATGCTGCACTGCGCTAGCTCAAATATTTCCTGCGCACAGTTGAAAATTGGATGCATACAAGCATGCTTTTGAAATAGACTTAATTACCGCGTCAATATGCGGACACAAAAAAATATACGCACGAAGCCAGTAGAGCCAAGGCGTAACTGATTGTTTTCAAACGGAGAATATCAATGGTAGACAAGAACACTCGCGCATTTTCCCTTCGCGTTGGCATGGTGGCCACTGCGGTCGCCCTGCTTTGCAATTCGGCCGGCGCGGCCAACGTTGCCGATACTGAACCCGCTGCCGACAGCGCCCGTGTCATCGTGAAATTCAAGAAAGGCCAGAAGGCGCTCCTGAAGTCCCTGGTGAGCGGCCTCAAAGGCAAGATCAAGCACGAAATCTTCAATGACGACGCGATGGCAGTCGAAGTGCCGCGCGCACTCCTGAAGAACCTGGAAAACGATCCAAACGTCGAATACATCGAAGAAGACGTCAAGCGCTATCCGCTGGCGCTGACGACCCCGTCGACCGGCACGCCCTATGCGACCGGCCAACTGGTCCCTTACGGCGTCAAGATGGTCCAGGCCGACCTGCTGAGCGACTCGGCCGCCGCCAACCGCAAGGTCTGCATCATCGACTCCGGCATCAACCGCGACCACGAAGACCTGTCGGGCAACACCATGACCGGTGAATACGACGCCGGCACCGGCTGGTGGTACACCGACGAGAACCACCACGGCACCCACGTGGCAGGCACCATCGCCGCCATCAACAACGCCGGCAAGGGCGTGGTCGGTGTGAATGCGAATGCGCAGATCAAGCTGCACATCGTGAAGGTATTCGGCGCCAATGGCTGGGCCTATTCGTCGAGCCTGGCCTCCGCCGCCAACAAGTGCAAGGCAGCCGGCGCCAACATCATCAGCATGTCGCTCGGCGGCCCGACCCAGAACAATACCGAGAAGAACACCTTCGCCTCGCTCGCCAATTCGGGCATCCTGAACATCGCCGCCGCCGGCAACGACGGCAACACGGCCATTTCCTACCCGGCCGGCTATACCAGCGTGATCTCGGTCGGCGCGGTCGACGAGAACAAGGCCTGGGCCACCTTCTCGCAATACAACAGCAAGGTCGAATTGGCCGGTCCTGGCGTCGGCGTGCTCTCGACCGTCCCGATGGGCACCGGCCAGGAAGCCATCCTGACCGTCGGCGCCGCCACCTATGCGCCGGGCGCGATGACGGGTTCGCCTGTCACGACCGCCACCGCGCCACTGGCCGACTTCGGCATCGGCGACACCGTCAACGCGGCCGTCTCGGGCAAGGTCTGCCTGATCCAGCGCGGCACCGTCGACTTCGCGACCAAGGTCTCGAACTGCCAGAATAGCGGCGGCGTCGGCGCCATCGTGTACAACAACGCGGCAGGCGCCTTCGGCGGCACGCTGGGCACCACCGTGACCAACATCCCGTCGGTCACCGCGACCGATACCGATGGCCTGGCGATGAAGTCGCAACTCGGGCAGAGCGCCACCGTCGGCATCAAGGCGAGCAACTACGCGTACTTCGACGGCACCTCGATGGCGACCCCGCACGTGGCGGCAGTCGCAGCGCTGGTGTGGAGCTACTATCCGACCTGCACCGCTGCGCAGATGCGCAACACTCTGACCAAGAGCGCGCTCGACCTGGGCACCGTTGGCCGCGACACCAAGTACGGCTTCGGCCTGGTCCAGGCGAAGGCAGCCAAGGACCGTATCGCATCGCTGGGCTGCGGTAACTAATCCTTACCCCGCCTCGTGAAAAAGGGACGCTTCGGCGTCCCTTTTTTTGTAGGGTGGACGGGGTGATGTGGACCGGTGGCCGATACCTGGAAGTCGCCAGTTGCCCGTACGGTTATCGACTCAACTCAAGCCGCATCGTCTGTTCGAGGAGCAGCGTGCCTTCGCGCATCGGATACGGCGCGCCGACCGCTTCGAACCCGTGGCGCACATACAGTGCGACGGCCGCCTCGTTGGCGCAGTTCACGCCCAGCTGCAGGGCGTGCGCACCGCGCGCCTCGGCCCAGGCGACTGCCTGCCGCAGCAGCGCAGCAGCCACGCCCTGCCCGCGCCACTCGGGCGCCACCCACATCTGGAACAGGTTGACGATGGCGGCATCGTCGGCATCCACCTTGGCCCAGGCCAGGGCGGCGAATTCGCCCTCCGCCACGGCCACCAGCGGGCAGTCGATGCCGGAGACCGCGGCTCTCGCCACCCGCGCCGCCCAGGTCTCCGGCGCCAGCGCCTCTTCGCGCGCCAGCGTGCTGCCGAAAGCATCGGGCGCTTCCAGCAGCGCGCGCAGGCGGATCGCGCGGTAGGCCTGCCATTCGCCGGGCAGCAGGGTGCGGATCGTGAAACCCGCCCTGCCCGGCTCCATGGGCGTGTTCACGGCGCCGCCTGCAATGCCTGGCCCTTGGCCGCATAGCCAGATGCCTTCGGCGCCGCCGTCCATTCAGGGCGCTGCGGGTTGTTCGCGATGGCGGCCGTGCCCAGCGCCAGCATGCGCGTCACGCGCGCCATGTTGTCGTAATCGAGCTTGTCCCAGGTGTCGTCCTTGCCGTGGTAGTCCGAGAAGCCATAGGCCACCGACAGCGTGTGCGCCGGCACGCCGGCGTCGGCCAGCGACTGGTTGTCGGCCCGGCCGAAGAACTGGTCGCTGAAGGAGGCATGCTTCCACAGGCGGATACCGGCCTGCTCGGCCGGCTTGCGCAGCATCTCGCCGACGGTCGAGAAATCGAAGCCCGTCATCGCGAGCGCATTGACTTGCGCGCCTTCGCTGTCGTCGGTGCGGCCGGTCTGCTCCAGGTTCAGGTTGGCCACGCTGTCCTTCAGCGGGAACACCGGGTGGCGCGCATAGTATTTCGAGCCCAGCATCCCGAGCTCTTCGCCGAAATAGGTCATGAAGACGATGCTGCGGCGCGGACGTTCCTTCTGCGCGGCCAGGCTGCGTGCCACCTCGATGACCGAGACCACGCCGCTGGCGTCGTCGTTGGCGCCGTTGAAGACTTCGCCGTTGCGCATGCCGACGTGGTCGTGGTGCGCGGTGAGCAGCACATAGGTGTTCTTCAAGACCGGATCGGAGCCGCGCAGCACGCCCACCACGTTGCGCAGCTTGACCGGGCGCAGCGCCGCAGCCGCCACGCGCGCGGTCACCTGCGCGCCGCCCTTTTCCAGCGCGGCGGCGGCGTCCGGCGCGTGCAGCACCAGCACCGGCGGTCCGCCCTTCACGCTCGCCTGCTCGGGATCGAGCAGCCAGCCGCCGGTGCCGGCGCCGTGGCGCTTTTCGCGGTCGATCATGATCACCAGCCTGGGTGCGCCCTTGAGTTTTTCGTGCAGGACGCGGGCGGCGCCCGGTACCGGCGCGGCCGGCACCACCAGCACCTTGCCGTTGGCGGCCTCGCTGTTGTCCAGCGCCTCCTTCCAGGTCATGAACACGGCCGGGGTGGCGGCCAGCGCCACCTGCTCGAGGAAGTTGCCGGTCGCGCCACCCGCGGGCACCACGATCGGCGTGCCGCCGGCCGTCACGCTCAGGACGACATCCTCGGGCTTGCGCTCGGCGTACTGCCAGTTCGCGGTCTGGAAATAGCCGTCGTCGCCGGCCGGCTCCAGGCCCGCACCGCGGAACTGGGCCGCGATGTACTCGGCCGCCAGGTCCTGGCCGCGCGACGGCGTGCCGCGGCCTTCCAGCAGATCGGACGCCAGGAAGGAAACGTGGCTGCGCAGCGCCCCAGGCACGATGTCGGCATGCGTCGGGACTTGGGCGCAGCCGGCGCTGGCCAGTGCGAGGACGAGGGCGGTGACGTAGAGACGCATCCGAGGGGCTTCCGTTCAAGTGGCAAGAAAGGCAATATCGCATGGCGGGCGGGGCGCGGTCAATGCGCCGGCGCCCGCGGATTACCCATGCCGGGTAATCCCTGGCCTGCCCGTGCCGTGCGCCGGCTGCTGGGTTAAGATCGTCCGGTTTGCCAACCACTACCAGCACGGGGAATCAATGATCGTCGGGATCGACCTGGGAACCACCAACAGCTTGATCGCAGTCTGGGAGAACGGCGCCGCGCGCCTCATTCCCAACAGCCTGGGCGAGGTGCTGACGCCCTCCTGCGTGAGCATCGACGGCGACGGTTCGATCCTGGTCGGCCGCGCCGCGCGCGAGCGGCTGCAAACCCATCCCGAATCGAGCGCCGCCAACTTCAAGCGCCTGATGGGCAGCGACAAGACCATCCGCCTCGGCAAGCAGGCCTTCCGTCCGGAAGAACTGTCCGCCCTGGTACTGCGCTCGCTGAAGGAAGACGCCGAGGCGGCCCTTGGCCAGCCGGTACTGGAAGCGGTGATCACCGTGCCCGCCTATTTTTCCGACGCCCAGCGCAAGGCCACCCGCGCCGCCGGCCAGCTTGCCGGCCTGAAGGTGGAGCGCCTGCTCAACGAGCCGACCGCCGCGGCGCTGGCCTACGGCATCCACCTGCGCGACGGCGAATCGAAATTCCTCGTCTTCGACCTTGGCGGCGGCACCTTCGACGTCTCGGTGCTGGACCTGTTCGACAACGTGATGGAAGTGCGCGCCTCGGCCGGCGACAATTACCTGGGCGGCGAAGACTTCGTCACCGTGCTGGTCGACCGCTTCTTCGAGGCGGCCAGGGTGCCCGACGCGCTGCGGATGGACGCCGCCTTCATGCAGCGCCTCGTGGCGCAGGCCGAAAACGCCAAGCGCGCCTTGAGCGAGGCGCCGCGCGCGCTGATCCAGGTCGGCGACGGCAAGATCGATTACCGCATGGAGCTGGACGAGGCCGCGCTCGAGAAGCATTGCGCCCTGCTGCTGGCGCGCCTGCGCAGCCCGGTCGAGCGCGCGCTGCGCGACGCCAGCCTGCCGCTCTCCGAACTGGACAACATCGTGCTGGCCGGCGGCGCGACCCGCATGCCGATGGTGCGGCGCATGGCGGCGCGCATGTTCGGCCGCTTCCCGTCCTGCGAGATCAATCCCGACGAAGTCGTGGCGCTGGGCGCGGCGGTGCAGGCCGGCCTGAAGATGCGCGACGCGGCGCTGGACGAAGTGGTGATGACCGACGTCGCGCCCTATTCGCTCGGCGTAGCGACGACTGTGCGCATCGCCGGCGAGCATTTTTCGCACGGCCACTTTGACCCCATCATCGAGCGCAACACGGTGGTGCCGGTCAGCCGGGTCAAGCGCTACTTCCCAATCGACCAGAACCAGCAGCTGATCGAACTGAACGTCTACCAGGGCGAAGCGCGCATGGCGAGCGACAACATCAAGCTGGGCCAGCTCGAGGTGCGCCTGCCCCAGGGAGCGCGCGAGGACAACGGCGTCGACGTGCGCTTCACCTACGACGTCAACGGCCTGCTGCAGGTCGAGGCCACCCTGGTCGCCACGAAAGAGGTGCATGCGCTGGTCATCGAGGGCAATCCCGGCATGCTCAGCGAGCAGGAAGTCGCGCAGCGCTTCATCGCCTTGTCCGAGCTGAAGATCCACCCGCGCGACCGGATCGAGAACCGCACCCTGCTGGCGCGGGCCGAACGGCTCTACCAGCACCTGCGCGGCATGCCGCGCGAGCAGCTGGGCCGCGAGATCACCCGCTTCGAAACGGCGCTCGAGTCGCAGGACCACCACGTGATCCATCCCGCGGCCAAGGCCTTCCGCGAGGTCGTGGACTATTTCGACCACCAGAGCTTCCTGCTGCCCGACGCCTAGATCCGCAATGCAGACCACCTACGATTTTCTCGACGCGCTCGAGCTCGACGACAGCGCGCAGGAGCGCGACATCCGGCGCGCCTATGCCCGCAAGCTCAAACGGATCGACCAGGAAACCGAACCCGCCGCCTTCCAGGCCCTGCGCGACGCCTATGAAGTGGCGCTCGACTGGGCGCGCTGGAAGCTGGCGCAGGCGGCCGGGGAGCAGGAGCCTGCCGGTGCAGCGGTAGCGCAAGAAGCGCCGGCGCCGGCTCCCCTTGCGCAGCCGCCGCAGGCCGCCATCCCTCGGGAAACGCTGCCGGACGCCGCCCAACTCGGCAGCGACGTCTTCGGCCGTTTCCAGCAAGCGGCCGCCGAGCTGCTCGCATCCGGCAAGCACGGCGATCCGCTCGCCTGGCAAGCCGCAATCGAGGCGCGCTTCGCCGACGAGGAGCTGGTCAACATCGATGCGCGCATCTATTTCGAAGCCGGTGTGGCGGCGCTGCTGGCATCGAGCTGGCGCCCGGGGCACGAAGCGCTGTTCGTCGCCGCGAAAGACGTCTTTGCCTGGACCGGCGACCGGCGCCGCCTGTGGCAGCTCGGCCAGGCCGGACGCATGCTGGACCAGGCGATCGAAGAGCGCCAGCTCTACGAGGCGCTGCCGACGCCGGAACGGACCCGCATGCGCGACCTGCTCAAGCTGTTGCGCCAGGACGGGCTGCCCGGCACCCGCCGCATCCGCGCCGCCATGCCGGACGTCGAGCGCATGCTGGGACGCTTCCCGGCCTTCCTGGCGATCGTCGCGAGCATGGAGAACGTGGAGCGCTGGCGCAACGTGTACCGTGAATCGGGCGGCCCGCCGATCGCCGTGGATGTGCACGAGGCGCCGCCCGCGCCGGCCGAACCGGCACGCCGCTTCTCGGCCTGGCAGGGCATCCTCATCTTCCTGGCGCTGACGGCCCTGCTGCGGGCATTGTTCAATTATGCCGGCGGCGAGCAGGATGCGGGCAGGGGCTTCATTCCACCTGTCACGCGTGAAGCGCCGGCCGTGCCGCAGGCGGTGCTCGACCGGGTGGTGCCGCCGGTAGCGTACACGCCGCCGCCGGGAACCGACGCCGGCAAGCTGGAAGTCATCTACAAGGTCTACCTCAGCGTCGACCGGAAAGTCGAGCGCGTGCAAAACTGGCAGACCTCGGGCGAGCCTGGTTTCGACCAGGCCGTGGGCGACGCGCTGGCTGCGGCCAAGGCCTTCCCGCTGGAGACGCCGCGCGAGTTCCAGGTGCGCTATACGGGCCGGATGACGCGCAAGGGGCCGCCGCGGCCGGCCGCGGCCCGCCAGGACATGCGCACGCCGGCGGTGCGCATCACCCAGGCCTTGCTGAACAAGCACGTTCCGCCGGTGCGTTTCACACCCACGCGCTTTGCCCGGGAAGGCAAGTACCTCGTCGTTTACCGCGTGCTGCCCGACCCCCAGGGCAAGGTTGCCAATGTCGAGCTGCTCACCTCGTCCGGCGACATCCGGCTGGACAAGGCCGTCGAGGAAGCGCTGCGCGCCGCCAGGCCCTTCCCTCCAGGTACGCCCGGCTTCACCTTTACGTACTCGGGGACCCTGACGCGCAAGCCGGCGCCCGACGAACCCAAACCCGCACCGGCGCTTGACGGCTGATCAATCCTTTTCCCAGGGTTCGGGCGACTCGTTCGGGTGGCGCCGGTGCACCTTGCCCTGGGTGGTGAAGCCGATCAGGCGCGCCACCACGGCCGCAATGTACATCACGCCGACCAGCATCTCGATGCTGCACAGGGCCCGCGCGTGCACGGTCAGCGGGATCACGTCACCGATTCCGGTGCTCGACAGCAGCGCAAAGCTCAGGTAATTCAGTTCGGTCCATGAACGCGGCGCCCCGACATTCACCGCGCCTGCGAAGCTACCGGGATGCAGTTCCTGCACCATCAAGTAGAGATGGGTGAAGCCCCAGGCCAGCAGGGTAAAGGTGGCGCCGGCGGCGAACAGTTCGTCGGTGGTGGCCTGGCGGTCGCCCATCATGTAGGCGATCAGGCTGCCGGCGGCATAGAAATAGAACAGCGCTTCCAGTGCCGATGACCAGGGCAGCAACGCGCCGCGCATGCCGAATACCGTTTGCAGCGCCAGCAGCACGATGATCGGCACCGCCAGCGCCACGCTGATCCAGGTTTCACCGGGCGTGCGCCGCACCATGCGGATCGTCAGCGCCAGCACCACGACGCCGAAGACATTCAGGGCGCCATGCCCTGCCGGCTCGCCCTCGATGAACGGGTACAGCAGCATCCCGAGCAGTTGTACAAGCAACAGGACGGCGGAGGGATGGCGGCTGGTATGGATCAATAGGGACATGGGAGCGTGGCCGGCACGGAATTGGACATGCCGCCATTGTAGGGCTGGTACGGCCGAGAGCGCGCGCGGATCCCTGCGCCGCCGCCGCGGCGCGGTAGCTGACCATGGGCGCGATATCACCCGCCATGCCGTGCGCAAGGGCGGGCTCTGGATCGTGCCCGGTCAGATCTCGATCTGCGTCCCGAGTTCGATGACACGGTTTGCCGGAAGCCCGAAGTAATCGGCCGCATCCCTCGCGTTTCTCGCCATCATGGCGTACAGGTTTTCGCGCCAAAGCGCCATGCCTGCCCCCGGTGTCGCGATGACCGTCTGCCGGGCGATGAAATACGACGTGCTCATGGGATCGAAGCGCAAACCCAGGCCTGCTGCGTTTTCAAGGTCGGCGGGAACGTCACGCGGATCGGTAAAGCCGTAGGACAGGTTGACCTGATAGCAGTTGTGGCCGAGCTCTGCGACTTCGAGACGCTCTCCCGCTGGAACGGTCGGGATATCGGTGGCCTGCACGGTCAGGAAAACGACGCGCTCATGCAAGACTTTGTTATGCAGCAGGTTATGCAGCATTGCATGCGGCACGCCGTCGCCTTCGGCGCGGAAGTAAATGGCCGTTCCCGGCACGCGATGTGGCGGTGCAGCGAACAGGCTCTCGAGGAATTCCTGCAACGGCAGCAGGTGCCGCTTGACGTTCTCGAACACCAGTTCCCGACCTTTGCGCCAGGTGAGCATGATGGTCACCATGAAAAAACTGATCAACAACGTAAACCAGCCCCCGCTCACGATCTTGAGGCTGGTCGACGCAAACAGGGTCACGTCGAACACCAGGAAAAACAGCGTGGCCGCAACGGCGATCAACGTGGAATAGTTCCATCCGTAGCGGACGACGAAGAAGGTGAGCAGCGTCGTCGTCAACATGGTCGCCGTTGCCGCGATACCGTAGGCGGAAGCCAGGTTGGTCGACGAACCGAATGCGACCACGGCGAAGACCACGGCGCCAAACTGCAGCCAGTTCACCAGCGGGATGTAGATCTGCCCTTTTTCCTGATGCGATGTGTGGACGATGCGCATCCGGGGCAGGAATCCCAGCGAAATCGCCTGCTGGGCGACCGAAAACGCGCCCGAGATGGTCGCCTGGGAGGCGACGACGGCGGCCACCGTCGACAGTGCCACCAGTGGATAGATGCTCCACGCGCCGAGCTGGTTGAAGAACGGGTTGGACGCTGCCGCAGGGTTGGCGATCAGCACCGCTCCTTGCCCGAGATAGTTCAGCGCGAGGGCGGGAAAGACCACCGAAAACCAGGCAAGGCGGACCGGCTTGCGGCCGAAGTGGCCCATATCGGCATACAGTGCCTCCGCCCCCGTCAGGGCCAGCACCACGGCGCCCAGCGCGACGAACGCGAACCATCCGTTATCGAGCAGGAAGCGCGCCGCGTGCAATGGATTGAGGGCGGCCAGGATCTGCGGGCCTTCGATGATATTCACGACTCCCATCGCCGCGAGCGTGGTGAACCAGACCAGGACGATCGGACCGAACCATTTGCCGATCCCGCCCGTTCCCCGATGCTGGGCCCAGTACAGGACCGCCAGCACGGTGAGGGTCAAGGGAATCACATACGGTTTGAAGGCCGGGGTCGCGACTTCGATGCCTTCGATCGATGAAAGAACGGTAATCGCCGGCGTGATGATGCCATCCCCGAAGAACAGGCCCGCCCCTATCATCCCGATCAGCATCACCGGATAGTAGAAGCGCGAATTTTGGGTCACGGATTTCAATGCCAACGCGGTCAGGGCCATGATGCCGCCCTCGCCATGGTTGTCCGCCTTTAATACCAGGGTCACGTATTTCAGCGAGATCACGATGATGAGGCACCAAAGGATCAGCGAGATGACCCCGATGACGTTTGCGGGCGTCACCGCGATGCCGTGGGCAGGCGCGAACACCTCCTTGAGGGTGTACAGCGGGCTGGTCCCGATATCGCCGTAAACAACGCCAATCGCCCCCAGGGTGAGGGCGGCCACCCCGTTCCGATTGCCCTGTGGTGTACTCATTTCATTGTCCTTAGATAAACGTTATTACATTGTAACGTTACCGATCCGAACACGACGCCGCGTAGGGGACGAAGGAACAACTTTCTTTCATGCAGAATCGAGCAGCGCGCGGAATGCGCGCACCGCCGCCGCCGGGTCGCTTGCCGCGTACACGCTGGTAATCGCAGCCACCATGGCTGCGCCGCGCCTGACCAACGGCGCGGCGTTGTCCGGCGTCATGCCGCCGATGACCGCCATCGGCAGGGCGACGCGGTCGCGCCAGACGTCGACCAGCTGCGGCGGCGTGACGAAGCTGTACTTCTTCACCGGCGACGGATGGAAGCCGCCGAAGGCCACATAGCTGGCGCCGGCCTGCTGGGCCGCCTCGGCCAGTTTCAGTTCGCCGTAGCAGGACGCGCCGATGATCGCGCCGGGGCCGAGCAGCGCGCGCGCCTCGGCGACCGGGACGTCCGTGCCGCCCAGGTGCACGCCGTCGGCGCCGAGGTCGAGGCACAGGTCGAGGTGGTCGTTGATGACGAGCGGCCGGCCATGGCGGCGGCACAGCGCCAGCAGGGCGGCGCCCTGCTCCGCCCGCAGCGCCGGGCTGGCGCGCTTGTTCCGGTATTGCAGCAGCGCGGCGCCGGCGGCCAGCGCGGTCTCGGTGACGGCCAGCAGGCGGTCGGTATCAAGCCAGTCGGGCGTGAGCAGGTAGAGTCCTTGCAGGGCGTGGGTGTTCAATGCGGTCTTTCAGTGGGTGTGGAGGATGCGGCGCGGGATGCGCTGGCCGGGGGCGATCCAGAAGGCATGGGCCAGGGTCTGGTGGCAGTAGTCCTGCGCGCGCTCGAGCGCCTGCCCGAGCGGGTCGCCCAGCGCCAGCCGGGCGGCGATGGCGGCGGCCAGGGTGCAGCCGCTGCCATGGTAGGTGTGCGGCAGGCGTGGCAGGCGCCAGATCCGCTCTTCGACGCCGCCGCGCAGCCAGCGGTTCAGGATGATGTCGCCGTCGCCATGGCCGCCGGTGACGAACACGTGCTCGCAGGGCATGGCGTCGAACGCCCCGAGGGCCAGCGCTTCCGGCAGGTTCGGCACCAGCACGGTCGCTAAGGGCAGCAGTTCGGCCAGGGCGGCCAGGGCATCGCCCCGGCCCAACAGGTCGCCGTGGCCGCTTGCCAACACCGGGTCGAGCACCACCGGCAGGCCGGGGTCGGCGAGGCGCAGCTGGCGCAGCAGCGCGGCGATCGCCGCCGCGTTCTCCCGGCTGCCCGGGATGCCGATCTTCACCGCGTCGATGCTGCAGGTGTCGATCAGCGCATCGGCCTGGCGCAGCATGAAGCCGGCATCGACCGGCTGCACCTCGTGCACGCGGTTGTTGTCCTGCACCGTGAGGGCCGTCGCCACCGGCAGCGCATGCGCCCCGAGCGCGCCGATGGCGGCGATGTCCGCCGCCAGGCCCGCCCCGCCGCCGGGATCGAGTCCGGCGAACACCAGTACGGTGGGCACCATCAGGCGACGACGCCTTCGACCGGGGAGGACGGCGCCGCGGCGAAACGCTTCGGCATGCGCCCCGCCAGGTGCGCTTCGCGGCCGGCCAGCACAGCATGGCGCATCGCGCGCGCCATCCGCACCGGGTCGCGCGCGCCGGCGATCGCGCTGTTCATCAACACGCCGTCGCAGCCCAGCTCCATCGCGATGGCCGCATCCGAGGCCGTGCCGACGCCGGCATCGACCAGCACCGGCACCCTGGCCTGCTCGATGATCAGCCCCAGGTTCCACGGGTTCAGGATGCCCATGCCCGAACCGATCAGCGATGCCAGCGGCATCACCGCGACGCAGCCGATCTCCTGCAGGATGCGGGCCTGCACCGGATCGTCGCTGCAATAGACCATCACGTCGAAGCCGTCGCGCACCAGGGTTTCGGCGGCTTTCAAGGTTTCGGGCATGTGCGGGAACAAGCTGGCCGGGTCGCCCAGCACTTCGAGCTTGACCAGCTTGCGCCCGTCCAGCAGCTCGCGCGCCATCTGCAGCGTGTAAACCGCGTCGTTCGCGTTGAAGCAGCCGGCCGTGTTGGGCAGGATGGTGAATTCATCGAGAGGCAGCACGTCGAGCAGGTTCGGCGTGTTGCGGTCCTGGCCGATGTTCACGCGGCGGATCGCCACCGTGACGATCTCGGCGCCGGCCGCCAGGGTGGCTTCGCGGGTCTGGGCGAGGTCGCGGTATTTGCCGCTGCCGACCAGGAGGCGCGAGGCGTAGCGGCGGCCGGCGATGGTGAGGAAGTCTTCGTTCATTGTTGTCCTTTATGTAGGGTGGGCGGCTTCGCCGCCCGCGCGTTCAAACCGTGCTCGCTCTGTGTTGCGCATGCTCGAATCACGCACTGGTTGAGCGCGCGGGCGGGAAACCCGCCCACCCTACGAAACCCGTTGATCAGCCGCCGCCGATGGCGCGGACGATGTCTACTTTGTCGCTGGCACGCAAGCGCCGGGCCGGCCACGCTTCGCGCGGCACCACTTCGCGGTTCACCGCCACCGCCACCGGCTGCCCCGCCAGCCCAAGCTCCCCGGCCAGCTCCTGCAGCGACTGCCCGGCCGGCACGTGGAAAGGCGCGCCGTTCAATTCGATCGCCGGCATCAGGCCTCCCGGTACAAACGGGCGCCGCCCTTGACGAATTCGATCGCCTTTTCCTGCAGGCCTTGGGCCAGGGCGGCCTGCTCATCCATGCCATTGGCGGCCGCATAGGCGCGTACTTCCTGGGTGATCTTCATCGAGCAGAAATGCGGCCCGCACATCGAGCAGAAATGGGCCGCCTTGCTCGACTCCTTGGGCAGGGTCGCGTCGTGGAAGGCGCGCGCCTTGTCCGGATCGAGCCCCAGGTTGAACTGGTCGTCCCAGCGGAATTCGAAGCGGGCTTTCGACAGTGCGTTGTCGCGCATCTGTGCGCCAGGGTGGCCCTTGGCCAGGTCGGCGGCATGGGCAGCGATCTTGTAGGTGATGATGCCGTCCTTGACGTCGGCCTTATCGGGCAGGCCGAGGTGTTCCTTGGGCGTGACGTAGCACAGCATGGCGGTGCCGTACCAGCCGATCGTGGCCGCGCCGATGCCGGAGGTGATGTGGTCATAGCCGGGTGCGATGTCGGTGGTGAGCGGTCCGAGCGTGTAGAACGGCGCCTCGCTGCACTGCTCCAGTTGCAGGTCCATGTTCTCCTTGATCAGGTGCAGCGGCACGTGGCCGGGGCCTTCGATCATGGTCTGGACGTCGTGGCGCCAGGCGACCTGCGTGAGTTCGCCGAGGGTCTTGAGTTCGGCCAGCTGGGCCTCGTCGTTGGCGTCGAAGATCGAGCCGGGGCGCAGGCCGTCGCCCAGGCTGAACGACACGTCATAGGCCTTCATGATGGCGCAGATGTCCTCGAAATGCGTGTAGAGGAAGGATTCGCGGTGGTGGGCCAGGCACCACTTGGCCATGATCGAGCCGCCGCGCGAGACGATGCCGGTCAGGCGCTTCGCCGTCATCGGCACATAGGCCAGGCGCACGCCGGCGTGGATGGTGAAATAGTCGACGCCCTGCTCCGCCTGTTCGATCAGGGTGTCGCGGTAGATCTCCCAGGTGAGGTCTTCGGCCTTGCCGTTCACCTTTTACAGCGCCTGGTAGAGTGGCACCGTGCCGATCGGCACCGGGGAATTCCGGATGATCCATTCGCGCGTCTCGTGGATATGCTTGCCGGTCGACAGGTCCATCACGTTGTCGGCGCCCCAGCGGATCGCCCAGGTCATCTTCTCGACTTCCTCGCCGATCGAGGACGTGACCGCCGAGTTGCCGATGTTGGCGTTGATCTTGACCAGGAAGTTACGGCCGATGATCATCGGCTCGACTTCCGGATGGTTGATGTTGGCCGGGATGATGGCGCGGCCGCGCGCCAGTTCGCTGCGCACGAATTCGGGCGTGATCTCCGGCGGGATGCTGGCGCCGAAAGACTGGCCCGGATGCTGGCGGCCCAGCAGGCCGGCCATGCGCGCGCCGATCGGGCCCGACCCGCCGAGGGACGCGAGGTATTCGCGGCGCCGCAGGTTCTCGCGCAGGGCCACGAATTCCATCTCGGGCGTGATGATGCCTTGCCGCGCGTAGTGCATTTGCGTGACGTTGCGGCCGGGCAGCGCGCGGCGCGGCTTGCGCTGCAGCTTGAAGCGCAGCGCGCTGAGCGCCGGATCGGTAAGGCGCGCCTGGCCGTAGACGGAGCTCGGCCCCGCCAGTTCCTCGGTATCGGCGCGTTCGCGGATCCAGGGCAGGCGCGGCGACTTCAATCCACAGCGCAGGTCGATGGCGGCGGCCGGGTCGGTGTAGGGACCGGAAGTGTCATAGACGAACAGCGGCGGGTTCGGCTCGCCGCCAAAGCTGCCGGGCGTGGGCGCTTGGGCGATCTCGCGCATCGGCACCCGGATGTCGGGGCGGCTGCCTTCGATATAGACCTTGCGCGAGTTCGGGAAGGGCGCGATGGCCGCGCTGTCGACCGTGGCGGTCGCGGCATCGAAACTGTTCGAGTGGGGAAGCGCTGCCGTCAGGGCGGCGGCGAGTGGTGCATTCATGTGGCTCCTTTGCGAGGAGCCAGCAAAGGATTCATCGGGTGTGGCGAGACCTGTGCGCATGCGCACGGCCGCCGTACCGACTGCTTCCCTTCGCTGGCATTATCCAGATCAGGTTCGGAGGGTATTTCTCACCCGCGCATGCTTCGATATGCATGCGCAGGACCCCTAGCGTGTGCTGCCGTTTCGGCAACGGCCGGATTATAGCCCAGGCAAACTTGTACTTACAAGCCGCAAGCTCCGGCCCGGAATGGTCCGGGTTCTACAGCATCGGCGTCTCGCTCGGCAGCGCCTGCAGTTCGAGCCTGCCGTCGACCACATTGGCATCGACAAAAGGCGTCAGGGCCGGCGTGATCTCCTTGACCGCGCTCGGGCCCCCGTCCACCGATACCTCCAGCCGCATGATTGAGGTGCCGACCGGCAGGTCGACGCTGTCGGCGCGCGAGATCCGCAGGTCGGTGGTGACCCCGGACTTGTGGAACACCTGCTCGCCATTCACGCGCAGGCTGACGGTATTGTTCTGAAATCCGTCGCCCAGCCTTACCCGTAATGTCATGACCGCCCTCGCTTCCTGGTTGACTGCAATGATAGATGCGGACAGGCCCGGCGCACGGGGCGCACACGCCTGTCCCGACAACACGGCGCACAATACCGGCACCGCGATCCAGCAACGGGGCGACATGCCGTCCCCGTTCACGACTTCCTGATCGACATCGCCGAAAACGTCTGCAGGGTCATCCTGGCGCTCTCGTCGTCGCCCATCCGCGCCTGGGACGCGGCCAGGCAATTGAGCGCCGTGCCGGTGGACACGGGGTCGAGCACGTGCGATCCGGCCGCGGCGGACAGCAAGGCGACGCTTTCGTCCGGCTTGGCGCTGCGCACATCGATACGGGTCGGGTTTTCGGCCCTGATCGTCTTGAAGGTGCGCGCGGCGTTGACGCCCTTGACCAGCCGCGCGTAGGTGGCCAACGGGTCATCGGCATACCGGTCGAGCACTTCGTCGAAGGCCGCGTTGCCCGCGCGCAGGGTCGGGTTGTCCGAGCCCAGCAGGTAGAGCAGCGAACCCTGGTCTTCGCCCATGAACAGTTCGGCCAGGTGCTCGCCCGCCTCGGTCACCGGATAGCGCACGCGCACCGTCAGAATATCCGATAGCACCTGGGATCCATCGAGCGCCGAATAGGCGGCGCGCACCCGGTATTGTCCAGGCTGCTCGAAATAGAAGCCGCCCTTGCCGTAGCCGATATAGGCGCTCTCCCGGATTTCGTCGTTCGCGCCGAGAACGGTCTGGCGGTCGCCGACCAGGTGGTCGATCAGCGGTTCGTAGGCAACCACCTCCCCGCCCGGCTTGCTGATGACGACATGCACCAGGCCGTGGTTGGGATGCAGCCAGGTGTGGGCGCGCCGTCCGCGCGTGTCGGTTGTCCGCAGTTTCAGTTCGAGCACGACCGGTTCGCCCAGCGCGAAGCTTTTCTGGTGCGTCGAGATGCTCAGCGCCAGGCCCGAGCCGTCCTCGATCGGGTCGGCCATGATCTCGCGGCCCAGCGCGGCCCCGGCCCCGAAACCGCTGCCGCCCATGATGATGTCGTTGCGGAAGCCGTGGCGCAGGTGGATCAGTTCTTCGTCGTCGAAGCGGAAATCGAAATTGCTCCAGTAAGCAGCCGCGCTACCTTTTGGATATTTCCAGGGGTAATTCATCCAGGACAGCGACTCCGGCCGGCTTGCCGCCGGTGGCGAGGCCAGGTGTTTTTGCCACGAGTGCAGCAGGTTGAAGCAGTGGCCGAGCTCGTGCACATAGGTGTAGAGCTGGTCGCGCTGCTTTTCGGCACTGGTGCCGCCGATGCCGGCATGGAACACGGCGCAGCCTTGGCGCTCCTTGCCGGCCAGATCGAACATGATGCCGTACAACAGCGGCCCCTCGTCGTGCAACTGCGCCGCCACCTGCCAGACGCACCATTGCGGCAGGTCGGCCCACAGGGAAAAATGCTGCTGCATCGAGGCGTGCAGCTCGGCATCGCTCCATGAGGCGTCGGTGCCGGCGCCGCTGACATCGATCACATTGCCGCCCGCGGTCGGCGCCATCGCGATACCTGCCTCGGCAAATGCCGAGGCGACGCCCAGTGTGCGCCCGCTGCCGCCCGAGGCCAGGGCGCCGGTGTCGTAGCTGGTGAACACGGGCGTCGTGAGGTCGGATACGCTGTCGGTCTCGATCCGCACCGTGCGGAAATAGCCGGACTGGAAGGCACACTGGTAGGCGGCCCCGGGCGCGTTTGCCGCGGTAAAGAACTGCAGGGTGGCCGCGCCCTGGGGCTGGAACAGCTGCACCCGCGGGATGGTCACCTGGACGGTCGGCGCGCTGCTGCCGAAGGTAAAGCGGCCGCTGCCCCTGATCACATACTGGGTTGCGGTCGCCGTGACGACCGGTGCGTCGACCACGAACGAGCCGTAATACGACAGGGTGCGGCCCATGACCTGGAAAAAGTCTCCGCTCACCCGCTTCATGGGCCGGGTGCGGTCGATATCGACGCGCAGTTCGACCTGGTAGGCGCCGGCGCTGCCGGCGTAGCAGCCGCTGACCGCCTTGCGTATGGTCGGCAGATGCAGGCCCGCCAGCGGCGGCCGGGGCGCCGGCATGCCGGGCGCCTGCGGTACGGGCATCGTCCCCGGCGGCGCCATGACCGGCGCCGCCGCGTCTGGCGCGGCGGACAATTCGGCGAGGCCCAGCTCGCTATTACTCAGGCCGGATATTTCTTCATAGGTGAGCTGGCCACCGGCGCTATCGGCCAGGCGCTCATCGCCGGCGGATTCCACGCCGGTGGGATCTAGTTGCGACATGTTCTTCTCCTTCACGGACCACTCGTATCCGGCGCGGCGGCAGACGAATACGCCTTGCCGACTTCGCCCGGACGCTGCTGCGACGACACAGATTCCCTCTCCATGGAATGAACATCTTCTTTGGACAGGAAGAAGAAGGAAGCGATTTGTCGAGTCCGCAACAATTGGAGGCGATTCGACATCCGATATGAGCTGGATCAAGAAGACGTCAGTTTGCGAAAAGGACGGGGCGCGCGGCTGACGCCGGGCGGCGGACGGGGCCGCCGCGCCGCGCCGCTGCCGGGAATAGGCGGGCGCTGGAAGGTGACCTATAATGGTTTTTTTCTCAAATTCAATCGCCCGCATATTATGGAATTAGCCAAGTCTTTCGAGCCCGCCGACATTGAACAACACTGGCGTGCCGAGTGGGAAAAGCGCGGTTACTTCACCGCCACCATGGAAGACGGCAAGCCGTCGTTCAGCATCCAGCTGCCGCCGCCGAACGTCACCGGCACGCTGCACATGGGCCACGCCTTCAACCAGACCGTCATGGACGGCCTGACGCGCTACTACCGCATGCGCGGCCATAACACCGCCTGGATCCCGGGCACCGACCACGCCGGCATCGCCACCCAGATCGTGGTGGAGCGCCAGCTCGACGCGCAAAAGATCTCGCGCCACGACCTGGGCCGCGACGCCTTCGTCGAGAAGGTCTGGGAGTGGAAGGAAAAATCGGGCAACACCATCACCGGCCAGATGCGCCGCATGGGCACCTCGCCCGACTGGCAGCGCGAATACTTCACGATGGACGAGACCCGTTCGAAGGTCGTCTCGGAAGTGTTCGTGCGCCTGTTCGAGCAGGGCCTGATCTACCGCGGCAAACGCCTGGTCAACTGGGACCCGGTGCTGGGCACCGCGGTGTCGGACCTGGAAGTCGATTCGCAGGAAGAAGACGGCTCGATGTGGTACATCCAGTACCCCTTGGCCGATGGCTCCGGTCACCTGACGGTGGCCACCACCCGTCCTGAAACCATGCTGGGCGACGTCGCCGTGGCGGTGGATCCGACCGACGAGCGTTACACCCATTTGCACGGCAAGATGCTTACCCTGCCGCTGACCGGCCGCCAGATCCCGGTGATCGCCGACAGCTATGTCGACAAGGAATTCGGCACCGGCTGCGTGAAGATCACCCCGGGCCACGACTTCAACGACTACGCGGTCGGCCAGCGCGCCAATCTCGCGCCGATCACGATCATGACGCTGGACGCCAGGATCAACGAGAACGCGCCCGCCCAATACCAGGGCATGGACCGCTTTGCCGCGCGCAAGCAGATCGTCGCTGACCTCGAAGCGCAAGGCCTGCTGGAGCAGGTCAAGCCGCACAAGCTGATGGTGCCGCGCGGCGACCGTACCGGCGTCGTCATCGAGCCGATGCTGACCGACCAGTGGTTCGTCGCCATGAGCAAGCCGGCGCCGGAAGGCAGCTTCAATCCGGGCAAGTCGATCACCGAAGTGGCGATGGAAAAAGTCGCCAGCGGCGAGATCAAGTTCGTGCCGGAGAACTGGACTACCACCTACAACCAGTGGCTGGGCAACATCCAGGACTGGTGCATCTCGCGCCAGCTGTGGTGGGGCCACCGCATCCCGGCCTGGTACGCCGAAGACGGCCAGATCGTGGTCGCGCGCAGCGAAGAAGAAGCGCACGCCAAGGCCAAGGCCGCAGGCATTACCGGCGCGCTGCGCCGTGACGACGACGTCCTGGACACCTGGTTCTCGTCGGCCCTGGTCCCCTTCTCGACCATGGGCTGGCCGGAGCAGACGAAGGACATGTCGATGTTCCTGCCGTCGTCCGTGCTGGTGACGGGCTTCGACATCATCTTCTTCTGGGTCGCCCGCATGGTGATGATGACGACCCACTTCACCGGCAAGGTGCCGTTCGAGACCGTGTACGTGCACGGCCTGGTGCGCGACTCGCAGGGCCAGAAGATGTCGAAGTCGAAGGGCAATACGCTCGACCCGATCGACCTGATCGACGGCATCGACCTCGACTCGCTGGTCGCCAAGCGCACCACCGGCCTGATGGACCCGCGCGCCTCCGAGAAGATCGCGAAAGCCACCCGCAAGGAATTCCCGAACGGGATCCCGGCCTTCGGCACCGACGCCGTGCGCTTCACGATGGCCAGCTACGCTTCGCTGGGCCGCAACATCAACTTCGACCTCGGCCGCTGCGAAGGCTACCGCAACTTCTGCAACAAGATGTGGAATGCGACGCGCTTCGTGATGATGAATACCGAAGGCAAGGACTGCGGTGCTCCGAATCCGGAAGACCTGTCGCAGGCCGACCGCTGGATCATCTCGCTGATGAACCGCGCCGAACTCGACGTGGCCAAGGGCTTCGCCGACTACCGCTTCGACAACATCGCCAGCACCATCTACAAGTTCGTCTGGGACGAGTATTGCGACTGGTACCTGGAAGTGGCCAAGGTCTCGGTCCAGCAAGGCACCGAGGCGCAGCAGCGCGCCACCCGCCACACCCTGCTGCGCGTGCTCGAAGTGATCCTGCGCCTGGCGCACCCGATCATCCCCTTCGTGACCGAAGCGCTGTGGCAGGCCATCGCGCCGCTGGCCGGAAAAACCGGCGACAGCATCATGATGCAGCCCTACCCGATCGCCGACGAATCCCTGATCAGCGAGTCCGCCGAAGCCTGGATGGCCCAGCTCAAGGACCTGACCAACGCCACCCGCAACCTGCGCGGCGAGATGAAGATCTCGCCTTCGGTGCGGGTGCCGCTGATCGTCGAACCGGGAGCCGGGGCCGAGCGCGCCGCGCTGGCGGGCTTCGCGCCCTATGTCCAGTCGCTGTGCAAGCTGGCCGAGGTGCAGATCGTCGACGCCCTGCCGGAGTCGCCCGCCGCGGTGTCGGTCGTCGGCACCACCAAGCTGATGCTGAAAGTCGAGATCGACGTCGCCGCCGAGCGTGAGCGCCTCTCGAAAGAGATCGCGCGCATCGAAGGCGAGATCACCAAGGCCAATGGCAAGCTCTCGAGCGAGAGTTTTGTTGCGCGCGCCCCGGCCGCGGTGGTGGCGCAGGAAAAGGAACGCGTGGCGAACTTCTCGGCGACGCTGGACAAGATGCGGGAGCAGTTGGGCAAGCTGGCGGCGTAAGCTGTCGATGCTTCATGAGAACGCGGCCCGAGTGGCCGCGTTTTTTTTGTCCGGCTTTTCGTAGGGTGGGCGGCTTCGCCGCCCGCGCGTTCAAGCAGAGCATGATTCAAGTTAGTGCGACCCGGTTCACAACAGATTGGAATGGTTCTTCAGGTTCCAGATCACCCCGGTATCAAAACAGTTTGCTACACTGACCCCGCTTGATAACAACAATGGAGACTCACAATGCGTAAACTGATTTGGGCAAGCCTGATTGCCATGATGGTCGCAGTTCCTGCAGCAATGGCGCAAAACACCTCGGCCGCCGGCACCTGGAAAACGATCGACGACGAAACCGGCAAGCCGAAGTCGCTGGTGCGCATCACCGAGGAAGGCGGCGTCCTGACCGGCAAGATCGAGAAGCTGTTCCGCCCTGCGGACCAGGACCAGAACCCGAAATGCACCGCCTGCGAAGGCGCGCGCAAGGACCAGCCGCTGATCGGCATGACCATCCTGTCGGGCCTGAAGAAAGACGGCGACGAGTACAAGGGCGGCGAGATCCTCGATCCGGCCAAGGGCAAGACCTACAAGAGCAAGGCCCAGCTGAAGGACAACGGCAGCAAGCTTGAAGTGCGCGGCTACATCGGCGCACCGATGTTCGGCCGTTCGCAGACCTGGGTCCGCGAGCAGTAAGCAGCACTTGAACGACCCCGGGCGGCGGCGCACGCTGCTGCCCGTCCCCTCCCCTCCCCACCTTCGGCCGCCTCCAGCCGCGCGCCACGAAAATTGTTTTTCCGCTAACTTCTCGTTATTGCTGAGTTATCCGCAACAAGCAAACCCACACGAGGAAACCATGAATACCGTACCAACGAAACTGCTTCCCGGAGGCAGCCGATGATCCTCCTGCGCCTTGCCTGCCTGATGGCCAGCATAGCCGTGCTGGTCGCGCCGCCGGCCATGCTGTTCCCGAACGGCGCCGTGACACCCAACCTGCTTGGGGCGCTGGCCATGGCGCTGGTGCTGATGCTGGCCGCCTCCGCCTTTTTCTTCATCACCTTTTCGGCACACCGGATCAAGCGCTCGCCTCCGCTGCGCCGCCTGTGCGTGATGGTCCTGGGCGCGCCTTTCCTGGCCGGCATCGCGACGCTCTGGTTCGGCACCGAACCGAACGTGCTGTGGATGGGCGGCCTGCTGCTCAGCTTCACGCTGGTCACCGGCCTGGCGCTGGTCTACCCGATCCTGCAGGGCCCGAGCGCGAGCCGCCTGCGCGCCCGCGACGCCCGCCCGAGCCGGCGCGAGCCAATGCTCTACCAGGCCTGATCCGCACGTCCTCCAGGCCTCCCTGCCGGGCGGCCTGATTGTGCTATCGTCAGGCTCCCTGGACCCGCTTTTCCTGCCCTGGCGCCAATGAGCATACCGATGAGCGTTCCCAAGCCGGCGCGCCCCGTGGTGCGGGGCCGCGCGCTGCGCTACCTGCGGCTGCTGAGCCTGCTGGCCGGCGTGCTCGCGCTCATCCATCCCCCGCTGCTGCTGCGCTCCATCGCGCACGCCATCCCGGACATGGCCGAACCCTTCGTCATGCTGGGTGGGATGCTGCTGGCGGCCGGCGGCTACTTCGTGATCGGCCTGGCGGGCAACCGCATGCGCCGCTCGCCGCCGCTGCGCTCCCTGGCTTCGCTCTTGATGATGATGCCGTTTGCGGCCAGCGCCATCGTGGTCTGGCACGGCGGCGGCCCCACCCTGCTGCGGGTCTGCGGCTTCCTGATGGTGCTCACGCTGGTGCTGTACATGACCTTCATCTATCCGCTGATGTACACGCCCAAGCAGAAAGACAAGGCGCCAGCGCTCGACGCCTACAGCCAGCCGGCGTCGCGCGCCATCCGGTAGGCTTCCACCCGGTTGGCGGCACCGAGCTTGCTGATCGCCTCGGACAGGTAGTTGCGCACGGTCCCTTCGGACAAATGCACCTCGCGCGCGATGTCGGCGCTGCTGCGCCCTTCCCCGGCCAGCCGCAATACCTGCCGTTCGCGCTCGGTGAGCGGGTCGCCGCCGCCGCTCCAGCTTTCCAGCGCCAGCTCCGGCGCGATTGCCCGTCCGCCCTCGTGCACCGCGCGGATCGCCGCGGCCAGGGCGTCCACCGGCGCATCCTTGAGCAGGTAGCCGCGCACGCCCGACGCCAAAGCGCGCCGCAGGTAACCGCTGCGCCCGAAGGTGGTCACCACGATCACCTTCGCCACAAGCCGCTGCTCCTTGATCCGGGCCGCCAGTTCGAGCCCCGTCATCTGGGGCATCTCGATGTCGGTCAGCACCACGTCCGGCGCCAGCTCTTCGCACAGGGCCAGTGCTTCGCGGCCGTTGGTGGCGGCGCCGACGACCTCGAAATCGGGCTCAAGCCGCAGCAGCGCGGCCATCGCGCCCAGCACGAGGTTCTGGTCTTCGGCCAGCAGGATGCGGATCATGCCGTGGCTCCCGCCGGAATGCGCAACTCGACTTCCAGTCCAGCGCGTGCGCGCAGCGCCAGCCTGCCGCCGACCGAAGCCACGCGCTCGCGCATGCCGGACAAGCCATTACCTTGCCGGATATCGGCCTCGCTGCGCGCCTGGCCGTCGTCGGCGATGCGCAGCACGGCCACGCCGTGTTCCAGCGCGAGCGACACGCTGCAGCGCTTCGCCCCCGCATGCCGCACCACGTTGGTGACCGCCTCGCGCAGCGCCAGCGCCACCACGTTCTCGGCGGCCGGCGCGAGCGCAAATCGTTCGACCCGCTCGTCCAGTTGCACGTCGGCCGCCGCCAGGCTGGCGCGGGCGCTGGCCAGCGCATGAGCCAGGCCGCTCTCGCGGTAGCCGCTCACAGCGGCGCGCACTTCGGCCAGGGCCTGGCGCGCGCTGGTTTCGATGTCGCCGATCTCGCGCGCGCAGGCATCGGCATCGCGGTGCACGAGTTTGCGCGCCAGCTCCGCCTTGAGCGCAATGAGCGACAGCGAGTGCCCGAGCAGGTCGTGCAGGTCGCGCGAGATCCGTTCGCGCTCGGCGATGGTGGCGATGTGCTCGACTTCTTCCTGCTTGCGCACCAGCGCCTGGCGCGAGCGCCGCAGGCGCGCATCCATGACGGCCCCCACGCCCACCGGCAGGCTGACGGTCAGGATCGGCATCAGGAACAGCCAGCGCATCTGCGTGTCCGGGATGAAGAAGGACGTAAGCACGGCGAGCGCCACCACGCCCACGATCGCCAGTATGGCCAGCCGCAGCTGCATGATCCCGGCCGCCGCAGCGCAGGCGAAGATGAAGAAGGTGGCGGCGCCGACGTTCCAGCGCACCCAGGCCGCGCCGATCAGACAGCCCGCCAGCATGCAGCCGGCCGACTGCCAGCCGCGCGTCCAGAAGCTGGCGCAATACAGGACCAGGAACACCACCAGCGTCAGCGCCAGCATGAGTGCCTCGAGCGGAGTGGGCGCGACGTAGGCGTATTTCCAGCCCATGTAGCCAAGGCTGAGCAGCCAGAAGTACGGCATCTTGCCCTGTTCGGGCGGGATCCAGGGTCCCGTCCATAGTCTCGCGATGCCCTGCCTGATCCCGTTCATGCGTCTTCCATCCAGGTTGTTATTGTGCGAGCAGGCGCACGTCGGCGATCTCGAAGCGGTAGTCGCCCGGCTGCGGACCGGCGTTGAATCCTAACATGGTCAGGGTGGCCGGATCGACGCCTTTCAGGTCGCTGACCGGCACCGTCACCTCGGCCCATTCAGGGCCGGCGGTAAAGCGCGCGGCGCCCGGCATCTGCACGCCCTGCGACATGGCGATCATCTGGTACACCTTGCCGTCGCCGCGCACCTTGAAGCGCACCTGCTTCGCCGCGCTCAGGTTCACCGGCTGCATCGGCGTGGTGCCCGGCATGAAGGCCACGCCGGCCCAGGCAAACGGCAGGCCCGGCGCCACTGTCGCATTGATCGCGAGCGGCACCTGGCCGTCGGGCAGCGCCGCTTGGGCCGCCAGCTTGACGGTCGATTTGCCGCCGGCGAAGCTGTCGGTCGAGGGCATCCAGCCGGCGCCGAACGGGCTGGCCAGCCTGGCTGCGCTGAACTGGCTGATACGGCCGTCCACCGGTAGCGCCAACGGCTGGTTGGCGCCGGCCGCCGCGGCTTTTGCCACCTGCTCGCGCTGGCGCTCGCGCAGCCCGCCCGCGCTCTCGCCATCCTTCCACACCTCGACGATCCGGCGGGTGGCGCGGATATCCTGCGCCGGGTTGCCTTCCACCAGCAGCAGGTCGGCCTTGTAGCCCTTCTGGATGCGGCCGCGCTGGCCCAGTTTGAATGCCTTGGCCGGCGCGCTGGTAGCCGCGGCCAGCGCCTGCGCCGGGCTCAGGCCCGCCTCCACCAGTGCGGCCAGTTCGCGGTGCATGCTCACGCCATACTGGGTGCCGGGATTGCCGGCGTCGGTGCCGGCCAGCACCGGCACGCCGGCCCGCTGCATGGCGGCGGTCACCATCTTCGGCGCCACCAGCATCGCCGGTTGCTGCTGCGAGCCATAGCGCGCCTTGAGCGGCGCCTGTTCGTCCTTGTCGAGCAGTCCGGCAAGCAGCGGATCGGCCAGCAGGTCGTCTCCCTTGTAGCCGGCCATGCTTTCCAGGACGGTGAAGGTCGGGATCACGAAGGCGCCCTTGGCGCGGGCAAGCCTGGCCATGCCTTCGGCATCGGCGGTGCCGCCGGTGTACAGGTGCACCAGGCCGTCGGCGCCCGCCTCCAGCACGGCGCGCGCATCCGCCTCGGTGCTGATGTGAACTACCGCCAGCTTGCCGCGCCGGTGCGCCGCCGCGATCACGGCTTTGACGGTGGCCAGGTCGAGCGACTTGAAACCGAAGCCCGCTTCCATGACGACCTTGATGAAGTCCGAGCCTTCGGCGATGCGCGCGTCCACGAAGGCCTGCGCGTCTTCCGGTTTGGTGAGGGTCGGGATGGCGATGCCGAACTGGGTGCCGTGGCCGTTCGGCGCGGTGACCAGGGTGCCGGCCGAGAACAGGTCGGCGTGCTGGTGATTGCCGCCTGCGCGCATGGCCTTCCTGGCGGTCGCCAGCATCCCGACGTCGGTGAACATGTCGACCTGGGTGGTCACGCCGAACAGCACCGGCAGCTCGAAATGGCGGAAGGCGTGGGTGTGGGCGTCGATCAGGCCTGGCAGCAGCGTGCGGCCTTGTCCGCTCACGACCCGCGCGTCTTTCGGCGCCGCGCCGCGGAAATTGGCATCGACGATGACGCCCTTGTCGAACAGCACCGAGCGGCGCTCGTGTACGCGCTCGCCGTCGAAGACGCGCACGTCCTGGACCAGGGTGGGGGCGGCAAGGGCGGAGCTCGCCAGGAAGAGTGCGGCGGCGGCGGACAGGAGCTTCAGGCTGGCGTTCATACGTTCCTCGCATGGTTGGGTAGTGAAGCCAGTATGCGAACAACGCGATGGGGGTGGTAGAAGCGGGCGCCATCAGATTGGTATGACATTTGTCACCCGTGCCGCTACCTTCCCGCAATGGAGCGGAAGCGGCCGCTGGTGACGAGCTGACAGCCGCGGCAGACACGTAGTTGCCACGTGGAGCAGTTGCAGTAACTTCGGCCCGGACCTAGTTTCTGCGCATCCAGCACCGCTCCGGGTTTGTCCCGGTCCATTACACCAATTTACATGGATTCACGGCAGTGAAGGAATGTCTCGCGAGCGCATGGATCTAACATGGTGAGTCGCTGGAGTGACAAGGAGGCCTGCCATGAGATACAGCCCCGACTACCGGACGGATCGCCGGACGGATTTCCGCACATCGCTGCTGATCGACGCGGCAATCAATGCGGCCAGCTCACATGATGTATTCACCGCTGCGCAGGAACTTCTTGAGCAGCACACACCGCCTGACGTTGTGATTCGCGTCCTGACACGATCGACGAAGCGGCGTCGCTACCCTGAATCGGGTATCCCCGGTTGATCGACTGATTCGTCTTGATATACGCCGAGAGTTTGCCAGCCACCCTCATCCCGGCGGCAAGCTATCCCATAAATCCCCCGTCGGGCTGATCCGCGGCGCCGTCACTCCAAAGTGCTGGTAAGCCAGCGGCGTGGCAATCCGCCCGCGCGGCGTGCGCTGCAAATAGCCCTGCTGGATCAGGAAGGGTTCCAATACGTCTTCGATGGTGTCGGCCGCTTCGCCGATCGCCGCGGCCAGGTTGCCGATGCCCACCGGCCCGCCGCCGAACTTGAACAGCACCGCTTCCAATAACTTGCGGTCCATCACGTCGAAGCCGACCGAGTCGACGTCGAGCATCTGCAGCGCGAGGTCGGCGATATCCTTGGTGATCTCGCCGTTGCCCTTCACTTCGGCGTAGTCGCGCACGCGGCGCAGCAGGCGGTTGGCGATGCGCGGCGTGCCGCGCGCGCGGCGCGCCACTTCGCGGGCGCCGTCCTGGTCGATCGGGGCGCCCAGCAAGGCGGCGCTGCGGACGACGATCTTGGTCAGCTCGTCGACGTTGTAGAACTCCAGGCGCGCGACGATGCCGAAGCGGTCGCGCAGCGGGTTGGTCAGCATGCCGGCGCGGGTGGTGGCGCCGACCAGGGTGAAGGGCTGCAGGTCGAGTTTCACTGAACGCGCGGCCGGGCCTTCGCCGATCATGATGTCGATCTGGTAGTCCTCGAGCGCCGGATACAAAATCTCTTCGACCACGGGCGACAGGCGGTGGATCTCGTCGATGAACAGCACGTCGTTCGGCTCGAGATTGGTCAGCAGCGCGGCCAGGTCGCCCGGGCGCTCCAGCACCGGGCCGGAGGTCTGGCGCAGGTTGACGCCCATTTCGCGCGCGATGATGTGCGCCAGCGTGGTCTTGCCCAGGCCCGGGGGGCCGAACAGCAGCGTGTGGTCGAGCGCTTCGCGGCGGTTGCGGGCGGCGTGGATGAAGATCTCGAGCTGGGCGCGGATCTTTTCCTGGCCGACGTACTCTTCCAGCTGCTTAGGGCGCAAGGCGCGCTCGATCGCCTCCTCGTTGGGCGAGGCCGGGGCCGCGTCGATGACGCGCTGTTCGGTGAAATTGTCGGTCTGGATGCTCATTGCTTATGCTTTGGAGAGCGCCTTCAGCGCAAACTTGATGCCGTCCGAGACGGTGGCCCCTGCCGGCAGGTTCTTGGTCGCGAGCAGCGCTTCCTTGTCAGAATACCCCAGCGCCACCAGCGCATTGAGCACGTCGGTCTGCGTGTCGTCGCGCGGGGCGCCGCCGGCAACCATGCCGAGGTCGGCGCCGAGCTTGCCCTTGAGTTCGAGCAGCAGGCGTTCGGCGGTTTTCTTGCCGATGCCCGGCACCTTCACCAGGCGGCCGGTTTCCTGCAAGGTGACCGCCTGCGAGAGCTCGGCCACCGTCATGCCCGACAGGATCGACAGCGCCATGCGCGCGCCGACGCCGGTGATCTTGATCAGCTGGCGGAACAGTGCGCGTTCGGACGCGCTGCCGAAGCCGAACAGCAGGTGCGCATCTTCGCGCACGGTCAGGTGGGTGAACAGCACCACGCGCTCGCCCGTGTGCGGCAGGTTGTAGAAAGTGCTCATCGGTACGTCGACCTCATAGCCGACGCCGTTGCAATCCACCAGCACGTGCGGCGGCGCTTTTTCGAGCAAGATTCCGGAGAGACGACCGATCATCGTTGTTTCCTTGTTGTTTTCAGACGAGGCGGCTGCGTTTCATGCGCAGCGTGGACGTGGTGGGCGCCAGCGCGCCGAGCAGGGCCAGGGTGTCGATGCTGTGGGCATGGCAGATGGCCACGCCCAGCGCGTCGGCGGCGTCGCTCCCGGGCAGGCCGGGCAGCTTGAGCAGGCGCGCCACCATATCCTGCACCTGGGCCTTGGCTGCCCTGCCGGTGCCGACCACGGCCTGCTTGACCTGCACCGCAGTGTATTCGGCCACGTCGAGGTCGGCGCCGACCAAGGCCGTGATCGCCGCGCCGCGGGCCTGGCCCAGCAGCAGCGTGGAGTGCGGATTGACGTTGACGAACACTTTTTCGATGGCCGCGCAGCCGGGCTGGTAGGCGGAGACGATTTCGCTCACGCCCTTCAGGATCACCTTCAGGCGTGGCGGCAGTGCGCCCTCAAGGCCGGTCTTGATCGTGCCGGACGCGATGTAGCGCAGTTTCGTGCCGTGTTTTTCGATGACGCCAAAGCCCGTCGTGCGCAGGCCCGGGTCGATGCCGAGAATAATCATTGTGGAATGATATACGGCTGGAGGGGGTTGGTGGGGAAAATACTGTGTAAAAACACAGGTGATGTGGCAAAGCTTGACACGTAGGGTGGTCGGGGTAATTTTGGGCAATGCCCGAAATTACGAACGACCGCGCGTTCAAATCACGTATGAAAAGAATTTCGCGTCCATACCAACGATGGTTGAACGCGCGGCCGGCAAAGCCGGCCACCCTACAAAATCAATGACGGAAATGCCGCACACCCGTGTACAGCATCACCACGCCCCGCTCATCGGCCGCATCGATCACTTCCTGGTCGCGCATCGAGCCGCCCGGGTGGATGACGCAGGTCGCGCCCGCGTCGACCACCACGTCCAGTCCGTCGCGGAAGGGGAAGAAGGCGTCCGAGGCCACGGCCGAACCACTCAGGGACAGGCCGGCGTTCTGCGCCTTGATCGAGGCGATACGCGCCGAATCGATGCGGCTCATCTGCCCTGCCCCGACGCCGAGGGTCATGCCGTTGGCGCAGAACACGATCGCGTTCGATTTCACGAACTTGGCCACGCGCCAGGCGAACATCAGGTCTTGCAGCTGCTGCTGGGTCGGCTGCTTCTTGCTGACCACGCGCAGTTCACCCAGGCCGACGTTCTTGGCGTCCGGCGCCTGCACCAGCAGGCCGCCGCCGACGCGTTTGACGTCGTAGGCGTTCTGGGCGTCGCCCAGCGGGATCTCGAGCAGGCGCACGTTCTGCTTGGCCGCCATGATCTGGCGTGCCTCGGCGGTGAACGACGGCGCGATCAGCACCTCGACGAACAGCTTGGACACGGCTTGCGCAGCACGGCCATCGACTTCGACATTGAAGGCGATGATGCCGCCAAAGGCCGAGGTCGGGTCGGTCTGCAACGCGCGCCCGTAGGCGTCCAGCGCATCGGTGCCGATCGCCACGCCGCAGGGGTTGGCGTGCTTGACGATCACGCAGCCGGCAGGCTGTCCCAGGCCGCCGAGCGACTTGACGCATTCCCATGCCGCGTCGGCATCGGCGATGTTGTTATACGAGAGTTCCTTGCCCTGCAGCTGGGTGTAGGCGGCAAGTAGACCGGCCCCGAGCGTCAGGTCGCGGTAGAAGGCGGCGCCCTGGTGCGGGTTCTCGCCGTAGCGCATGTCCTGGACTTTTTCGAACGTCATGTTCAGGGTCTGCGGATAGCTGGCGCGGGTCGCGTGGGCACGATCATCGCCCAGGCTGGTGAGATAGTTGGTGATGGCGCCGTCGTATTGCGCGGTGTGAGCGAACACTTTCTTGGCCAGGCGGAACTTGGTCTCGTAGCTGACCGGGCCGGCAGTAGAACCGGTGCCCTTCATTTCCGCCAGCACCACGCCGTAGTCCGCCGGGTCGCAGATGACGACCACATCGCGGTGGTTCTTGGCGGCCGAGCGCAGCATGGTCGGGCCGCCGATGTCGATGTTTTCGATCGCGTCTTCCAGCGAGCACTCTTGCTTGGCGACGGTCTGCTGGAACGGGTAGAGATTGACCACGACCATGTCGATCTGCGGGATGCCGTGTTCGTCGAGCTTGGCCACGTGCTCGGGCAGGTCGCGGCGCGCCAGGATGCCGCCGTGCACCTTCGGGTGCAGGGTCTTGACCCGGCCGTCGAGCATTTCCGGGAAACCGGTGTAGTCAGCGACTTCGGTCACCTGCACGCCGTTTTCCTGCAGCAGCTTGGCGGTGCCGCCGGTGGACAGGATGTTGACGCCGAGGCCAGCCAGGGCCTTGGCGAAATCGAGGACGCCGGTCTTGTCGGAGACGGAAATCAGTGCTTGTTTGATCATGGTGTGGCCTGTTGTTGAGAATTGGTGCGTCCGGGCGCGCGGACCTTGTAGCGGCCGCGCCCCAACGCACGGCCCACGCCATGCAATGCTTTAGAGGAGACCGTGCTCCTGGAGTTTCTTGCGCAAAGTGTTCCGGTTGATGCCCAGCATCTGCGCCGCATGCGACTGATTGCCGTCGGCGCGCGTCATGACCACTTCGAGGACCGGTTTTTCCACGGTCAGGACCATCATGTCGTAGATGTTCGTCGGCTTTTGCTCGCCCAAATCATTGAAATAATCCTCGAGGCTTTTCTGGACGACTTCCTGGATACTTTCTTTGCTCATGTTCTCTGCTGCTTCATCCTGGTTAATGATTGCTCGCTGCTGGCGCAGCGTGTCCCCGTTTGTTCTATTTTTTATGCACTGCGTACTATTGCTGCTTGCGTCATTGGTGCGACGCGCTGGCTGATTCAAGCCGCCAACGCCTCATCGGCAGGAAGCGCGGGGCGGTATTGTAACCGCTCCCCATGCTCGAGTTGCGATTTGAAGAACAGATCGACCGCCGCCAGTTGCTCGGCGGTGGATTCCAACAAATTCATTCGCTGGCGGAATTCTTCCCCACCAGCCAGGTCTTGCACGTACCAGCCGATGTGCTTGCGGGCCGAACGCACGCCGATGAAATCGCCATAGAAGGCGTAGTGCGCCGGCAGGTGCTCGTTCATCAGCTCGCGCACTTCTTCCACCAGCGGCGCCGGCAAGTGCTCGCCCGTGCGCAGGAAATGGTCGATCTCGCGGCAGATCCAGGGACGGCCCTGGGCGGCGCGGCCGATCATCACGGCGTCCGCCCCGGTGTAGTCGAGCACGAATTTCGCTTTTTCGGGCGTGGTAATGTCGCCATTGGCCACCACCGGGATGTTTACCGACGCCTTGACGGCGCGGATGGTGTCGTATTCGGCGTCGCCCTTGTAGCCGTCGGCGCGGGTGCGGCCGTGCAGGGTCAGCATCTGGATACCGGCCTGCTCGGCCAGGCGCGCGATACGCAGCGCGTTCTTGTTCTGGCGATCCCAGCCGGTGCGGAATTTCAGGGTGACCGGCACGTCCACCGCCTCGACCACCGCGTGCAGGATGCGCTCGACCAGGTCTTCGTGCTGCAGCAGCGCGGAACCGCACCAGCTGTTGCACACCTTTTTCACCGGGCAACCCATGTTGATGTCGATGATCTGGGCGCCGCGCTCGACGTTGAACTTCGCGCAATCGGCCAGGTCTTTCGGGTCGGCGCCGGCGATCTGCACCGCTTTCGGCTCCATTTCCCCGGTGTGGTCGGTGCGGCGCGAGGTCTTTTCGCTGGCCCACAGGCGCGGGTTCGAGGCCGCCATTTCGGACACGGCGTAGCCGGCGCCCAGCTGCTTGCACAGCTGGCGGAACGGCCGGTCCGTCACCCCGGCCATGGGGGCGACAAAGACGTTATTACGCAGGATGTAAGGTCCGATTTGCAAAGCGGAAATCTCAGAAGTTTCTCGGGGAACCTATTATTTTACCTCAATCGCTGCTCAAATTATCGGCAGAATTTTTGGGGGGTGTTGTTTGTGTGATATTGGCAGGGGGTGGCAGTGGGGGTAAAGGATGGCCCACCCCGCCTAGGTCAGGTCATCCAGCACCGCCGGCTGAAGATGCCCCACCTCGCCCCAGCTCAGCAGACGCAAGCCGCCCTGCTCCACCACGAACCGGTTGACGCTCGCATTAAGCACCTTGAAGTCGCGTGGTGTCTCCAGCGACAGGCCGAGCGCCGCCCGGTAGGCGCATTCGAGCACGCCGCCGTGGGCCACGAAGGCCAGGGTCTTGCCGGGGTGCGCCGCCGCCTGCTTGACGATGGCCGCCCTCACCCGGTCGAAAAACTGCCGGAAGCTCTCTCCCCGGTTGGCGCCCGGCGGCAGGACGCCGTCGACGTCGCGCCCCTGCCAGGCGGCGAACTCGCGCGGGAAGCGGGTCGCGATCTCGCTGTAGAGCAGGCCTTCGAAGCCGCCATAGCAGCGCTCGCGCAGCGCCGGGTCGGTGACAACCATCATGCCGCGTTCGCGGGCGATCGCGTCGGCGGTCTGGCGGGCCCGCGTCAGGTCGCTGGAAACGATGTGGTCGATCCGCTCCGGCGCCAGGGCCGCGGCAAGCAGCGCGGCCTGGCGTTCGCCCTCGGCGTTGAGGGCGATGTCGATATGGCCCTGGAGCCGGCGTTCGGCGTTCCAGGCGGTTTCGCCATGGCGGATCAGGAGGATGGTGGTGGGGTGCGCGTTGTCGTTCGAAAGCATGAGGTCCCTTCGCCCGAACCTCAAGGCGGTTTGTGGCGCGCCCGACAGGCGCTTACGTTAATGACGGCGCGATGGCCGGATTGAGCGAATAAATGCCGAAGGTCCGTGCTTCGTCGAGGATGTGGCCGCGGATGGCCCGCTGCAGCGTCGCACCGGTAAAGGCGCCTTCGAGCGGCAGGCGCGGGATGTCGAGCGCATACATTGTAAACACATAGGTATGGACCCGCTCGTCGTTCCATGGCGGACAGGGGCCGTCGTAGCCATAGTATTCGCCGGCCATGTCGGGGTCGCCCGCGAACCAGCTCGTGTAGTCGTTGATTCCGTGACGCAACTGGTGCTCGGTGCCGTTCTTGATGGTGAAGGGCACCAGCGGACCGGGCTTGCCGTGGGGCGTGACCATGTCGGAGAACACGCCTTCGGGGAAGGATTTCAGCACGGTCGGGATATCGATCAGGGTCCAGTGGAAGAAATCGACCCGCGGCAGGGTATCGGGTACGGTCTTGCCTTCCTGGTTGACCCGGTCGCCGTTTGACGGCACGTCGGGGTCGCGACAGATCAGCACCAGCGAATTGGTGCCGGGTGGCACGTCCTCCCAGGCCAGGTGCGGGCTGCGGTTGTTCGACAGCCTGACGTGGCTGACGGGGTCGATCGCCGCAAAAGCGCATTCCGGCGGGATCGCCTCGCCTTCGATAAATGACTCGCTCCAGATTCGCATACGTCCTCCCAGGCCATATTGCTATTGACTCCCGTGGCCAGCGCGGGTTTCAGCGCAACCGGGCGCGAATCAACGCAAAACCCCGATCGGATCAACCTGCAGCCAGAAAGTCACCGGGCCGTCGTTGACGAGGCCGACTTTCATGTCGGCGCCGAACTTGCCGGTCTCGACGCTGCCATGGCGTTCCCTGGCCTGGCGCACGACATGGTCGAACAGGCGCCGCCCCTCTTCGGGCGCCGCCGCCGGCGAAAACGAGGGACGCGTGCCCGATTTGGTATCGGCCGCGAGGGTGAACTGCGGCACCAGCAGCAGGCCGCCAGCGGTATCGGTAATGCTGCGGTTCATCTTGCCGGCCTCGTCGGAAAACACGCGATAGCCCAGCAGCTTGGCCAGCAACAGGTCGGCTTCGCGCTCGGTATCGCCCTTCTCGGCGCAGACCAGCACCATCAGGCCGGCCTCGATGGCGCCGACGACCTTGCCGTCGACGCGCACGCTGGCTTCACTGACCCGCTGCAGCAGGGCAATCATGCAGCCGGCGCCCCGGCAAAGATCACGCGGGCGAACTTGCGCTTGCCCACTTGCATGACGAAACTGCCGGCCTCGACTTGCAGGCCCTTGTCGCTGACCACGGCGCCATCGATGCGCACGCCGCCCTGGTCGATCATGCGCATGGCTTCCGAGGTCGAGGCGCACAGGCCTGCCTGCTTGAGCAATTGCGCCACGCCCATCGGAGCGCCCGACAGGCTGACTTCCGGCACGTCGTCCGGGATGCCGCCCTTGGAGCGGTTGACGAAGTCGGCCAGCGCATCGTCTGCGGCTTGGGCCGAGTGGAAGCGCGCCACGATTTCCTTGCCCAGCGCCACTTTCGCATCGCGCGGGTTGGCGCCGCCGGCGACTTCGGCCTTCACCGCCTCGATCTCGGCGATCGAACGGAAGGACAGCAGGTTGTAGTACTTCCACATCATGTCGTCGGAAATACTCATCAGTTTGCCGAACATGGTGCTCGGGGCTTCGGTGATGCCGATGTAGTTGTTTTTCGATTTCGACATCTTTTCGATGCCGTCCAGGCCCTCGAGCAGCGGCATGGTCAGGATGCACTGCTGCTCTTGCCCATAATCTTTTTGAAGCGCGCGGCCAACAAGAAGGTTGAATTTCTGGTCGGTGCCCCCAAGTTCCAGGTCCGCCTGCAGGGCGACCGAATCATAGCCTTGCATCAAAGGGTAAAGGAACTCGTGCACCGCAATCGGTGTCCCACTCTTGTAGCGCTTGGTGAAATCGTCCCGTTCCATCATCTGGGCAACGGTGTAGCGCGAGGCAAGCTGGATCATGCCCCGTGCGCCCAGCGGGTCGCACCACTCTGAGTTGTAGCGAATTTCCGTACGCGCGGCGTCCAGCACCAACGATGCCTGACGGAAATACGTCATCGCATTTTCTTCGATCTGCTCGCGGGTCAGCGGCGGACGAGTGGCATTTCGGCCCGACGGGTCGCCAATCATCGATGTGAAGTCGCCGATCAGGAAAATCACCTGGTGGCCGAGGTCTTGCAATTGACGCATCTTGTTGAGCACTACCGTGTGGCCAAGGTGCAGGTCAGGTGCGGTCGGGTCCAGGCCCAGCTTGATGCGCAGCGGCTTGCCGCTCTGTTCGGAGCGCGCCAGCTTTTGGGCAAATTCGCTCTCGATCAGCAGTTCATCGACACCGCGCCTGGTAATGGCGAGCGCCTCGCGCACCTTGTCCGTCAACGGCAAGGGGGCGGAAGAATTCACCGGGGCGCCGTTACCGGAGGAAACAATTGAAGTCATAAGTCTTGTAGGAAATTGGCTAAAGCGGTTGTAGGACCAGATCTAAGTGGTATAATGCTCGATCCCGTTTCTATTTCCTGTAGAAAACTTTTCAAATCTACAAGAAGCAGGAATCCTGGAAGTTCAGCCGCAAATTTTAACTGATTGCATGAACATTACACATAAAATTACCCCTAAAAGCCTGCTCCAGCTGGTGCCGGTAACCCGCAAGGCGCGTATCCTCAGCGCCGGTGCGGTGTTCCTGAGCGCGTGCGCTTTCAGCGCCATTGGTGTCTCGCCGATCACTGCCGACACGTCCGACGTGCCGGTCAAGTCGATCCAGCAGAACCTGGAAATGCCGAACCTGGCAGACCAGATCGCCGCCCTCCAGCAAAACGAGCAGCAATTCATCCACGAAGAGCGCATCCGCCCTGGCGATTCGCTCGGCTCCCTCTTCAACCGCCTCGGTGTCGACGACGCCCAAGCGCAAAAATTCGTTCGTTCCAATAAAACCGCCCGCCGCCTGCTGTCGCTCAAGACCGGCAAGCGCGTCCAGGCCGAAACCGATGAAAATGGCCTGCTGCTGTCGATGCGCGCCACCATCACCGACGCCAAGGGTGGCGATGCACGCCAGGTGACGGTCGAGCGCAAGGGCGAAGACTTCGTCGCCGTCGAGGCGCCGGCCAAGCTCGAGCGCCGCGTCGAAATGCGTTCGCGTGAAATCAAGGGCTCGCTGTTCTCGGCCACCGACTCGAACGTCGATGGCGGCAGCATGCCGGACTCGATCGTTCGCGAAATGATCGAGATGTTCTCGACCAACATCGACTTCCGCTCGGACATCAAGCGCGGCGACCGTTTCAACGTCGTGTACGAAACCTTCTGGCTCGACGGCGAACTGGTGAAAACCGGCCGCGTCCTGGCCGGCGAATTCGTCAACCGCGGCGTGGCCTACCAGTCGGTCTGGTTCGAAGACCCGGTCACCAAGCAGGGCGGCTACTACAGCCTCGACGGCAAGGCCCTGAAAAAGGCCTTCCTCAAGTCGCCGCTGGAATTCTCGCGCATCTCGTCGGGCTTCTCGATGCGCGTGCACCCGCTGTCGGGCAAGTGGAAAGCGCACAAGGGCGTCGACTACGCCGCTACCCAGGGCACCCCGATCCGCGCCTCGGCCGACGGCACCGTCGATTTCGCCGGCAACAGCGGCGGCTACGGCAACCAGGTCGTCCTGAAGCACTGGTCGAACTACAGCACCGCCTATGCCCACATGAGCCGCTTCGCTCCGGGCATCCGCAAGGGCAGCAAGATCAGCCAGGGCCAGGTCATCGGCTATGTCGGCTCGACCGGCTGGTCGACCGGCCCCCACCTGCACTACGAGTTCCGCGTTTCCGGCGACGCCAAGGATCCGAACAAGTTCAAGTCGCTGGCGCAGCAGCCGCTGACCGCGGCCGAACTGAACCGCTTCCGCATGGCCGCAGCCGAAATGAACCACCGTTTCTCGCTGCTGGCACCAAGCGGCAACGCGATGGCAGCCCGCTGATCTTCGTCTCCTGACGTAAAACGCCCCGCCGCATCTTGCATGCCGCGGGGCGTTTTGTTTGGCGCAGGGAGCGTTTCTTGCCCGCGCTGTTGCTTCCGGCGTGACACTATCTACCTCTGCATGAGGCGGTTCCGTTCGGTAGCGCGCTTAGCTTGCTGTATATATTTTAGGCAAGATACTTGTAGGTGTAATGCAGGCCGCATGCTACCCTGACCCTTAATCAGTCTTTCCCGACTGAACAATAAGGCAGTATGCAACCCCGGCAAGACCCGAACCAGAACCACCTCCTCGCTGCCCTGCTCGACGCCGAGTTCGACCGCCTCTCCCCTCACCTCCAGCTCGTTCCCCTGCTCCTTGGCGATGTCCTGTCCGAATCCGGCGCCAAGCCGGACTACGTCTATTTTCCGACGACCGCCATTATTTCGATCCACTACCTGCTGGAAAACGGCGGTTCATCGGAAATTGCCGGGGTCGGGAACGAGGGCATGCTGGGCGTCGCGCTCTTCATGGGCGGCAGCACCACGCCCAGCCGCGCCGTGATCCAGACCGGCGGCTTCGGCTACCGGCTGCCGGTGCGCGTCCTGATGGACGAGTTCGACCGCGCCGGCCCGGTGATGCGCCTGCTGCTGCGCTACACCCAGGCCTTGCTGACCCATATGTCGCAGACGGCTGTGTGCAACCGCCATCACAGCGTGGAACAGCAACTGTGCCGCTGGCTGCTGCTGACGCTCGACCGCCTCGGCACCGGCGAATTGACCATGACGCAGGAACTGATCTCGAACATGCTCGGCGTGCGCCGCGAAGGCGTGACCGAAGCGGCCGGCCGCCTGCAGGTACGCGGCTATATCAGTTCGCGGCGCGGCCACATCACCGTGCTCGACCGGCTCGGCCTGGAAGACCAGGTGTGCGAATGCTATGTCGTGGTCAAGAAGGAATTCGCACGGCTCCTGTCGGACGTGCGCCAACGCCAGCCCGCCGGCCTGCCCGCGCGCGCTGCCTGAGCGCGCCATCGCCGACACCTCCCGGGCGCAGGCTGGCGCCCCTTGTCCCATTTGAGATAGCACTATGCGAAACAAGCGACACATTTCCGTCGAGCGCCTGATGGCGGCCGGCTTCATTGCCACCTTTACCGTCCTGCTCCTGGTCAGCGCGGTGGCTCTCGACGAAGGCGCCGTGAGCCATTCGGCTGCGCTGCGCATCGGGACCAGCCTCGGCTTGCTGCTGTGCGTGCTGGCCGGCTTGCTGGTCGTGGCCAGGCGCCAGGCGCGCCTGCGCAAGATCATGCAAGCACAGGAGCCGGCGCCGGCCGAGTCCCTGCTGAAAGCCGGCGCGCTGCAGGACGCCATCTTCAACAGCGAAAATTTCTCCAGCATCGCCACCGATGCCGAGGGCGTGATCCAGATCTTCAACGTCGGCGCCCAGCGCATGCTCGGCTATGCCCCGAAGGACGTGGTCAACAAGCTGACCCCGGCCAGCATTTCGGATGCGAAGGAACTGATCGAACGTGCGGCCGCGCTGAGCCTGGAATCCGGCGCCACGATCCGCCCCGGCTTCGAGGCGCTGGTCTACAAGGCCGTGCGCGGCATCGAAGACATCTACGAGCTGACCTATATCCGCGCCGACGGCACCCGCTTCCCGGCGCTGGTCTCGGTCACCGCCCTGCGCGGCGCCCGCGACGAAGTCATCGGCTTCCTGCTGATCGGCACCGACAATACCGCCCGCAAGCAGGTCGAGGCCGAGCAGGAACTGCTCGACCAGCGCCTGCGCGACCAGCAGTTCTATACCCGTTCGCTGATCGAATCGAACATCGATCCGCTGATCACGACCGACCCCTGCGGCATCATCAGCGACGTCAACCACCAGATGGAAATGCTGACCGGCCGTACCCGCGACGAACTGATCGGCGCACCCTTCAGGAGCTGTTTCACCGAGCCGCAGCGGAGCGACGAAGCGATCGCCCGCGTGCTCCAGGAAGGCAAGGTCAGGAATTACGAACTGACGGTGCTGGCCTGCGACGGCAAGGAAACGGTGGTCTCGTTCAATGCGACCACGCTGCACGACCGCGACCACAAGCTGCAGGGCGTGTTTGCCGCGGCGCGCGACGTCACCGAGCGCAAGCAGTTCGAACACGCGCTGCAGGAGAGCAATGTCGAGCTGCATGCGGCACGCGAAGCGGCCGACAAGGCCAACCTGGCCAAATCCGAATTCCTGTCGAGCATGAGCCATGAGCTGCGCACGCCGCTCAATGCGGTGCTCGGCTTTGCCCAGCTGATGGGCTCGGAAGTGCCGCCGCCGGACCCGCGCCAGCAGCGCTCGATCGACCAGATCCTGAAAGGCGGCTGGTACCTGCTGCGCCTGATCAATGAGATCCTCGACCTGACCATGATCGAGGCCGGCAAGGTGACGATGTCGCAGGAATCGATGTCGATCAACGAAGTCTTGCAGGACTGCAAGGGCATGATCGAGCCGCAGGCCACCAAGCGCGGCATCGGGATGAGCTTCCCGGCGCCCGACAACGTGTTCTACGTGCACGCCGACCGCACCCGCATCAAGCAGGTCATGATCAACCTGCTGTCGAACGCCATCAAGTATAACGGCCTCGGCGGCAGCGTCATCGTCCAGTGCGCCAACAGCGGCACCGATCGCGTGCGCATCAGCGTCAAGGATACCGGCGCCGGCCTGTCGGCCGAGCAACTGGCGCAATTGTTCCAGCCATTCAACCGCCTCGGCCAGCACGACAGCGTCGAAGAAGGCACGGGCATCGGGCTGGTGGTGACCAGGCAACTGGTCGAGCTGATGGGTGGCCAGATCGGCGTCGACAGCATCGTCGACGTGGGCACCGTGTTCTGGGTGGAATTCGCGGCCTCCGCGCCGCCGACCCTGCTGCTGGACAATATCGACGATGGGGCACTCGAACGCCGCCCGGTGCTGCCGCGGGAATTGGCCGACCAGCCGACCCTGCTGTACGTGGAAGACAACCCGGCCAACCTGGCCCTGGTCGAGCAGCTGATCGCGCGCCGCGGCGACCTGAAACTGCTCACGGCCATCGACGCCCACCTCGGCATCGAACTGGCGCGCGCCTACCTGCCGGACGTAATCCTGATGGACATCAATTTGCCGGGCATGAGCGGCTATGGCGCCCTGAAACGCCTGCGCGAGGATCCCCTCACGGCGCACATCCCGGTGCTGGCGCTGTCGGCCAATGCCGTGCCGCGCGATATCGAAAAAGGGCTGGAAGCGGGCTTCTTCCGCTACCTGACCAAACCGATCCGCGTGCACGAATTCATGAATGCGCTCGATCTCGCGCTGGTGCACGCCGCCGCTTACTGCCCGACGCCGCCCGACAACGAACTCCCACCTCACCACGACGATGACCATTCACGGAACTGCCATGCTTGAAGCCAGCGAAATTCTGAACGCCACCATCCTGATCGTGGATGACCAGGAAGCGAACGTCATGCTGCTCGAGATGATGCTGAATAACGAGGGTTACCAGAACGTCACGACCACCCAGGATCCGCGCACGGTGCGTGCCCTGCACCAGGAGCACCGCTTCGACCTGATCCTGCTCGACCTGCAGATGCCCGAGATGGACGGATTCGAGGTGATCGAGGCGCTCAAGGAGATCGAAGTCGGCGGCTACCTGCCGGTGCTGGTGATCACGGCTCAGCCGGCACACAAGCTGCGCGCCCTGCAGGCGGGAGCGAAAGACTTCGTCAGCAAGCCTTTCGATTTCGTGGAAATGCAAACCCGCATCCACAACATGCTGGAAGTGCGCCTGCTCTACCGGCGGCTGAACGACCACAACCGCCTGCTCGAGCAGACCGTGCTCGAGCGCACGGCCGAGTTGCGGCAGAGCGAAGCGCGTTTCCAGCGCTTCACGGAGCTGTCGTCGGACTGGTATTGGGAGCAGGATGCGGCCGGCAAGCTGACGCAGTTCTCCGGTCCCGTGGAAGAGATGCTCGGCATCAGCCATGGCGCCACGACCGAGGAATTGGCGGCGGCCGGCTGGAACGTCGAGGAACGGGCCACGCTCGACGCCCGCATCGCGAACCGCCAGCCCTTCCTCGACTTCGTCTACAGCCGCACCCTGCCGGACGGCCGGATCCAGACCCTCCAGGTCAGTGGCGAACCGATGTTCGACGCAGCCAGTGCGTTTGTTGGCTACCGCGGCATCGGGCTCGATATCAGCGAACGCATGCAGCGAACAGGATGATGTGAAGGACGCCGCCTGCAAACTGCATGGCGGCAATAACTTGTGTTCGGTTCCGAACGGAACTACCTCAAGCGGCGGAGCATGATGGTCCTACTCCCCGCTACCGCCCCTCCCCCGGTCACCTGACCTGGGGCTGCGCCTCCCGGCCGATTTCCCCTCCCGCCACGCAACGCTGCCCGACGCCGTCGAGCCGTTGGCCTGCTGCGGCGCACGACCCCATACAAGGATTCACCATGAAACATTCCCTCATCCTGCTCGCCATCGCCGCTACCTTTACCCTGTCGGCCTGCCAGCGCGAAGCGCCGCCGCCGGTCGTCCAGGTGGTCGCCGGTCCTGCCGGTGCGCCTGGCGCAACCGGCGACACCGGCGCCCAGGGCTACGACGGCGAAAAAGGTGACAAGGGCAGGACCGGCGACACGGTGATCGTGGTCCCGCAGCGCTGATCGCAGGCTGGCGGCTCCGGCCGCCAGCCTTGCCTGCACGCGCTGTGACCCCGTCCACATAAGGAGAGAAGCATGATATTAATAGCAGACGATGATTCGGACCTGGCGGAAAATTGCTCGATGATGCTGGAGTCCCACGGCTATGAGGTCAGCGTCGTATTGAGCGCCTCGGAAGCGCTGGCGAGAATCTCGCGCCAGCAGCCCGATCTGCTCATTTCCGATTGCTGCATGCCGGGCATGACCGGGCTGCAGTTGAGCGAGCAACTCAAATCGAGTCCCGTCGATGGGCAGTTTCCCATCTTGCTGATGAGCGGTTCCTTGCAGTGCCAGGTTGCTGGCGGAAAGGCGTACGACGCCTTCCTGCGCAAGCCGTTTCTGGCAGAAGAACTATTACTGCAGGTGCGCACGCTACTACAGAACAGCGCGCCCACCGCCCAGACACATTCAGGAAATCAATGAAATTATCAGACTTTATCCGCAACAATCTTGAATGCATCTTGCAGGAGTGGGAAGATTTCGCGTCGACCCTCGAACCACTTGCAGATGCCAATAAAAAAGAACTGCGGGACCATGCTGCGGCCGTCCTGAAAGCCGTCGCCACCGACCTGGATACCCCCCAGGCCGAGCATGAGAGCATTGCCAAGTCCAAGGGCCAGGGCCCGCAGGCGACAGACGATACCGCGGCCGAGATCCATGCAGCCGACCGGGTCGCCTCGGGCTTCACCGGCGAGCAGGTGATGGCCGAATACCGGGCCCTGCGCTCGAGCGTGCTGCGCCTGTGGGCGCGCCAGGCCGAGATCACGACGGCCGGCGACGTCCAGGACATGATCCGCTTTAACGAGTCGATCGACCAGGCCCAGACCGAATCCATGGCGCGCTACGCGAAGATGCTGCGCGAAGCCCAGAACCTCTTCCTGGCCATTCTCGGCCACGATGTCCGCACCCCGCTCGGCGCCATCAGCATGGGCGCCCAGGTGCTGCTGCAGGACCAGACTCTGCCGGCGAAAGTCCTGAAGGTTGCCCTGCGCATCTTCAACAGCACGAAACGAATGGATGCGATTGTCCGCGACCTGCTGGACTTTTCGACGACCCACCTTGGCGACGGCATCCCGGTCGATCCGCACACCGTGGACCTGGCGGAGATCGGCCAGGGCGTGGTCGAGGAAGCGCGCACCTTCCATCCGGACCGCAAGATCGACCTGGTGGTCGAGGGCGACCTGATCGGCGCCTGGGACGGCGCGCGCATGTCGCAGGCCTTCTCCAACCTCATTTCGAATGCCGTCGAGCACGGCAGGCCGGAAGCAGCGGTCAAGGTAGCCTTGCGCGGCCTCCCGAATGAAGTCATCTACGAGGTGCGCAACCAGGCCGATCCCATCCCGCCGGCCAAGCTGCGCACGCTGTTCGACCCGGTCAAGCGTTTCGCCATCCGTCCTGCAAGCGAGCGCGCCTCCGCACGCACCCAGAACCTGGGGCTGGGGCTATACGTGGTGAAGCAGATTGTCGCGGCGCACGAGGGCGAAGTCTCCGTGATCTCGAACAAGGATGAGGGCGTCGTCATTTCCGCGCGCCTGCCGCGCGTCGTGCCCAATCGCAGGAACGACGACTGACGCATGCGCCGAGCCAGGCCGTGGCCGGGGCGCCCGCACGCTAGGGTTTGGCGCCCTGGCGCCACTCCTTGATGGCTGCGCTGATCGCAACCGCCTCGCGCAGGATGTCTTTCAGCTCCGCTTCTGGCGGCTTGATCTCGCCGTGCAGAATCCAATCGAATTTCTGCGCCATGCTGCGCGCGCGTGCGGCCAGTTCGGGCGGGCCGCGCCGGGCCAGTTCCGGGTTGTTCATTTCTTCGATCGAGATGCCTTCGCGGTGGTACCCATAGATGAAACGCCCAAGCGCCTCGTAGTACGGCGCTTCCGGAGGGCCAACCGCCGCGGCGCTGCTACGCACCGCCTCGTCCCGCCAGGGCGCGCAGGCATCTACATCATAGTCCAGCGCAAGGGCATGGCCATTGGCAGCATAGCGAGTCACGAGGAGCCCATGCTGCGCATGGTAATTGCCCTCGCCCACCGCCTTGTCGGTAAAGCAGACGGCCAGGTCCTCGATGCCGTCGCCATTGATGTCGCGCCGCTCGGTGACCACCATCTGGTAGAACCAGTTCGGCCGCGCGAATTCGACCAGCGACTCCGTTGCCCTGCTCGGCTTCAGCTGGAAATCGGCGAACGTGCGCTGGTCCGGCGTACGGCGCGGCCCGAAGGAACTGCGGATCGAGGCCAGGTCGAATTGTTCCGCCAAAAACTGCCCCAGCCCTTGCTGGGGGAAATGCGAGACCACGGGAGCCGCCTGCGCCGGGGCGGCCAGCGCCAGGCAGCAAACAAGGTGTAGGGCAATGCCGATCTTGTTCATCTTTCACTCCGGATCATTTCGCTCAGGGTAACAGAACGGCAAGGCTGCAAATACGTGGTTTCCCACGCCGGCAGCTGCGCCCCGGCCTGCCTTCCGCTTTTCGGGCGCACCGTTTAGTATGCAGGGGCGCCGGCACGGCCGGCGCTGTCCCATGTCAATCGAGCGAGAACGCATATGAGCCAGTCCCCTTCCCTGTACATCGGCCTGATGTCCGGTACCAGCCTCGACGGCGTTGACGGCGTGCTGGCCGACTTCGCGGGCGGCAGCATCCGCTCGATCGCCGCCGCCTTCACGCCCTTCCCTGCCGCCTTGCGCAGCGAGTTGATGGCGCTGCAGGCCGCCAGCGAGAACGAGCTCGAACGCGAGGCGCTGGCCGCCAACGGCCTGGCGCTGTGCTATGCCGAATGCGTGCGCCAGCTGATGCCCTCCGCCGGCGCGCCGGTCGCGGCAGTCGCGGTGCATGGCCAGACCATCCGCCACCGTCCGGAACTGGGTTTCACGCGCCAGACCAACAACCCCGCGCTGCTGGCCGAGCTGACCGGGATAGATGTCATCGCCGATTTCCGCACCCGCGACGTCGCGGCCGGCGGCCAGGGCGCACCGCTGGTGCCGGCCTTCCACGAAGCGGCCTTCGGCAAGCCGGGCACCGCGCGCGTGGTGGTGAACATCGGCGGGATCGGCAACATCAGCGTGCTGCATGGCGATGGCCGTGTGACCGGTTTCGATACCGGCCCGGGCAATGTCTTGATGGATTTGTGGATCGGCCGCCACCTGGGCAAGCCGTATGACGAAGACGGCGCCTGGGCCGCAAACGGCGCCGTGCACGCGCCGCTGCTCGAAGCGCTGCTCGACGAGCCCTATTTCCGCCAGCCGGCGCCCAAGAGCACGGGCCGCGACCTGTTCCATGACCAATGGCTGGATGCCAAGTTAACGGGCTTCGCCGGCGTGGCGCCGCAGGACGTCATGGCGACGCTGACGCGCCTGACTGCCGTCACGATTGCGGAATCGATCCGTGGCGACAGCGCGGGCGTGGAAGCGATTTATGTGTGCGGCGGCGGCGCCTATAACGCGACTTTGCTGCGCGACATCGGTGTGGCGCTGGGTGGCGTGCAGGTGGAATCGACGGCCGTGCTGGGCGTGGCGCCGAATAGGGTCGAGGCCCTGGCCTTTGCCTGGCTGGGCTACCGCTTCAGCCGGCGCGAGCCGGGCAACTTGCCGGCCGTGACCGGCGCACGCGGGCCGCGCATCCTCGGCGCCCTGTATCCGGCGTAAAAGCGGCGCGAAAATAGAAACGGCCCGGATCAACCGGGCCGTCGACTGCCCGGATCACCGGGCGGCCTGGGGGAACTTTACGCCGAGAACGAGGAGCCGCAACCGCAGGTCGATTGGGCGTTCGGGTTCTTGATGACGAACTGGGCGCCTTCGAGGTCGTCTTTATAATCGATCTCGGCGCCGACCAGGTACTGGTAGCTCATCGAGTCGATCAGCAGCTGGACACCGTTCTTTTCCATCGTGGTGTCGTCTTCGTTGACGATTTCGTCAAAGGTGAAGCCGTACTGGAAACCGGAGCAACCGCCGCCCTGCACGAAGACGCGCAGCTTGAGGTCGGGATTGCCTTCTTCTTCGATCAGCTGTGCAACTTTTTGTGCGGCGCTGTCGGTGAAGTTGATCGGGACGGGGATCGTGTCAAGGTCTTGCACTTCGACGACTGCGGTCATGGGAGAACTCCTGGTGAATTTCGAATTACGCCCATTATAGACCCTAGCCGCAACTCATGCTGCGGACCCGGCCTCGGCGTCGGCCAGATGAAACACCGGCTCGCCGACGGCTTCGTGGGTCAGTTTCCCCGTCACGAGGGCGCCGCCATGCATCTCGAGCAAGCGGTAATGGACATCACCATGTATGCGGCCTTTCGGCTGTAATTCAAGCAGTTCCGACGAATACACGGAGCCGGCGATATAGCCGTTGACCACCAGGCTGGCGCAGCGCACCTCGCCCTCGATGCGGGCATGTTCGGACACGATCAGCATGCTGTCGGCGCCATCGGCCGCGACCACGTTGCCGTGCACTTCGCCGTCGATGCGCAGTCCGCCGGTAAAGCACAGGTCGCCCTCGATCCGGGCCGAGATGCCGACCAGGCTGTCAATCTCGCTTTTCACTTGTCGACCGAACATGTTCCACCCCTCTTGAATGGCGCCGGCGGCGGTTACCGGGGGCGCTGAATGACCTGTGCATTGGTCAATTTACCGTGCTCAACAAGAGTGGCCTTGATCTAGATCGGGTCGGTAGGAAAGCGCGCTCCCGATCCGGCATTGCAAAATGCGCGGCACGAAATACGCCCCGCATCTTCTGACCGTGCGGTGCCGCCTGTTGCTTTCCGGTCGTCCGGTTCTGCCGGCCGTAGCGCTTACCCTTCCTTCGGCTGCGCCACGTCCACCTCCAGCAAGGCGCCGGGCGAGCGTCCCGCGGGAGGATCGAGGATAAAGCGCGGCAGCGACATGAGCAGGCCGGTGTGCGGCAAGCGCACATCGCGCACGCCGCCCGACTGCGAGCGCCGGGCCGCGCCACCGGTGCCGACCAGCGAGGCCAGCCCGAAGTCGCGCATGACGTTGGCGAACACGATGGCCGAAGAATACGTTGCCGGCCCGATCCGCACGTACACCTTGCCGCTGAAATGCAGGGCATTGTCCGGTTGCGGCTGGCGCCAGGTCGAGATTTCACCGTCGGACACCTCGCCATGCACGCCCGGTTGCGGGCGCGACATCGCCCGGTACGTCGATCCGGTACGGTAAGGCGTGGTGGCGAGATAGGGCATGAGCCCGTCCAGCCACATTCCGTCGTCACCGCCGCCATTGTTGCTGATGTCAATGACCAGGCTGGTCACGCCTTCTTTCCGGATCCGGGTGAAGGCTTCGCGCGTGAAGGCCAGGAAACGCGCGGGATCGGACGGGCTGAAGCTGCCGACAGTGAGCACGGCGCTGCCGCCGGGGCGGATCTCGAGATTGAATTGGCGCTCGAACTGCGCTTCGTCGCGCATCAAGCGGGGCGTGGCGCGGCTGCCCGGCAGGTCGACCGTCCGCCTATGCCCGCCCTGCTCGAGCGTCAGGCGGTATCGGCCAGGCGCCCCGTAGGTCTTCCAGTAGAACAGCCCCCAGCGCTGGGCCAGCAGGTTTGCGCGGAATCCCGGCGTATCGCCATGGGCTTTCGCCAGGAGCGTGCGCACCACCGTGCCGGCATCGATCCCGTTAATGGACACGATGCGCGCCGGAGCAGCAGATGGCGTAGGGCGACGCACGAACAGCGCCTTGTCCTCGCCGAGTTCCACCTCGACCGGAAACAGGCTGCCGCCACCGGCCAGCCACGCCAGCGTATCGCCCCGCCAGTCAGGGTAGCCAACAAAGAAATGGCCATCCGCAAGCTGTGGATTCAGCAAGGCCAGCCGCCGCCATGCCTCGTCGCGCGTCAGTCGCGGGGGCACACGCTGGCTCACTCGGTCGAACGCCGCGTCCAAGGCACGCTCATCGGTAGAAAATCCGGGATCCGGATGCATCCGCGCAATCGTTGCGCGCATGAAGGCGATGTCGGCGCGGAACTGGTCAGCCGTAACCTGTTGCAAAGGCTCGCCAGCAACGGCAACGGGTGCCGGCATGCACAGCCATAAGGCCGCAAGCAGGGACAGGAACTGCATTCGCAAAGTCATCATGTGCTCATCCGTTGTCATCAAGCTATTGTTGAAATGTCGTTGAAATAATATACTGATTTTTCAACACAAAACAACAAACGGAGAAAATCATGCCGGATGAATATTGGCAGGTCGACGAGCCTGCCCTGATCGAGGTGCTGGCCTCGCCCATCCGCCAGGAGATTGTCGATACGCTGGGAGCCTCGGGCAAACCGGTCAGCGCAGCCGAGCTTTCCCTCCAGCTCGGCAGGCACGTCGATGGGCTGTATTACCACCTGAAGCTGCTCGCGAAATCGGGACTCGTCGTGGAATCGGTGGATGGCCAGAATGAGGCGCGCCGCTACGCATTGCCCGGTGCACGAACGCTCGCGCTGCAGCTCGCCTACCCCACCGATACCGAGTCCGGCAAACGTGCCCTGCGCAAGTTTTCGCATGCCATGCTGAAAGTGGCGCAGCAGGATTTCGATGAGGGGCTGGACATGCCGGGCGTCGCCACGAGCGGGAGCGCGCGCCAGCTATGGGCGGCGCGCAACAAGGCGTGGCTGAGTGAGGATGAGCTTGCGGAGGCGAATGCGCTGTTGCGGCGCCTGTGCCACCTGATGAGCCAGCCGCGCACGCCGGAGCGCACGCAGCTTCTCAGTTGTGCGTTCGTGCTGGCGCCGCATGTGGCGCGCCCGAAGCGCAGGGGAAGCGATGGAGAGACGGACGGGATAGCGGACGGCGGCTGAAGACGCCGCCCTTGTGGCCTCAAGGCAGCAGCGCGATCTGCTTCAGGCCGGTGGTTTCATCCAGGCCGAACATGAGGTTCATGCACTGCACGGCCTGGCCGGACGCGCCCTTGACCAGGTTGTCCTGCACCACCAGGATGACGACGGTATCGCCACCATCCGGACGGTGCAGCGCCAGGCGCAGCATGTTCGAGCCGCGGGTCGAGCGGGTTTCCGGGTGCGAGCCGAAAGGCATCACATCAACAAAAGCGCTGTCCTTGTATTCGTTCTCGAACAGGGCCTGCAGGGCGGCATCGTCGATGTCCCTGGTCAGGCGCGCGTACAGGGTCGCGTGCATGCCGCGGATCATCGGCACCAGGTGCGGGGTGAACACCAGGCCGACTTTCTGGTCGGTGTAACGGGCCAGCTGGGCCGAGGTTTCCGGCGTGTGGCGGTGGCCGCTCACGCCGTAGGCCTTGAAGTTGTCGCTCGACTCCGAGAACAACGTGCCGATCTCGGCCTTGCGGCCGGCGCCCGAGACGCCGGACTTCGCGTCGGCGATCAGGTTGCCCGCGTCGATCACGCCGGCCTTGAGCAGCGGGTAGAAGCCCAGCTGCATCGTGGTCGGGTAGCAGCCCGGGTTGGCGATCAGGCGCGCGGTCTTGATGGCTTCGCGGTTCAGTTCCGGCAGGCCGTACACGGCTTCCTCGAGCAGCTCGGGCGCGGTGTGCGGGATCTTGTACCATTTTTCGAACGTGGCCTGGTCCTTCAGGCGGAAGTCGGCCGCCAGGTCGATCACCTTGACGCCGGCCGCCAGCAGCGCCGGCGCTTGCGCCATCGCCACGCCGTGCGGGGTGGCGAAGAACACCACGTCGCACTGGGTCAGGTCGGCTTTATCAGGGCTCGAGAAAGCCAGGTCGACGACGCCGCGCAGCGAGGGGAACATGTCGGCCACGGGCAGGCCGTCTTCCTTGCGCGAGGTGATCGCGGTCAGCTGCACGTCGGGACGCGCGGCCAACAGCCGCAGCAATTCCACGCCCGTGTATCCGGTTCCGCCAACGATGCCAACTTTGATCATGTTCTGTTCCTCGTGATGTAAAAATGACCTTTTCAGGACGAGGCTGCATTTTAACAGTCATGAAAAATGCGTGCGGCGCAGGCGGCGAGGGGGCGACGCAGCCGTGCAAACAATATTTGCACCACAAGCCCTGGGTGCAAATATTGTTTGCCGGCCTTTTATTGCGCCGAGCCCGGCGTGATCGATTTGCTGACCCTGCCCTGCTCGTCCAGCATCTGGATCTCTGTCCTGCCGTCGGCCGCGACCAGCAGCATCATGCGCGTGCGCCCCTTGGCATCCTTCAATTGCAGGGCCGAGCCCTTGTCGCGGGTATTGCCGAGCCAGATACGGTTCTCGCTCAGGCGCCCTTCGGCCGACAGTTTCTTCCAATACGCTTCCTGGTCGGCCGCCGGCAGCTTGCCGCCTTCCTCGCTGAAGCGTTTCATGTCGTCCATCGAGGTGCGCTGGAAGAGCGGCACGTCGTTGATCCGGATGCCGGTCATTTGGTGGCTGGCGCTGTCGTTGTTCATGAGCTGCATGGCCTGGTCCTGGCGGAAACGGTCGAAGGTCAGCGACAGGCCGGACGAGATCTTGCCATCCGGGCCGATACTGCCCTTCTGGATCAGGCCGCCATTCTCCGTGCCTTCTTCGTTGATGAACAGGATGCCGGCGAAGGAGCGCCGGTCCGGGCGCGCGCCTTCCTTGCCCTGCTGGAAGTCGCCGGGGAACTGAGCCTTGTTGGACAGGATGAGGCGTTTGGTGCCGTCCGGCTCGACGATGTTGATGCGCCCGACGGTGATTTCGTCGAAGCTGGCGCGGCGGCCGGGATCGGTGGCGCCGGTGAGGACCACGACGGCAGCCAGGGAGGCGGCCATCGTGGTGGCGCCGGCCAGGAAGGTGCGGAGCTGGGACATGGGTTTCCTTCAGCGTGATGAACGGAGGGTGGTTTTCAGGCGGCGCAGCCGCCACTCGATGAACAGGCCGACGAAGCCGCACAGGATCACGATCGCGCCCAGGAATTGCAGGATGCGGTTGCCGGGCGCCTGCGCATGGGTGGTATCGACCAGGTCGAAGCGGCGCCGGCCGTTTTCCACCTGTTCGGTATACACCGTGCCGCGGCTGGCTGGCCACTCCACCGTCACCGGCCGGACCCGGTTGGACTGGAACGCTTCCAGCTGCTTCGCCATGTCGGCATGCGTGATGGTCTGGGCCAGCATCCTGAGCGTCAGGATCTCCTTGTAGTTCTGGAAGATGTTTTCCGCCTCGCCGGCGCGCAGCACACCGGGAGAAGTGTATTTGTAGAGCTTGTTTGAAAAGAAGATGCCGTCATTGGCCGCCAGCATCATGGCGAATCCGAGGATCCACGCCGCCGCCGAGCCGTACAGCCACTGCTTCGTATGGTTGACCTGTACGGCCACCGTACTGGCGGTGAACTGGGTCACTGCCGGGATATGGCGCAGCGTCGTGGCCAGCACGTCCCGGTCCACTTCGCTCAGAAACGTCGCCTCGTCCACGCCAAGACCGGCCAGGATGGTGGAAAACATGTCGGCCGAGGGTACCGACTTGTCGTTTTCCAGCTTCGACAGGTAGGACTGCTCGATGCCTGCCGCCTGGGCAAACTGTGGCTGGGTCAGGCCTTTGTCGGTCCTGAGCTGCTTGAGTCTTTCTCCAAAATTCATCGCAAACCTTTCCTGAACGTCAATGGAAAAGCCGTATTCTTGGCCATTCATGCAAGACTTGGAAGATGAATATGCGCGAATAAGGATGAATCCTGCAAAAAACCCGGCCCGAAAAACAAAAAACCGCCCACCTTGCGGAGGACGGCTTTCTTGCAGCAGCGCCCGGGGGCGCTGTCGAAGTCGAAATTAACGCTTCGAGAACTGCTTTGCGCGGCGTGCTTTACGCAGGCCGACTTTCTTACGCTCGACTTCACGGGCGTCACGGGTGACGAAACCGGCACGTGCCAGGTCGCCCTTGAGACCTGCGTCGTAGTCGATCAGAGCGCGGGTGATGCCGTGACGGACGGCGCCTGCCTGGCCCGACTCGCCGCCGCCGTGCACGTTGACCTTGATGTCAAAACGCTCGACGTTGCCGGTCAGTTCCAGCGGCTGGCGGATGACCATCAGGCCGGTTTCGCGCGAGAAGTATTCGTTCGCAGGCTTGCCGTTCACGATGATCAGGCCGGTGCCCGCTTTGATGAACACGCGAGCGACTGCACTCTTGCGACGGCCGGTGCCGTAGTTGTAGTTACCGATCATGTCAGTTCCTTAGAGGGTCAGTGCTTGTGGTTGCTGTGCTGCGTGCGGGTGCGAACCTTCCGCGTACACTTTCAGCTTCTTGATCATTGCATAGCCCAGTGGGCCCTTCGGCAGCATGCCTTTGACAGCTTTTTCCAGGGCACGGCCCGGGAAGCGCTGTTGCATTTTCAGGAAGTTGGTTTCGTAGATACCGCCCGGGTAGCCCGAGTGACGGTAGTACGTCTTGTTGGTGGCCTTGGTGCCGGTCACGCGCAGCTTGCCTGCGTTGATGACGACGATAAAGTCACCGGTGTCGACGTGCGGAGTGAATTCTGGCTTGTGTTTGCCGCGCAGTCGGAGTGCCACTTCGCTGGCAACACGTCCGAGGACCAAGTCCGTCGCGTCAATCACAAACCAGTCGCGCTGGACTTCATGGCCCTTAGCGGAAAAAGTTTTCATGTTGACTTCCTAATTAAAAGTGCTCACTGTGGTGGTTCCGCCCTTGCTGCAGCGGACTCTGCCTTATTATCTTCCCCGAGCAAAGGGAAAGCCCACGATGATAGCCGATCCACGGTAGAGGCGTCAATCCGCGTGCCGCCTGCTGTGGCTTTTTCCGCTCCCCCGCCCGACTACCCTGCCTGCTTCCGCGCCAATCAAGCTCCCTCGCATAATTTCGTGTGAGTGTGCAACTAAGTTATTGACCGGCAAAACGATGACAACCTACTATGCAGGCAACCCCTGAGGAGATTGTGTGAAGACAAGATCGTTCCTGCCCGCCGCCGCCATCTGGCTGGCGGCATCCACCGCCACCGCGGCAGCGCCCGCCCCGGCAGCCAAGCCTGCCCCCGCGGCGACGCGCAGCTGCCACCTGCCCGGCGCCACCGATGCGCTGCGCTGCATCAGCCTGGACGTCCCGGTCGACCACGCCAACCCGCGCGCCGGCAGCATGAAGCTGCACGTCACCGTGGCGCCCGCCCACCGCGACGGCACCCGGGGCGACCCGCTGTTCGTGCTGGCCGGCGGCCCCGGCCAGGCCGGCAGCGACGTGGTGCAGCTGCTCACGCTGGCCTTCGGCCGCGTGCGCGCCACCCGCGACATCGTCTTCATCGACCAGCGCGGCACCGGCCTGTCGGGCAAGCTCGATTGCAAGAACAAGCCCGAGCACGAAACCATGACCGAAGAGCAGCTGGAGGTCGAGCTGCGCGCCTGCATCGCCGCCAACAAGGCGCCCTGGAGCGCCTACACCACCGATGCCGGCGCGCGCGACCTCGAACTGGTGCGCCGCGCGCTCGGCTACGGCGCCGTCAACGTCTGGGGCGCCTCCTACGGCACCCGCCTGGGCCAGGCCTATGCCCGCCTGTATCCGGGCAGCGTGCGCAGCATCGTGCTCGACGGCGTGGCCGCGCCCGACCAGGTGATCCCGGCCGGTGCGCGCGACGCCCAGGCCGCGCTCGACAAGACCTTCGCCCTGTGCGCGAAAGACGCCGCCTGCAACAAGGCCTTCCCGACCGTGCGCGCCGACTTCGACGCCCTGGCGGCGAAACTGGCTGCGGGCCCGATCCGCCTGGCGATCGCCGATCCGCGCACCGCGAAACCGCTCACGCTGTCGATGACCTCGGCGCGCTTCCTCGGCACCGTACACAACATCCTGTATTCGCCGGCCGACGCGCGCCGCCTGCCCTTCCTGATCCACAACGCCGCCCAGGGCCGCTGGCAGCCTTTCGTGGCGCGCCAGAACCTGGCCAGCGACTTCGGCGCCGAAGGCAACATGGCGATGCTGATGCACCTGGCCGTGGTCTGCGCCGAAGACATCCCGCGCTTCACGCCCGAGCTGCTCAAGTCCGACGCCGGCCAGCTGACCAAGACCCTGGCCGACAAGATGCCGGCCATGTGCAAGGCGATGAACGTGCCGCCGGTGGCCTACCGCACCCCAAGCCCGATCGCGACCCCGGCCCTGCTGCTCTCCGGCGCGCTCGATCCGGTCACGCCGCCGCACCGCGCCGCCACCGCCGCCAGGTACATGACGCATGCCCAGCAGGTGGTCGTGGCCAATGCCGGCCATGGCGTCTCGCAGCTGGGCTGCGCACCGCGCCTGCTGCGCGCATTCCTCGACAAGCCGCAAGCCACGCTCGACGCCACCTGCCTGAACGAGATCCCGGCTCCCACCTTCCAGCTCGGCAGCGCCGGCCCGCAACCTTAAGGCGACAGACATGATTGAAGTCCACGATGTACGCAAACAGTTCGGCGCCGTCAAGGCGCTGGGCGGCGTCAGCTTCACCGCGCGCGATGGCCAGATCACCGCGCTGCTCGGCCCCAACGGCGCCGGCAAGACCACCCTGCTGCGCACCCTGGTCGGGCTGCTCAAGCGCGACCACGGCAGCATCTCGATCGACGGTATCGATCCCGAAAAGGATCCGATGGCGGTACGCCGCTCGATCGGCTTCCTGACCGACCAGTTCGGGCTCTACGAGCGCCTCTCCACCCGCGAATACCTCACCTATTTCGGCGAGCTCAATGGCATGGACCGCCCCGCCATCAACAAGCGCATCGACGAGGTGTCGGCGCTGCTCGGCATGGAAGACATCCTGGCGCGCCGCAGCAAGGGCTTCTCGCAGGGCCAGCGCATCAAGGTGGCGCTGGCGCGCACCCTGCTGCACCGCCCGCGCCACCTGCTGCTCGATGAACCGAGCCGCGGCCTGGACGTCATGAGCACGCGCGCCCTGCGCACCGCCCTGGGCGCGCTGCGCGCCGACGGCTGCTGCGTGATCATGGCCACCCACGTAATGCAGGAAGTCACCGCCCTGTGCGAAGACGTGATCGTCATCGCCGGCGGCCACACCGTGGCCCAGGGCTCGCCCGAAGAACTGTGCCGGCGCACCGGCATCGCCAACCTGGAAGACGCATTCGTCAGCCTGGTCGGCACCGAAGAAGGAATCGCATGAAATCCCGGCTGCTGATCGTCTACCTGAAAGAATTGCGCGAAACCCTGCGCGACAAGCGCACGCTGGGCATGCTCGCCATGTTCACGCTGCTGTACCCGCTGATCATCGGCCTGACGATGCACCAGCTGATCGAAAAAAGCACCAAGACCGAGCGCGAAGGCGTCGACCTGGCGGTGATCGGGGCGGCCCGCGCCCCGACCCTGATGGCGCAGCTGGGCCAGAAGAACATCACGGTCAAGGACACCGCCCCGATGACCGAGGAGGCCATCGGCGAACTGCTGCGCACCAAGAAGGTGGCGGCGGTGCTGCGCCTGCCGGACGACTTCGCCGAGAACTACCATGCGATGCGCCCGGCCCGGGTCGAGGTCTGGTACGACTCGGCGGCCGAGAGCAATTCGCAGCGCCGCGAAGTGCAGGACGTGCTCGATGCCTACGGCTCGAACGTGGCCAGCGCGCGCCTGCTGGCGCATGGCGTGTCGCCGGCGGCGCTCACGCCGATCCAGGTGCAGCGCTACGACACCGGCACCAACGCCTCGCGCTCGGCCATGCTGGTCGGGAGCATCATGGGCGTGCTGTTCCTGCCGGCCTTCATGCTGACCATGTCGGCCTCGGTCGACAGCACCGCCGGCGAGCGCGAACGCCGCTCGCTCGAAGTGCTGATGGCGCAGCCCGCGCACACCTGGGAGCTCATCGGCGGCAAGTGGCTGGCGGCGAGCCTGCTGGGCGTGGTCGGCGTGACCCTGGAACTGGTGCTGGCCCACCTCATGCTTCAGTGGCTGCCGCTCGAGGAGATCGGCATGTCCTGGAGCCTGGGCTGGGGCGACCTGGCGCTGGTCTGCCTGGTGACGGCGCCGCTGTCGCTGCTGGCGGGCGCGCTGTACGTGGCGCTGGCCATGAATTCCAAGACCTTCAAGGAAGCGCAAACGATCCTGAGCTTCGTGATCATCCTGCCGATCGTCCCGGGCATCGTGGTGTCCTTCCTCGACCTGAAAACCGCGCTGTGGATGTATGCGGTGCCGATGCTGTCGAACCAGACCCTGATCAAGGAACTGTCCAAGGGCGGCGACCTCGGCACCCTGCCCTTCCTGCTGACCTTCCTGTGCTCGGCGGTGCCGGCGCTGCTGATCGTGGCCTTCGCCAGCTGGCGCATGAAGAGCGAGCGCTACGTGCTGGCGGTGTAAGCTTCGGTACTGGTTCAATAGCGGAGAAATCGAATGGAAGTGAAAGTCAGCTGGAACGGCCCGTCGGGCATGAGTTTTCGCGCCGAGACCGGCACCGGCCACATGGTGGCGATGGATGGCGCGCTTGACGCCGGCGGCCACAACCTGGCGCCGCGCCCGATGGAGATGGTATTGGTGGGCACCGGCGGCTGCACCGCCTACGACGTGGTCCTGATCCTCAAGCGCGGCCGCGAGGACGTGCGCGGCTGCGACGTCACGCTGCAGGCCGAGCGCGCGGAAACGGATCCGAAGGTGTTCACGAAGATTAACTTCCACTTCACGGTCACCGGGCGCAACCTCAAGCCGGCGGCGGTGGAGCGCGCGGTGACGCTATCGCACGACAAGTATTGCTCGGCGTCGATCATGCTGGCCAGGACGGCGGAGATCACGCATTCGATCGAGATTGTGGAGGTTTGAGCGGCTGCTCACTGGCTGGTTGAACGCGCGGGCGGGAAACCCGCCCACCCTACGAGTCAGTGGCTTTTGTAGGGTGGGCGGCTATGCCGCCCGCGCGGTGATAGTTGGCGCCTGGATGAATACGCAGGCAGATCTAGCAAATAACTAAATGTGATACGCCGTCGTCGTCATCACCTTCGACATCGCCGTCATCGCCATCCGCACCGGCGCCGGCATCTCGGAAGCGCCCAGCGCCTGCGCCGACGCGCCGTGGGCGATTTCATCGACCCGCATCTGCTCCACGATCGCGCGCGATTTCGCATCCTGCGGCGGCAGCTGCTCGAGGTGGTTGTCCAGGTGCGCCTCGACCTGGCGCTCGGTCTCGACCACGAAGCCCAGGCTGTGCGGGTCGCCCAGCTTGGCCGCGATGGAGCCCAGCACATACGAACCGGCATACCACAGCGGATTGAGGATGCTCGGCTGCGAGCCCAGTTCCCCCAGGCGTTCCGCGGTCCAGGCCAGGTGGTCTTCTTCTTCGCGCGCCGATTTCTTGAACTGGGCGCGGATCGTGTCGCTCTTGCCGAAGCGCGCCTGCGCGTCGTACAGCGCCTGGGCGCAGACTTCGCCGACGTGGTTCACGCGCATCAGGCCCGCGCTGTGGCGGCGCTCTTCGTCGCTCAGTTCGCAGTCGGTGGCATGCGCCCCCGGGTTGGGGCGCGAGGAGGCGGCCACGCCGCCCACCACGCGCAGGGCCTTGTCGAAACCGGTGATCAGATTGTCGAGGGGAGAGTTGGAACGGTAAGCGCTCATGGTGTCATCGATGCAGTATCCGAAAACATCATTATAGGCGCAGCGCCAGGGCGGGGACGCCCGGCTCGGCGTCTCAGGGGCTGCCCTGCCCTGCGGCCAGCGCCTTCTGGCGCGCCACCCAGTCGGCCAGCGGGCCGTCGGGCTCGAGTCCCGAGATATTCTTCGCCACGCCCAGGTTCAGCTCGAGCAGGAAGGGAATCGATTCGACCGGAATGTCGGGGCAGTGCGCGCTGAAGGCTTGCGTAAAACGCGCCGACTCCACGGTCGGCATCACCTTCTCGCCGCTCATGTACTGCAGCACGCTGGCGATGCTGTGGCCCTTGCCCAGCGTGTGATAGATGAAGCGGTTGAACGCGCGGTCGACCACCTTGAAATCGATCTCTTCCTGGGTCATCAGGCCGGCCAGGTAAACCAGCCCCAGCCCGACACGGAACCAGTCGGTCGCCTCGCCGCGGCCGCGGCCTTCGCGCATCAATGCCAGCAGCTTGTCCTGGATGACCTTGTTCATACGTCCATTATCCACGTTTCCACGAGTAAGGCGAGCAATGTTTTCACAGGGAAACTAACCGTGCGCCCTATCACCGGATTATGCAGTCTGGTCCACCGAATTGTCCGTGCGTCGCAGAGAGTCCACATCTGGCTGAACAATTTAATACAATGCAGGCGTTAAAGAAGGTTTCCACGCGCATCTTTGTCGCGTTGTCATGGAGCAAGTATGGAATTACGCATCCGCAATCTGTCGAAGACTTACGCCAATGGCGTGGTGGCGCTCGACCGTGTCACGCTGACCATCCCCGCCGGGATGTTCGGCCTGCTCGGCCCGAACGGCGCCGGCAAGTCGACGCTGATGCGGATCCTGGCCACGCTGCAGGAATGCGATTCCGGTTCGGTCTTCCTGGACGATATCGATGTGCTGGACGAGAAGGACGAGGTGCGCCGCATGCTCGGCTACCTGCCGCAGGATTTCGGCGTCTACCCGAAAGTGACCGCTTACGAACTGCTCGACCATTTCGCCCAGCTCAAGGGCCTGTCGCACAAGGGCCGCCGGCGCGAGGTGGTCGATGGACTGCTGCAGCAGACCAATCTCTGGGAAGTGCGCAACCAGCGCCTCGGCACCTATTCGGGCGGCATGCGCCAGCGCTTCGGCATCGCCCAAGCGCTGCTGGGCGACCCGCGCCTGATCATCGTCGACGAGCCCACCGCGGGCCTGGACCCGCAGGAGCGGGTGCGCTTCCACAACCTGCTGTCCGAGATCGGCGAAGATAAAACCGTCATCCTGTCGACCCACATCGTGTCCGACGTGGCCGATTTGTGCGCCAACATGGCCATCATCAACAAGGGCCACGTGCTGCTGTGCGGCGACCCGCAAGACCTGACCTACGAGATCGAAGACTTTATCTGGGCGCGCTTCGTGACCCGCCAGGAGCTGCCGCTGTTCCAGAAGCGCCACCAGGTGATTTCCACCCGCCTGCTCACCGGCCGCACCCTGATCCACGTGTACTCGGAGAGCGATCCGGGCGACGGCTTCGAGCCGGCCCGCGCCAGCCTGGACGACGTGTATTTCGCCACCATCGCCGGCCGCCACAACGCAGCCGCAGGGACTTGCTGAGGCAATGAGCCCGCTCTTCGCCATCGCCCGCTTCGAGGCGACCCAGCGCCTGCGCCTGCTCTCGACCTGGATCTATTTCGGCATGTTCCTGGCGCTCGCGCTGCTGTGGATGGCCGCGGCCGGCGGCGTGTTCCGCGACGCCATGGTCACCTTCGGCGGCCGGCTCCTGATCAACGGGCCGCGCCAGGTCGCGCTGACCGCCTCCTTCCTGGGCTGCTTCGGGGTGGTCGTGGTGGCGGCCGTGATGGGCCGCTCGGTGCAGCAGGACTTCGAATACGACATGCACCACTTCTTCTTCAGCGCGCCGATCCGCAAGCACCACTACGTGCTGGGACGCTTCCTGGGGGCCTATGCCACGCTGGCGTTGATCCTGTCGAGCATCGTGCTGGGCGCCTGGCTGGGCAGCTTCATCCCGGGCGTGGAAGCCGACCGCCTGGGCCCGGCCCCGCTGTCGACCTACCTGCTGCCCTATTTGTTCACGCTGCTGCCCAACACCTTCATCTTCGGCGCGCTGTTCTGGGTGCTGGCCGCGCTGTCGCGCCGCATGCTGCCGGTCTACGTGGCCAGCATAGTCATGATGATCGGCTACATCATCGCGCCCTCGCTGGCGCGCGACCTCGATTACAAGACCCTGGCGGCCCTGATCGACCCTTTCGGCACCACGGCGCTGATCCGCCTCACCGAATACTGGCCGATCGCCGAGCGCAATACCCGGCCCGTGCTGCTGGAGGGGGTATTCCTGGTCAACCGGCTGGGCTGGGTGGCGTTCGGCCTGACCGTCCTGTTGCTGGGCTACTGGCGCTTCCATACCACCGGCAGCATCGACCCGCGCCACAAGAAGGGCCAGGTGCTGCCGCCTGAAGAAACGCCGGTGCAGTTGTCGCACGCCGCGGTGAACACGCGCGAAGCGCCGGACTTCGCGCACCGCAGCCTGGCCTTCCTGCTCGCCAAGTCGGTCTGGTACAACCTGCGCGAAGCCACCAAGAACATCTACTTCCTGGCGCTGACCCTCGCCGGCGCGCTGATCCTGGCCGCCAGTGCGATCGACCTCGGTTCCATCTACGGCACGTCCACCTTGCCGGTCACCTACATGGTGCTGGAGCTGATCCGCGACGTGTTCGAGCTGTACATGCTGGTGGTGACCACGCTGTTCGCGGGCGAACTCGTATGGCGCGAGCGCGAGGCGCGCATGTCGCAGATGCTCGACGCCCTGCCCGCGCCGACCTGGCTGCCCCTGGCGGGAAAGACGCTGGCGCTCATCGGCCTGCAGGCGCTGCTCCTGGCAATGGCGATGGTGGTGGGCATGCTGATCCAGCTGTTCAAGGGCTATTTCGGGCTCGAACCCGGCCTCTACCTGCGCTTCCTGTTCACCGTGCTGCTGCCGCAGTACGCGCTGCTGGCGGTGGTGGCGATCGCCATGCAGGTCATCGTCAACAACAAATACCTGGCCTATTTCATCCTGATCGCCCTGTACCTGATCGCGGGCACGGCCCAGGGCTATGGGATCGACCACCCGATGCTGGTGTATGGCTACACCCCGCGGTTCACCTATTCGGCGATGAACGGCTTCGGCCACTATCTCCTGCGCGAATACCTGTTCCAGCTGTACTGGGCCGGCTTCGCGCTGATGCTGATGGTGGCGGCGCGCGTGCTGTGGGCGCGCGGCGTGGACAGCGGCTGGCGCGAGTGCCTGCGCCTGGCTCGCCGCAACCTCTCAAGGCCGGTGCTGGCCGGCTTCGGCCTGGGGCTGGTGGTGTTCGCCGGCACCGGGGTCCTGCTGGCGTATGAACTGTCCGCCGGCGGCTACCAGACCACCGTGCAGATGGAAAAAACGCGCGCCGAATACGAGCAGCGCTACCGCCGCTTTGCACGCCTGCCGCAGCCGCGCATCACCGGCGTCACACTCGACGTCGATATTCGCCCGGAACAGCGCAGGCTGGCCGTCAAGGGCGTCTACCAGCTCGAGAACCGCAGTGGCAAGCCGGTCTCGGACATCGTCCTCTACCAGCAGCGCGGCGCGGCCCTTGCGCTGCGCTTCTCGCGGCCGGCCCAACAGGTCGCCGCCGACCCCGAACGCGGCTTCTACCACTACCGCCTGGCTGCGCCTTTGCAGCCGGGTGGGCGCATGGCGCTGGCCTTCGGCCTGGGCTACGCCCCGGGCGGCCTGCTGGGACTGGGCAGCGAGACGCCGGTGGTGGGCAACGGCAGCTTCTTCACCAACGACGTGATGCCGCGCATCGGCTACCAGCCGGCGGTCGAGCTGCTGGACGACCGCGACCGCAAGCGCCATGGCTTGCCGCCGAAAGCCCCGATGGCCGCGCACGGCGACGCGGCCGGGCGCGCCAACAACGGCCTGGGCGTGGACGCCGACTGGATCGGCTTCGAGGCCACCGTCAGCACCACCCCGGACCAGGTCGCGATCGCACCGGGCACGCTGGAACGGGAATGGATGGACAAGGGCCGCCGCCGTTTCCACTACCGGATGGACCGGCCGATCCTGAACTTCTACGCCTTCCAGTCGGCCAGGTATGAAGTGCGCCACGACCGCTGGCAGGACGTGACCATCGATGTGTATTACCACCCGGGCCACGACTACAATGTCGAGCGCATGATCCGCGGCGCCCAGGCCGGCCTGGACTACGCTTCGCGCTGCTACGGCCCCTACCCCTTCCGCGAGCTGCGCATCGTCGAGTTCCCGCGCTACGCGTCCTATGCGCAGGCCTTCCCGGGCACCATCCCGTTCTCGGAAAGCATGGGCTTCATCGCGCGCATCGACAGCGACTCGCCCAAGGACATCGACTACCCTTTCTACGTCAGCGCGCACGAAACGGCGCACCAGTGGTGGGGCCACCAGCTGGTGGGCGCCGACACCCGCGGCGCGACCGCGCTGTCGGAGAGCCTGTCGGAATACACGGCGCTGATGGTCATGAAGCGTGCCAATGGCGCGCAGAAGATGCGCCGCTTCCTGCGCTACAACCTCGACGCCTACCTGCGGGGCCGCGCGATGGAGCGCCGCAAGGAACTGCCGCTGGCGCAGAACGAGAACCAGGATTACATTCACTACCGCAAGGGCGGTCTGGCGCTGTACCTGCTGCAGGACTTGCTGGGCGAAGACACCGTCAACGGCGTGCTGCGCGGCCTGCTGGCGCAGCACGCGTTCAAGGGCGCACCCTACCCCAGCGTCGCGGTGCTGGTGGACGCCCTGCGCGCCGTGACGCCCCCGGATAAGGCCTATCTGGTGGGCGACCTGTTCGAATCGATCGTCCTGTACGAGAACCGTGCCGACAGCGCGGTCGCGCGCCAGCGCAAGGACGGCAAGTTCGAGGTGACGATCAAGGCCCGCGCCGGCAAGGTGCGCGCGGGCGAACTGGGCGACGAGAAGCCGGCGCCGCTGAAGGATTACATCGAATTCGGCGTCGACGACCGCAACGGCAACCCCTTGGTGCGCGAACGGCGCCTGGTCGATCAGGCGGCGCAGACCGTGACGCTGGTCGTCAACACGCGTCCGGTGCGGGCGGGAATCGATCCCGACAACAAGCTTATTGACAGAAAACCAACAGATAACATGGTTCCAGTCGACAACCTTTGAATCTCAAGTTATTATCGAACCACTGTTTATACGAAGGATCATCATGTCAAACGTGGTTGCCGAGATCGCTGAAAAGATCAAGCTGCTGAGCGAAGAGGAAAAACATACGCTGGTACGCATGCTGCTTCAGGATATCGATGGTCCCGACGAGGACGCAGACGAGGCCTGGCGCAACGAAGTGGTGCGCCGCGTGAAGGCGATCCGCAACGGCGAAGCGGCCATCCGCGCGCTGCAGGAGTGGCAGGAGTAAGATTCGACACGCGCCCCCTGTGCGCGTCATGAAAAAACCGCGGCCCGACCGCGGTTTTTGCTTTTCAGGCGGTACAGGCTAGCGCGCCCACTGCAGCGCGCGCAGGTATTCCGGGCTGTCCGAGATCGCGTTATGCCCGGTTTCCGGGATCACCCGCATGGAGGCCACGCCCGCGTTGAAATGCGCCAGCAGCCGCTGCGTGCTGTGGGCCGGGACGATCTCGTCGCTTGAAGCGGCGACGATCAGGGTCGGCGCCTTCACCTGCGGCGCATGGCGCCAGGTGTCGTAGCCATCCCGTAGCAGCCAGCGCACCGGGAAATACGGGAACTGCCGGGCGGCGAGCCCGCGCAGGCTGTCGAAGGGCGTCACCAGCACCAGCTTCTTCACGGGCCGCCGGCCGGCCACCTGCACCGCCACGGCGGCGCCCAGGCTGCGCCCGACCACCACGATGTCGTCATGCTTGCCCGCCACCTGGTCGAACAGCGCCAGCGCATCGGCCACCAGCGCGTCTTCGGTTGGCAGGCCGGTACTGCCGGCATAGCCCCGGTAGTGCAGCAGGTAGAGCGAGCGCTCCGGGAAGGCCCGGTCCAGCAGCGGCAGGCTGGCGCTGACGTCTTCGGCGTTCCCGCCCAAATAGATCAGCGCCCTGGGGCCCTCGGCGGGCCGCTCGGACACGACCAGGCTGGCGCCGGGTACGGCCAGCCTGGATGTGTGGGGCGCAGGAAAAGCGGCGGCCGGAGGCGGAAAATAGATGAACACGCGCTGGGACACGAACAGTACCAGGCAGGCGCCGGCATACGCGCACAAAGCCAGCAACAGGATGAGGCCCAGGGTCTTCGGCATGGTGTGGTCCTTGGCCTGCGTTTACTGCGGCGTCTCCTGCCTGGCGACGCGGGCAAGTTGGCGTGATGCTTGCTGCGAATGGCGCTTCACCATCTCGCTGGTGACCTCGTCTTCGTAGCAAATGGGAGCATAGCCCCCTTTTCGGCTCCAGGCGCTGCGTGCACCGCAGGAACTGCCGTTACGCGTGACGTTGTAGGGGCAGGGGCAGCGGCCGGGATAGGCGGCGATCGATTGCGCGACGATCTCCTGCTTGACGCGCTGCGCGGGGGGCGGGCTGCGGCCTTCGCCCAGAACGGCCGAGGCCATCAGCGTACAGCACAGCAGCGCCGCCGCCTGGGTCAGGCGCGGCTCCGCCATCAGGCCGCTTCCGCTGCCGGTTCCACGCCGTCTTCGGCCGGCGCCGGCGCGGCCGCCTTGCGCGCGCCCTTGTGTGCGGCCTTGCGCGCCGCACCGCGCCCATGCGCCAGCGCCGGACGCGCCGGCGGCCGCTGCACTGCCTGCATCGGCGCTGCCTGTGCTGCCTGCGCCAGCTGGAAGGTGCCCACCAGCTGGGCCAGCCCGCCGGCCTGCTCGCGCATCGCGGCGGCGGCGGCGGCGGCCTGTTCCACCAGCGCCGCGTTTTGCTGCGTCACGTGGTCCATCTGCACGATCGACTGGTTGACCTGCTCGATGCCTTCGCGCTGCTCCTGGCTGGCCGCCGCGATTTCGCCGATGATGTCCGACACGCGCTTGACGCTGGCCACCACGTCGTCCATCGTGCGCCCGGCCTGGTCCACCAGGCGCGAGCCGGCTTCCACGCGCGCGACCGAGTCGCCGATCAGGCCCTTGATTTCTTTTGCGGCCGCCGCCGACCGCTGGGCCAGGTTGCGCACTTCGCCGGCCACGACGGCAAAGCCGCGTCCCTGCTCGCCTGCGCGCGCCGCCTCGACCGCCGCGTTCAGTGCCAGGATATTGGTCTGGAAGGCGATGGCGTCGATGACGGTGATGATGTCGGCTATCTTGCGCGAGGCCTGGTTGATCGAGTCCATGGTCACCACCACTTCGGCCACCACTTCGCCGCCGCGCAGGGCGGTGTCGGCGGCGCTCGCGGCCAGCTGGTTGGCCTGGCGCGCATTGTCGGCATTCTGCCTGACGGTCGAGGTCAGCTCTTCCATCGACGACGCCGTCTCTTCCAGCGAACCGGCCTGCTGCTCGGTGCGTGCCGACAGGTCCTGGTTGCCGGCCGAGATTTCCTGGGCGGCGATTTCGATCGCCCCGGTGCCGGCCCGCACCTTCGAGACGATCGCCACCAGCGAGGCGTTCATGGCCTTGAGTGCGGCCATCAGCTCGCCCGCCTCGTCATTGGTGCGCACCTTGACCTCGGCGGTCAGGTCACCGCGCGCCACGCGCTCGGCCAGCGTGACGGCGCGGCGCAGCGGGATGCTGATGTTGCGGCCCAGTTGGTAGGCCATGAAGACCGCCAGCACGGCCGCAATCATGCCGCCGCCGACCAGGGTGCGGCGCATGGCCGAACGGGCCACGGCGATCGCCTCTTCGCGCTGCGCCAGCAGGCCCAACTCGGTCTCGCGGATCTGCTCGACCAGGCCGCGCATGGCGTCCATGCCGGCCTTGCCCTTGCCTGCCTGGACCATGGCGACCACCGCCGCCAGGTCGTCGCCCACCGCCGCGCGGCGCAGGGCGATTACCGGATCGATGGCCTGGACCAGCCACGCGCCCTGGTGCGCCGCCAGCTGCTTCAGGCGCTCCTGCTGTGCTTCGCTGTCGCTCATGAGCGCCAGCGCCTTGTCGACGTGCTGGCCGAAGGCCTGCTTGCCTGCAAGGTAGGGTTGGAGCGATCCTTCCTGGCCGGTCAGGGCGTAGCCGCGCTCACCGGTTTCGATATTCACCAGCGCCTGCATCGCACCCTCGACCTCGACCAGCGCCTGGTAGGTCCGCACGTTCGCATCGGTGGCGGAGTCGAGCGCGGAGACGTTCGCATAGGCGATGGCGACGACGATGCCGGTGATGCCGATCAGGACACCGTAGCCGAGATACAGGCGGGTCGCGATTTTCAGGTCGGAGAGCTTCATGGGTTCAGACAGGTAAATAGTTAGAAAAGTGGCATCCAGGATGCGGGACAAGCCACATGATGAAACTTCAAGCTTTAAGGGCTTGCCTGATTATTACTTGAAGAAGTAATACTGGAAAGAAAAATATTGCTTAACGGTAGTACAAGCTGTTGTAGGGAATGCACGGTTTGCGTGGTGCATAAAAATGGTGGCGTCGGCGTCGGCGCAAAAAAAACGCGAACCCTCGGGTTCGCGTTTTTCGATGGAGCAGCGCTGCTTATTTCTTCACCGCCGTCGCAATTTTCTTCGCCGCCGGCTTGCGCGCCGCCGCCTTCCTGGCTGCCGGCTTGGCCGCCGCTTTCTTGGCCGGCGCCTTGCGCGCCGCCTTCACCGGCGCCGCGCCCTCGCCTTCGGCACCCTCGGCGCCGTCGGCAGCACCCGCCTTGGGCTTGGCGCCCGGCTTGGCCTTGCGCTCCTCGAACTCGAAGCTGACCTTGCCATCCTTGCCGCGCACCAGGAAGGCCTTGAACGCGCGACGGGTGCGCTGCGACACGAAGCCCGGCAGCAGGTCGGTCTTGCCGTCGACCAGCAGCTTGGTCATCTGCTCCGGCAGGATTTCCTGCTGCAGGATGATGCGGCCGCTACGGAAGTCGCATTCCTTGGGCTTGGCAACCGTCTTCTCGCACACATAGGCCAGGCCCATCTCGAACACGCCGGCAGCGCACTTCGGGCACGGGCCCAGCGCGGTCTGGCCGGTGAAGTCGACGCCCTCGCCTTCTTCGCCTTCCTGGTCCTGGCCGAAGTCGAATTCGAGCTTGAAGTTCTTGATCTCTTCGTCGCGCACGATGCGCAGGATGGCCGCGAACGGACGGCCCATCTTGGAGCGGAAGCCCTGCAGCGGACCGATGGTGCGGTTCTTCAGCAGCTCTTCGACTTCAGCGATCTCGAACTGGCGGCTGCCCGGCGTCTTCGACATCGAGAATTCGCATTTGGTGCAGGCGAAGCGGCGATAGTTTTCCTTGACCACGCCGCTGCAGTTCGGGCACGGGGTCGAGAGGGTCGCGTAGTCGCCGGGAATGGTGTCGTTGCTGTATTCCTTGGCGCGCTTGACGATAATCTGGGTCATCTGCGCGATCTCGCGCATGAATTCCTCGCGCGAGATCTTGCCCTTCTCCATCTGCGAGAGCTTGAACTCCCATTCGCCGGTGAGCTCGGGCGCGGTCAGCTCGTTCACGCCCAGGCCGCGCAGCAGCGTCATGAGCTGCGAGGCTTTCGCCGTCGGGATCAGCTCGCGGCCTTCGCGGATCAGGTATTTCTCGGTCAGCAGGCCTTCGATGATGGCCGCGCGCGTGGCCGGCGTGCCCAGGCCCTTGCCGGCCATGGCGTCGCGCAGCTCGTCGGAGTCGACCAGCTTGCCCGCGCCCTCCATCGCCGACAGCAGCGTCGCTTCGGAGTAGCGCGCAGGCGGCTTGGTGACCAGGCCATTGGCGGTGATCTTGTCGGTCAGGACCTTCTCGCCCTTCTGCACCGGCACCAGGTTGGCGCCGTCCTTGTCGTCGGTTTGCGATTCCTTGCCGTACACCGCCAGCCAGCCCGGGTTGGTCATGACCTTGCCTTCGGTCTTGAACTGGTGGCCCGACACTTCGGTGTAGCGGGTGGTCACCAGGAACTCGGCCGGCGGGAAGAACACGGCCAGGAAGCGGCGCGTGACCAGGTCGTACAGCTTCTGTTCCGGCTCGGTCAGGTTCTTCGGCGCCACGCCGGTCGGGATGATCGCGAAGTGATCCGAGATCTTGGTGTTGTCGAAGATGCGCTTGTTCGGCTTGACCCAGCCGTTCTTGGTGACCTGCTTGGCGAACTGGTTGTAGTTGTTGGTGTCGGCCAGCGCGCCCATCGTGTCCTTGACGGTCTGGACGTAGTCTTCCGGCAGGTGGCGCGAATCGGTACGCGGATAGGTCAGCACCTTGTGCTTCTCGTACAGCGCCTGGGCCAGGCCCAGCGTGTTCTTGGCCGAGAAGCCGAAGCGGCCGTTGGCCTCGCGCTGCAAACTGGTCAGGTCGAACAGTGCCGGCGCCATCGAGGTGGTTGGCTTCGATTCCTCGGTGACCACACCCTGCTTGCCGCGGCAGGCAGCCGCGATCGAATCGGCGGCCGCCTTGCTCCACAGGCGCTCGGCGCGCTTTTCCGGATCGTTCTCGTCCTTCTTGAAGGCCTGGTCGAGCCAGCGGCCTTCGTAGACGCCGGCCGCGCACACGAATTCGGCGCGCACTTCCCAGTAGTCGCGCGGGACGAATTTCTTGATCTTCTCTTCGCGCTCGACCACGATCGACAGGGTCGGCGTCTGCACGCGGCCCACGGTGGTCAGGTAGAAGCCGCCCTCTTTCGAGTTGAACGCGGTCATGGCGCGGGTGCCGTTGATGCCGATCAGCCAGTCCGCTTCCGAGCGGCAGCGCGCGGCATCGGCCAGCGGCAGCATTTCGTCGTCGGTGCGCAGCTGCTTGAAGCCTTCGCGGATCGCATTGGCCGTCATCGACTGCAGCCACAGGCGCTTGACCGGCTGCTTGGCCTTGGCGTTCTGCGCGATCAGGCGGAAGATCAGTTCTCCTTCGCGGCCCGCGTCACATGCGTTGATCAGGGTGGTGACGTCCTTGCGCTTGATCAGCTTGTTCAGCACCTTGAGGCGCGACTCGGTCTTGGCGATCGGGTTCAGCGCGAAGTACGGCGGGATCATCGGCAGGTGGGTGAAGCTCCACTTGCCGCGCTTGACGTCGTATTCTTCCGGCACCGCGATCTCGAGCAGGTGGCCGACGGCCGACGACAGCACATACTCGTCGGATTCGAAATACTCATCGTGCTTGGTGAAGCCGCCCAGCGTCTTCGCGATGTCGTTCGCGACCGACGGCTTCTCGGCGATGATGAGGGATTTGGTCATAGTTTTTCGTACTTGCTTATATATAGTGTGGGGCCCGGCCTGGCTGTCGGCCACGCGCATCATACATGCTTGCGAGCCTGTGGGCGGTTCAACGCCGTAGTGTCTGTACGGTAACTGTCTGGATTGAGCGGCCAATGATAAGCGCGATGATGCGCAGACCGCAAGTGCACATTCGGCTGGGGTAGCGCCCCATGGCGGTGCAGCGAGGCGCATCAAGCGTGCGCCAGAAATGGAAAACGGGGCTCAAGGCCCCGTTGTGTATCCTGTCGCGTTGCCTAGTGCAGCAGCCGCGGTTCCTGCTCGTCGTCGTCGCCGAACAGGTCGTCGAACATGAGCGCATCGGGTTCCTTGCCCTGGCTCCACAGAACCATCAGCACGATGATCTTGAGCTTGCCCAGCGCCACCGGCGACTCGTCGCAGGCCAGCGCGCGCTCGATGACGATCTCGCGCTGCGTCGGGCTGAGCACCTTGGCGCTCTCGAGGAACTGGATGAAGCCGATCGCGGCGCTGCCCAGCTCGATGTATTCCTCGTCCACGTAATAACGTGTGCCGGTGCAGGCATCGATGGCGTCGGTAACTTCCGCTTCGGTCAGCCCGGACAGCCAGTCCAGCGCTTCGGAAATTTCGATGTCATCGAAACCGACGGCGGACAGCTTGCGTGCCAGGGCCGCCGGCTCGGGGCAGGCGTCAGGACGATAGTACGTCTCGTAGAGGTAAACCAGGATGTCGAACATAGTGTCGCTACTGTAGCAGCTAAGCTCGTCGCGGCACAAGAGTGTCTCGCAGCGGGGCGCGCGGCCGATAAAAAACGTTGTATCGAGGCCTTATCCGTTCGTACAGTTTTCCTTATTTTCTTCCGAATCAAGGCCGTACGTTCCACAAGGACATCTCAGGAAGAATATGCTTTATCGCATTAATCCATGCAGGATGAATATGGGAGAACCGGCATGCTACGGGGGTTCAAGCGATCCGGACCACCCGTTGCACCCTGCCGCCGGGCAAGCGTTCGACCAGCCCGGCCATCTCCAGCGCCAGCAATTCGCCCGCCAGCAGGGCCGCATCGCCATCGGTGCAAGCGAGCAGGTCGTCCGGCTCGACCGGGTCGTGGCCCAGCGCATCGAGCAGCGCCCCGTTGCCGGCCGGCGCGGCAAGAACGGGCCGGCGCGCGAGCGGCGACATCTGCATGGCCTCCAGCACCTCGTCGACGGTCTCGACCAGGCGCGCGCCTTCGCGGATCAGCTGGTGGCACCCCTTGGCCAGTGCCGAGTGGATCGAGCCAGGCAGCGCGAAGACGTCACGCCCCTGCTCGGCCGCCAGTTGCGCCGTGATCAGGGAACCCGACTGCGCCGCCGCCTCGATGACGAGCACGCCGGCGCTCATGCCGCTGATGATGCGGTTGCGGCGCGGGAAATTCCCGGCCACCGGCGGCGTGCCGAGCGCATATTCGCTGACGATGCAGCCTTCTTCGGCGATGCGGTGGGCGAGCGCGCGGTTGCGCGCCGGATAGACGCGGTCGATGCCGGTGCCGATGACGGCGATGGTCGAGCCGGCCCCGCACAACGCACCCTCGTGCGCCGCGGTATCGATGCCCAACGCCAGGCCCGACACCACGCACAGGCCGGCCTCGGAAAGCGAGCGCGCAAATCCTTCCGCGTTTGCGCGGCCTTGCGTGCTGGCATTGCGGCTGCCGACCACCGCGACCATCGCCACGTCAAGCAACGCGCGCCGCCCTTTTATATAGAGCAGCAAGGGCGGATCGGGAATATGCCGCAGCAGTTCGGGATAGCCGGGGTCGTGCAGGGTGAGGATGTGGTGCAGCGGCTGGGCCAGCCAGTGATCGGTGGCGTCCAGCAGTTGCGCGAGTTCGGGGGAGATGGGTGCGCACAGCGCCGCGGCGGTTGCCGCCGGCACGTGCGCGGCGAGCGCCGCATGGCCGGCACGGAAGATCGCCGCGGGCGAGCCGAAGGCGCCGAGCAGCAGGTGGGCCGTCCGGCACCCCACCCCGCTCGCCTGTTCCAGGCGGATCCAGTCGGCGACGGGTGAAGGAGCGGCGGCGCGGCTGGCGGGATGGGGGGCCGTGTCCTGCACGGTAGGGTTTACTCCGGTGAGCGGGCCACGTCGCCGACTTCCACCGGCGCCGTCACTTGCATGATCAAGCCGTACGAGACGTTCTTGAACACGCGGAAAATGAACAGGCTGCCGTATTGCTCGTCGGGCAGCTTGATGTTCTGCTTGCCGATGCCGAGCACGCCTTTATGGGCCGGGTCGACCATCGTTCTCCCGAGATGATAAAGCTGCAGCACGGAGCCGACATCGAGTCCGTCAAGCGAACCCCGATTGACAGTGACCACCTGGCTCTGGCCGGCATAGGTCACGCCGGCGTAGATCGACATCACGCGCGCATCGACCGGCTGGAGCGGCGGGTGCGGCATGTAGTTGCGCACCGGCGCCGGCGGCATCGGGATCAGCAGGTCGCCCACGCCGATTTCCTGGCGCGTTTCGGTGACGCGGAAGGTGTGCACGTCCACGCCCGGTTTCGCCTCGGTATCGAGCGCCACGCTGCCCAGGTAGGCGGCCTCGCGCGCCAGCACCTTGCGGGTCTGCGGGTCGCGCAGGATGCCGCCCGGACGGAATACCTGGAAGCTGGTGCCGCCCTGCAGCGTGCCCTTCACATACACGCGGTCGCCGGCGCCGAGGAATACCCGGCCTTCCTGCGAGGCCACGATGCGCGGGCTGCCTTCCAGCTCATCGGCCTCGACCACCAGCGGCTGGGTCAGGTAGGGCTCGATCATGCCGGCCGGGATCGATTGCACGGCATCGCGCTCGAGCGATTCGGTGCGCACCTGGGGCGAGAGTTTGGTGATCGGCGGCTCGCCGCGGCCATCACCGCCCGGGCGGGTCAGCGACAGGCGGCCGCGCGCGCGGTCGAAATAGATGATCTGGCCCGGATAGATCCAGTGCGGATTGCGGATTTCCTCGCGGTTCATGCCCCAGACCTGGGGCCAGCACCACGGGTTCTGGAGGAAGGTGCCGGAAATATCCCAGAGGGTATCGCCCTTGACCACGACATGCTGGTCGGGCGCATTCGGGCGGAAGGCGCACTGGGCGGCCTGGACCGGGCTGGCCACGGCGGCCGTCGCGGCACATGCAACGAGCGCCACGGCAGCAGCGCGGGTCACGACTGTGCTAAAATTTTTCATTGAGACGTCCGTTATTGCGTCCGTAAATTGCGGCTTTTACACCGGATCGCTGGCAGCGTGCGTCACTTGGCCCCAGTAAATGTGGAGCCCGACAGCACGATGCGCCGCTCCCTGATCGTAAAAGGGTTGCCGTACTGAATCAAATTCTGCACACAATTCCCCGAACTAGCAAGACAAACCGCGTCCTGCAAGGCCGGCCGAGTGTTGCATTTTTGGTCGAGCCGCAACCCGATTGCACACTACCTATTCCTGAATCTCCTGACTATGGCCTTACTGAATATCCTCCGCTACCCTGACCCGCGCCTGCACAAGATCGCCGCCCCGGTCACCGAATTCGGCACCGAGCGCCTGCGCCAGCTGGTCGCGGACATGGCCGCCACGATGTACGACGCACCGGGCGTGGGCCTGGCCGCCACCCAGGTCGACGTGCACGAGCGCGTGATCACCATCGACGTCTCGGAAACCAACGACAACCTGATGGTCTTCATCAACCCGGAAATCACCTGGGCCAGCGACGACAAGCAGGTCTATGACGAAGGCTGCCTGTCGGTGCCGGGCATCTACGACGGCGTCGAGCGCCCGTCGCGCGTCAAGTGCAAGGCCCAGGACGTCGACGGCAAGGAATTCGAAGTCGAAGCCGACGGCCTGCTGGCCGTGTGCATCCAGCACGAGATGGACCACCTGGTGGGCAAGGTCTTTGTCGAATACCTGTCGCCGCTCAAGCGCAACCGCATCAAGGCCAAGCTCCAGAAGGAAGAGCGCGGCATGGAGCGCGAAGCCGCCCTGAAGGCCGCCGGCCGCCGCTACTGATCGCGGCGCGCCCATGAAAGTCGTTTTTGCCGGCACCCCCGAGTTTGCCGCCGTTGCCTTGCGTGCCCTGCACGAGGCCGGCTTCGAGATTCCCCTGGTCCTGACCCAGCCCGACCGCCCTGCCGGGCGTGGCATGCAGTTGCAGGCGTCCAGCGTGAAACAATATGCGCTGGCGCACGGCATGGAAGTGGCGCAGCCGCTGTCGCTGCGCATGGATAGCAAGGACCCGCAACGCGCCCTCGAGGCGCGCGCCGCCCACGAACGCCTGTTGGCGCTGGACTACGACGTGATGGTGGTGGCGGCCTATGGGCTGATCCTGCCGCGCGCCACGCTCGACATCCGGCCCTGCATCAATATCCACGGCTCGCTGCTGCCGCGCTGGCGCGGCGCCGCGCCGATCCACCGCGCCATCGAGGCCGGCGACCTTGAAACCGGCGTGACCATCATGGGCATGGAAGAAGGGCTCGATACCGGGCCGATGATGCTGATCGAACGCGTGGCCATCCAGGACAGCGACACCACCGGCAGCCTGCACGACAAGCTGGCCGGACTGGGCGGCCGCATGATCGTCGAGGCGCTGCGCAAGATGGAGCAAGGTAGTTTGGAGGCAGTCCCGCAGCCGGAAGAAGGCGTGACCTATGCGGCCAAGATCAGCAAGGAAGAAGCGAAACTGGACTTCAACCTGCCGGCCGCACTGCTGTGGCGCCGGGTGCGTGCGTTCAATCCCTTCCCGGGTGCGCACGGGCTGGTCGATGGCGTGACGGTGAAGATCTGGAATGCCGAGCTGGCCACGGGCAGCGGCGCGCCGGGGCAGGTGCTGGCCGCCGATGGGCAGCAGGGAATCGTGGTGGCGTGCGGAGAAGGTGCGCTGCGCTTTACTGAACTGCAGAAACCGGGTGGCAAGCGCCTCGCTGCGCAGGAATTCCTCAAAAGCTTCCCACTTGCGGGGTTAAGCTTTTCGTAGGGTGGGCGGCTTCGCCGCCCGCGCGTTCAACCCGACTATGAAGGCCTGCTCGTCAAATCGTATGTGATTTGAACGCGCGGGCGGGAAACCCGCCCACCCTACGCAAATCTGTCAGGGGCATTCGTCCGCACCATGAAATAAAACGGGGGCTTGCGCCCCCGAACATTTCACGACCCAGGGGCATGCGCCCCATCGCATCACTTGTCGTATTCCACCGCAGCGGCGCGCTGCGCGTCCATGTACTCGCGCAGTACCTGGTTGATACGGGTCTGGTAGCCCGGACCGGCAGCCTTGAACCATTCCAGCATGTCCACATCGAGGCGGATCGTCACGATCTGCTTCACGCCGTTGATCATTTGCGGCTTCGGCGCCACCGCCGGTTCGTCATCACGCATCACCGCTTGGTCCCAATCCGGCACATATTCTTTGTTCATACAGTTATCCCGTTAAAAGCATCGCCAACAATGTGTCGATAGGGTAATTGTCGTCCGTGTATGTAACGTAAAGATTGCGGATACCCCGGGTTTTGTAACGTCATGTATCAGTTCGCGTCTTCCTTACATAAAGATACAAACACAAAGCCACAAATCGGGCCCTCCAGAGGAAATGGGCGCCTTGACGTATAATTTCAGACCGCCCAACAGTAACGGCCCGCCTCAGCACTCCTTGCCGCTTATCCAGAAAGTCGCCCACCATGAACGCCCGCCACGCCAACCTCTCCCCGATCGACGCCCAGCTACGCGAGATTCTGTCGCGCCGCATCATGATCCTGGATGGCGCGATGGGCACCATCATCCAGCAGTACAAGCTCGATGAAGCGGCCTACCGCGGCGAGCGATTTGCGGATTTCGCCGCGCCGGAAGGTGCTGGCCACCGCGAGCTTTTCGTCAAGGGCAACAACGAGCTCTTGAGCCTGACCCAGCCGCACGTCATCCAGGAAATCCACGAGCGCTACCTGGCCGCCGGCGCCGACCTGCTCGAGACGAATACCTTCGGCGCAACCGGCGTGGCGCAGGACGATTACCATATGGCGCATCTCGCCTACGAGATGAACGTCGCATCGGCCAGGCTCGCACGTGCGGCCTGCGACAAATACAGTACCCCGGACAAGCCGCGTTTCGTGGCCGGCGCGCTTGGACCGACGCCCAAGACCGCATCGATTTCGCCAGACGTGAACGACCCGGCCGCGCGCAACGTCACCTTCGATCAGCTGGTCGCCAGCTACCACGAACAGGTGCGCGGACTGGTCGATGGCGGCGCGGATGTGCTGCTGGTCGAAACCATCTTCGACACCCTGAACTGCAAGGCCGCACTGTTCGCGATCGACCTGTATTTCAACGAGCGCCCGGAGCAGCTGCGCCTGCCGATCATGATCTCGGGCACCGTCACCGATGCCTCGGGCCGCATCCTGTCGGGCCAGACCGTGCCGGCCTTCTGGAACTCGGTACGCCACGCCAAGCCGCTGACCATCGGCCTGAATTGCGCGCTGGGCGCCGCCCTGATGCGCCCCTATGCGGAAGAGCTCTCGCAGATCGCCGACACCTTTGTCTGCATCTATCCGAACGCCGGCCTGCCCAACCCGATGAGCGACACCGGTTTCGACGAGCTCCCGGCCGACACCTCGGCCCTGCTGCGCGAATTCGCCGACGCCGGCTTCATCAACATCGCCGGCGGCTGCTGCGGCACCACGCCCGAGCACATCGCGGCGATCTCCAGGATCCTCGAAGGCCACGCGCCGCGGCAAGTTCCGGACATCCCGGTCGCCATGCGCCTGTCGGGCCTGGAGCCGTTCACGGTCGACGACAGCTCGCTGTTCGTCAACGTCGGCGAGCGCACCAACGTCACCGGCTCGAAAGCGTTTGCGCGCATGATCCTGAACGAGCAGTTCGACGAGGCGCTGTCGGTGGCGCGCCAGCAGGTGGAAAACGGCGCCCAGGTCATCGACATCAACATGGACGAGGCGATGCTCGACTCGCAGGCGGCCATGACGCGCTTCCTGAACCTGATCGCCTCCGAACCCGACATCTCGCGCGTGCCGATCATGATCGACTCCTCGAAATGGAGCGTGATCGAAGCGGGCCTGAAATGCGTGCAGGGCAAGGCCATCGTCAACTCGATCTCGATGAAGGAAGGCGAAGAAGAATTCATCCGCCAGGCACGTCTTTGCCGCAGCTATGGCGCCGCCGTGATCGTGATGGCCTTCGACGAGCAGGGCCAGGCCGACACCTTCGCGCGCAAGACCGAGATCTGCGGCCGCGCCTACAAGGTACTGGTCGAGCAGGTGGGCTTCGCGCCCGAAGACATCATCTTCGATCCGAACATCTTTGCCATCGCCACCGGCATCGAAGAGCACAACAACTATGCCGTAGATTTTATTGAGGCCACGAGCTGGATCCGCAGGAACCTGCCGCACGCGAAGGTGTCGGGCGGCGTGTCGAACGTGTCGTTCAGCTTCCGCGGCAACGACCCAGCGCGCGAGGCGATCCATACCGTCTTCCTGTACCACGCAATCAAGGCCGGCATGACCATGGGGATCGTCAACGCCGGCATGGTCGGCGTCTACGACGACCTGCCCGCGGAACTGCGCGAGCGCGTCGAAGACGTGGTGCTGAACCGCCGCGACGACGCCACCGAGCGCATGATCGAATTCGCCGGCACCCTGAAGGCCGGCGGCGGCAAGCAGGAACAGAACCTCGAGTGGCGCAACAACACGGTCGAGAAGCGCCTGGCGCACGCGCTGGTGCACGGCATCACGCAGTGGATTGTCGAGGACACCGAAGAGATGCGCCAGCAGGTCCTGGCTGCCAACGGCCGCCCGATCCACGTGATCGAAGGCCCGCTGATGGACGGCATGAACATCGTCGGCGACCTGTTCGGCCAGGGCAAGATGTTCCTGCCCCAGGTGGTGAAGTCGGCGCGCGTCATGAAGCAGGCCGTGGCCCACCTGGTGCCCTTCATCGAAGAAGAAAAGGCGCTGGAAGAAGCGCGTACCGGCATTGTCGCCAAGCCCAAGGGCAAGATGGTGATCGCCACGGTGAAAGGCGACGTGCACGATATCGGCAAGAACATCGTTTCGGTGGTCCTGCAGTGTAATAACTTCGAGATCGTGAACATGGGCGTGATGGTGCCCTGCTCCGACATTTTGGCCAAGGCCAAGGCGGAGAACGCCGACATCGTGGGCCTGTCCGGCCTGATCACGCCGTCGCTGGAAGAGATGGCCCACGTGGCCCGCGAGATGCAGCGCGACCCCTATTTCCGCGAAAAGAAAATCCCGCTGCTGATCGGCGGCGCCACCACCAGCCGCGCCCACACGGCCGTGAAGATCGCGCCGCACTACGACGGCCCGGTGGTCTACGTGCCGGACGCCTCGCGCTCGGTGTCGGTGGGCCAGTCCTTGCTCACCGACGACACGCGCGATGCCTACATCATCGAGCTGGCGCAGGACTACGAACGCATTCGCATCCAGCACGCCAACAAGAAGGCGCTGCCGATGCTGACCCTCGAGCAGGCGCGCGGCAACCGTGCACGCCTGGCGTATGCGCCGGTCAAACCGAAGTTCATCGGCCGCCGCATCTTCAAGAACGTGGAGCTGTCCACGCTTTCGCGCTACATCGACTGGGGTCCGTTCTTCCAGACCTGGGACCTGGCCGGCCCCTACCCGGCCATCCTCACCGACGAGGTGGTCGGCGAAGCAGCAAGCAAGGTGTTCGAGGAAGCGCAGGCGATGCTCAAGAAGATCATCGAAGGCCGCTGGCTGACCGCCAACGGCGCCATCGCGCTGCTGCCGGCCAATTCGGTCGGCCATGACGACATCGAGATCTATACGGACGAAACGCGCAAGGACGTGGCCTTCACCTGGCACGGCGTGCGCCAGCAGGGCGTCAAGCCGGTGGTCGACGGCGTGCAGCGCCCGAACCAGTGCCTGGCCGATTTCGTCGCACCGAAAGATTCCGGCGTGGCGGACTATATCGGCATGTTCGCGGTGACCGCGGGCCTCGGCATCGAGAAGCACGAGCAGCGTTTCGAAGCGGCCCACGACGATTATTCGTCGATCATGCTCAAGGCCCTGGCCGACCGCCTGGCAGAAGCCTTTGCCGAATACCTGCACGAGCGCGTGCGCACCGATTTGTGGGGCTATGCGGCGGGCGAAGACCTGAGCTGCGAAGCGCTGATCAAGGAAAGCTACAGCGGCATCCGCCCGGCGCCGGGCTATCCGGCCTGCCCGGAGCACACCGTGAAGGCCGAGCTGTTCCGCACCCTGCAGGCGGAAGAAATCGGCATGGAGCTGACCGAGTCGTATGCGATGTACCCGGGCGCGGCCGTGTCGGGCTTTTACTTTGCCCACCCGGAATCGAAGTATTTCGTGGTCGGCAAGATCGGCGACGACCAGGTCGAGGACATGGCCAAGCGCCGCGGCATGGACAAGGCCGAACTCGAACGCCACCTGGCGCCGAACCTGTAATTCCCCTTGCCTGCCGCCGGCCCCAGGCCGGCGGCAGAGCCCTTCTTTTTATGTTCCTGAGCACCTGCGCACTGGAACGTCTGCCCGCCCCGTTTGTCCAAGCCTGTGTAAGCGTCTAGAACGCGGAGGAGGACATCATGGCAATGCATCTGTCGACCAGGCGCTGGCAAGACCAGCTGATGGTGGTGATCGGCGTCTGGCTATTCGTTTTGCCCTGGATACTGGCTTACCCGCCCGGCACGCCGGAGGCATGGAACGCCACCCTGGCCGGCGCCATCATCGGGATCCTCGCGGCCTTCGACCTGGTCAAGACCTATGTCTGGGCCGTGCTGTTCAATATTATCGTTGGCGCGTGGGTGACGATCTCGCCGTGGATGATCGATGCGGTGAACGACGTGGCGATGACCTGGAGCCTGGTGGTTGCGGGGATTGCGACCATCGTGCTGGGATTGTGGGAGTTGCGCAGCGATCCGGAGTTGCAGAGGCAGTGGAGCTCTGGCGCGACAGGGTGACGTAGGGTGGGCGGGTCTCCCGCCCGCGCGTTCAAATTACATGTGCGTCGATGCGACGTGATTGAATTGGCGTCCAAATCATCCAAGGACCCCGATGCGCCAACCCGATAACCCCGTCGCGTGAATCCAAACGTGATGTGAACGCGCGGGCGGCGAAGCCGCCCACCCTACGGACATTGCTTGCGCTAGATAGCGTAGCGAACCACCTTGTCGCTCCACTCGAAAGCCGACACTTCCAGCTCGGCCAGGTCGTCGCCATTGATCGACAGGCTGTTCAGCGCCGGCATCACTTCGTCTTCCGTATCTTCCATGCGCTCGATCGATTCGGCCAGGCGCAGCAATTCGCCGAAGAAGCCGCCGCGGACCAGCAGGGCGTGGCGTACTTCGTCGATCACGGGAATCTGGTCGACGATGTCGTGCATCGGGATGCAGAACAGCGTGTCCATCAGCGACATCATGCCGACCGTGAAGGCGATGTCGGCGACGTTGCGCTGTTGCGGGCGCAGGCGCTTGGCCAGCAGTTCCATCAGGCGAGCACGCGTGGTGGCCAGCATCAGGAGCGGGCTCAGGTTGTGGCCGCGCACGCCCGGTTCGGCGTACAGCAGGATCTGCAGCCAGCGCTGCAGCTGGCGGCGGCCCAGCAGCATCAGGGCCTGGCTGATCGACTCGATGCGGCGCCCGTTGCCTGCGGCCGGCGTGTTCACCAGGCGCAGCAGGTTCAGGCCGAGCGTGATGTCCTTCTTGATGGCGCGCTCGATGACGGCATTGTCGGCATCCGAGGTCACCAGGTTCATCAGGTCCAGCACCGCCGCCTGCGAGGGCGACAGCTTGCGGCCGGCGATGACGGTCGGCTTGGCGAAATAATAGCCCTGGAAGTAATCGAAGCCGATGTCCAGGCAGGTGCGGTATTCGTTGTGGGTCTCGACCTTTTCAGCCACCAGGCGCTTGCCCGTGCCGCGCAGGCGCGGGGCCAGCGACAGCAGGGTCACGACCGGCAGTTCGCGCAGGTCCATCTTGACGAAGTCGATCACCGGCAGCAATCTAGCCAGGCTGGCGCCATGGGCCGAGGCCTCGGCCGCGAAGCGGAAGCCGTGGGTGGACAGTTCGGTCATGCGCTGGATCACGGCATCGGTCGGCTCCACCGAGCGGACGATCTCGAGCACGGTGCGCTCGCGCGGCAGGAAGGCGAACATGTCGCTCATGAGCACGTCGGTGTCGACGTTCAGGAAGGCGGTGGCGTCGCCGATCGCGCGCGCCAGGCCCAGCTGCGAAGCGTGATGGATGACGCTGGCGCTGGCCGAGATGCCGGATTCGATCTGCGCCGGTCCCTGGGCACTGCCGCGGAACAGCAGTTCATAGCCGAACAGCGCCTGGTTACGGTCGAGCACCGGCTGGCGCCCGAGGTAGAAATTACGCAGGCGCAGGGGCTGCGCGGACTGGTCAATGCTGGCGGTATCGGTCATGTCGTCTGGTTGGGCTCGCGAACACACCTACTTTACCGTATTCGTCAGTTTTAGTGGCTTCTTAGCATTAATTTATTAGCGGAATGATACTTACCTGTCATTACGCGGCCATTATTGTGGCAAGCCATCCACGAACAGCTTCAATTCACCCGGCGCGAACTGGGTCCAGGTCTCGTTGGTGGTGAGCGGTTCGGTCACGATGATGGCGACCCGGTCGTCGGGCGTGGTCACTTGCGAGAAGTCGACCGACAGGTCTTCGTCGGACAATGAGGCGGTCACGAACGGGTATTTGCGCACCACGTAGCACAGCTTGGTCGAGCAATGCGTGAACAGCGCGGTGCCGTCCGACAGCATCATGTTGAAGGTGCCATGCGCGGCCACTTGCGCGACCAGGCGCTCGAGCGTGGCGCGCAGCGCCGGCAGCTGTGGCGCGGTGTCGCCGAATTCGGCGCGCAGGCTTTGCATCAGCCAGCAGAAGGCCAGCTCGCTGTCGGTGTTGCCGACCGGGCGGAACGGCCCGTCGAGGACCGGCGCGAATTCCTTCAGGTCGCCGTTATGGGCGAAGACCCAGTAGCGGCCCCACAGCTCGCGCACGAAAGGATGGCAGTTCTCGAGCGCGACTCTCCCTTGCGTGGCCTTGCGGATGTGGGCGATGACATTGGTGGACTTGATCGGGTAGCGCTTGATCAGTTCGGCGATCGGCGAGGCGACTGCGGCCTGGTGATCGACGAAGTGGCGCACGCCCGCGCCTTCGAAGAAAGCGATGCCCCAGCCGTCGTGGTGGGTGTCGGTGCGGCCGCCGCGGTGGGCGAAGCCGGTGAAGGAGAAGACGATGTCCGTGGGGACGTTGCAGTTCATTCCGAGGAGCTGGCACATGGCGTGCAGCTTACCACGCCAGGGGCGCGGGGCGCACCATCGCCGCGTCCAGCGGCGATGGCGGATCAGGGTTCAATGCAGGACGACCGGCTGGCTCATGAGCGTGTCGTAGGACCCCAGGAAGTCGTCGATTTCTTCCATGGTCGGCTCGCTTGCGATGAGGTTGTTGACGTCGCGGCGGAACGATTGCGCCAGCTTGCCGCCAATGAAGGCTTCGCGGCGCCCGGCCTTGTCGACGATTTCGTAGCCGCCGAAGCGCAGCGCTTCGAGTTCGCGATCCACGCCGAACTCGACGACGCTGTACTGTTCGCTGTTGTAGATCATGTTCATGATGACTCCTTCGCTCGATCAGAGTGTTTGTGCGTACCAGCCGCTCGGCGGCGGGCGACTGGCTGTTCACTTCGGTTAAGAGGTGGGGCTTTCCGGACCGTTTTCAAGTGTGACAACCGGTTCCAGGGCCAACAGCTGATCGTATGGTGGGTCTTGCAACCACGATCGCAACTGATCAAGGTGTTCACTGCTGGCCAAACCGATCAACAGGCGTTGCGGCCCTTGGCGTAACAGTCGATTCAATGTTACACGCAAAACCAGGTTCCCGCCGCAGCACGGACACCCGCCCGCGAGTCGGACAAGTCTTACGGAAGAGTCTGCAGGAATGGGCGAGCTGCCGGCCGGCAGCCCTTCGAGAATGATGGCGCTATGGCCGGTAGAGGACGATGCGGCGAGCAGCGCGGCGATCGCGCTCTCGCGTGCGGCGGCGGACCCGCCCGTGACCAGGGTGGTCGCGACCCGCTCTGCCAATCAGACGCCTTTCTTGGCGAGCTTGCCCGGCTCGACGCCGAGTTGCTTGAGCTTGCGGTACAGGTGGGTACGTTCGAGGCCGGTCTTTTCGGCGACGCGGGTCATGCTGCCGCCCTCGCGTCCGAGGTGGTGCTCGAAATACATGCGCTCGAAGGCGTCGCGCGCCTCACGCAGCGGCAGGTCGAAGGACAGCGTGTAGCCGGCGCTCTCGCCATGCGACATCGCATGCACCATGCGCGAGCCATTGCCCATCGGCGGGGCCGGCGGCGCGAACAACGGCGCGGCGGGGCTGGGCACGGCGCCATTGCCGGCGCCGTTCTCCATCATCGGCATCGCGGTGGCGACGGCCGGGCGCGGCGGCGCCAGCGGCGCGCGCGCCACTTCCTGTGCGCGGTTCAGGCCCTGCTGCACGGCCTTGAGCAGCTTTTGCAGCGCGATCGGCTTCTCGAGGAAATTGAGCGCGCCGATGCGGGTGGCCTCGACGGCGGTATCGATGGTGGCATGGCCGGACATCATGATGACCGGCATGGTCAGGAGACCGTCGCGCTGCCATTCCTTGAGCAGGGTGACGCCGTCGGTGTCCGGCATCCAGATATCGAGCAGCACCAAGTCGGGCGCGCCGGCGGCCCGCGCCTCGCGTGCCTGCTGCGCGTTTTCGGCCAGGGTGATGGCGTGGCCTTCGTCGCCCAGGATCTCCGAGAGTAATTCCCGGATGCCCATTTCATCATCAACTACGAGTATATTCGCCATCTGTATGCCTTCCTGATCTTACCCGGTCAGTGCCTACTCGCTTAGTTCGTGGCATCTGCTGCCTGCCGCCAGTGGGATTCTATGCCCCTATTATATTTCGGACAAGTTCGCCTCGGGGGCTAACTTTAACAGCAAAATGAATACCGACGCGCCAGATCCATCCGATTGGTTCCCGATGTCGATCCGGCCGCCGTGTTCGTCGATGATCTTCTTGACCATCGGTAGCCCCAGCCCGGTGCCGCGCGCTTTCGAGGTGACGTAGGGCTCGAAGGCGCGCGCCAGGATGCGCGATGCGAAGCCGGGGCCATTGTCCAGGATCGCCAGGCGCACCGCGGTGCCGGTGGCGCCGTCCGCGCCTTCGTAGTGAATGGCTTCGGTGGTGACGTCCACCCGCGGCTTTGCCGCGCCGCCGACGCGGTCGGCCAGCGCATCCTGGGCATTCTGCACGAGGTTGTGGATCACCTGGCGCAGCTGGGTCGCGTCGCCCATCACGCGCGGCAGGTCTGGCGCGAGCGCCGCGTGGATGATGTCGGAGCCGTCCTCGGACAGGTACAGCTGCAGGATCTCGCCGATCAGGGCGTTCAGGTCGAGCGGCTCGAGCATCGCCGGCGGCGTGCGCGCGTAGTCGCGGAAGTCGTCCACCATGCGCTTCATGGCGTCGACCTGGTTGACGATGGTGGCCGTGCTCTTTTTCAGCAGCTCGGCTTCGCGCTCGGGCAGGCAGCCCTCGAGCTTCATCTGCAGGCGCTCGGCCGAGAGCTGGATCGGGGTCAGCGGGTTCTTGATTTCGTGCGCCAGGCGGCGCGCCACCTCGCCCCAGGCCACCGAGCGCTGGGCCGAGATCACGTCCGAGATATCGTCGAACACCACGATGAAGCCGGAGCCGTTGCCGACCGGGAGCCGCGAGCCGCGCGCCAGCAGGGTGATGTCGTGATCATGCTCGTCGCCGCTGCCGCGGCGGGGGATTTCGATCTGCTGCTGCCAGTGCGCGCGCCGGCGCCTGTCGTTGCCCACGGTGGTGCTGGCGGCCGCGCTTTGCGCGCTCTGCGCCGAGATCGCACGCGCGATGCAGTTCGAGAAGGTCTCCAGGCCGGCGATCAGCTCCAGCGGACCGGCCAGGGCACCCGGCTCGACCTGCAGGATGCGGTAGGCCGCGTCGTTCGAGTTCACCACGCGTCCTTCCGCGTCGAGCACCATCACGCCGGCCGACATGTTGGCCAGCACCGATTCCAGGTGGGCCTTGGCGTTCTGCAGCGCGGTGCGGTTGCGCTCGACGGCGCTGCGCGCCTCGAACAGCTGGCCGGTCATGGCATTGAACGAGCGCGTCAGGGTGCCCAGTTCGTCGTTGGTCTCGATGATCGGGCGCGGCGACAGGTCGCCCTCGGCCACCGCCTGCGTGCCTTCGGCCAGCACCAGCAGCGGCTGCGCCAGGTTGCCGGCGATGAGGAAGGCGCTGCCGATCGCCCCGAAGATCGCCAGCAGCAGGGTCAATGTCAGGGTCACGATATACATCTTGCGCAGGCCCGAGCGCGCCTGGGCGCGCGAGCGGTATTCCTCGGAGGCGCTGCGCAGCACCACCGCATTCGAGGCCAGGTTCACCGGCACCGCCTGCAGCAGCTGCAGGTAGCGCGGCTCCATGCCGGATGCCTCGGGCACCGCCAGCACCACGCGCAGGCGCAGGCCGGTGGCCGCATCGAGCGCGTTGGGCCCGGCCGCGGAGGCGTCGCTGCTGCCTTCCGGGCGCGCATAGCCGCCCGGCAGCGCGGCGGACTTGAGCACGTCGGGCGACGGGCGGTCCAGTTCGATGTCGGCGTTGCGGTCCTGCGCGCTCGAGGCCAGCACGGTGCCGTCGGCGGCCAGCAGCATCGCGCTTTGCATGCCGCTGACATCGTTCACCAGCCCGCTCAGCACGCCCTGCACCGTCACCGCGTCCTGCCCGGCCAGGGTGGCGGCGGCGGTCTGGCCGGTCGCACCCAGTTCGGCCACCGCTTCGTCGAGCGCTGCGCGGCCCAGGTTCAGGCCCGATTCGATCGCGGCCTCGATCTTGACGTCGAACCAGGAATCGATCGAGTGCGACACGAACTGCACCGACACCATGAAGATGACCAGCCCGGGCAAAATGCCGATGCCGGCGAATAGAAGCACGAGGCGCGCCACCAGCCGCGAGCCGAACTTGCCGGCCTTGTAGCGCGAATACAGGCGCCCCAGCGCAACGGCCACGAGCACCAGCATCAGCCCGGCCATGCCGGCGTTCACGCCCAGCAGCCAGGTGTAGTAGCGGTCGAAGAAGCCCGAGTTGTCGGAGGCGCCCGCGAGCAGGAACAGCAGGATCGAGACGACGAAGCCGCCCACGACCAATGCGTAGCGCAGCGCCTGGTTGATGGATTTAGCCCTGATGCGAAATCCCGCCATGCGTCCTAGCCTGCACGGTAGGCAAAGGTCCTGCGGCTGGACGCCAGGCGCCAGCTCGAGTCGTTGATGGCGTTGACCTGCAGGGGCTTGGACAGGTAGTCGCGGTCCATGTACATGCGCACCGAGACGTCATACACCTCGCCCTGCTTGAGCGCCCCTTTCGGCGCGATCAGCCAGCGCGCGGGACTGCGGATCTGGGACAGGGCATCTTCCAGGGTCGTGAAACTCTGCGGCAGGCTGCCGGCGATCAGCACGTTGTACTGGCGCGTGAGCACGTCGTAGGAAATGCCGACGGTGCGCTTGGCCAGCACCGCCTTCTCGTCGCGCCACCACCAGCGCGGGCGCGTCATCTCGATCTCGGTCGTGAAGTGCAGCTTGATGCCGTTCTGGAGCGCTTCCTGGAGCTCGTGGTTCAGGTCGAAGGCAAAGCGCGTCTTCAGCCGGTAGCCGTCCTCGGAGAACTGGATTTCCGCCTGGGTGATGTCGACGGCGTCGGCGGCCCGTGCCTGCGTACACACCAATGCCAGCAAGAGCTGGCAGGCGAGGAGGCAGAAAAATCGTAACGTCACGGGTGAGCCGGAGCCTTAAATTGAAGCATTAATGTCGGGATGACGATTACGCCGCGCGTTTCTGGAACAGGGCGTAGAACAAGCCGTCATGATCCTGCCCGGCACCGCTGGCTGGCAGCAGCTGGCCCGGCGCGTCGAGGCGGATGGCGTCGTGGCGCGCCGCAAACGCGGCTGCCTGCGCCTCCGATTCCTGGGGCCAGAGCGAACATGTCACAAACAACAATTTACCATTGGGCAGCAGCATCTGCCAAAGGTTGTCGAGTATTTTGCTTGAAAGTGTTGCAAGTTGGAGTGTGTCCGACTTGCGGCGCAGCCAGCGGATGTCCGGGTGGCGCCGCACGATGCCCGAGGCCGTGCAGGGCACGTCGGCCAGGATGCGATCGAACGGCACGCCGTCCCACCAGGCCGCGCTTTGCGCCTCGGCCGCGATCAGCTTTGCTTCCAGGCCGAGGCGTCCGAGGTTGTCGCGCACCCGCGCCAGGCGCTGGGGATCGGCATCGACCGAGGTCAGCTCCACCTTGGCATATTCGAGGATGTGGCCGCTCTTGCCGCCCGGCGCCGCGCAGGCATCGAGCACGCGCATGCCATCCTTCAGGTCGAGCAGCGGCGCGGCCAGCTGGGCGCCGGCGTCCTGCACCGACACCAGGCCGTCGTGGAAGCCCGGGATCTGGCTGACGTTGACCGGCTGCGCCAGGCGCACCGCGGTGGGGCCCAGGCGCGTGGCTTCAATGCCGGCCTCCGCCAACGTGGCGAGGTAGGCATCGGCATCCAGGCGGCGCGCATTCACGCGCAGCGTCAGGGGCGGATGGACGTTGCCGGCTTCCAGGATCGACTCCCAGCGGTCCGGGTAGGCGGCGCGGGTACTGTCGATCCACCACTGCGGGTAGTTCCAGCGCGCCAGCGGCTGCTTCAGCGCCTCCGCCGTGAGCGCGTCGCGCTCGCGCAGGAAGCGGCGCAGCACGGCGTTGACCATCGCCTTGGCATGGGCGAAGTCCGGATGGTGGGCGGCCGCATGCACGGCCTGGTCGACCACCGTGAAGGCTTCGTAGGGCGGCGGGGTGTCCGGCGGCGGGTCGAGCAGGGCCAGTGCGGCCGACAGGAGGCCGTCGAGCATGGCCGGTTCCGGCGCCTTGGTCGTCATCAGGCCGAGCAGCACCTCGCTGCGCCCGAGCTGGCGCATGGTACGGTAGGCGATGTCCTGGATCGCGCCGCGCGCCTGCGGCGTCACGTCGTACACCGAGAACACGATCGACAGCGCCTGCGGCAGCGCGGTGCCGGCGCGCACCCGCGCCACCGCATTGGCCGCGCCGAGCAGGGCCAGCGCCAGCGAATCGGCCTTCAGGTCGGGACGGAAGTCCTGCTGGGGCGCGACCAGGACTTCGTGGCTTTCGCGCAGGCGCGGAGCCGGCTTCTTGTCGTGGCGTTCGGCTGCCGGACGGTAGGGCTCCGGACGCGGCGGCCGGTCCTGCCCCGGGTTGGGCGCCTGCCCGCCGGCCTTGGGGCCCTTCGGCGCCGTGGAGCGCGCCGGTTTGGCTTTGGGTTTCAGGGAGAGCGTCGGGCGCTTGTCGGTCATGGCAGGATCAATACGGTCGAAAAAGGCCCCCATTGTAACGGCATCGGCTTTGGTGCAACTTAAACCATGCTCGCAGCTCTTGCCGGGATGAACATGTTGCGCAGAACCTCAAACCAGTATAATTACCGCTGTTTGCCTGTCCGCAGGTTCGCCTCATTATTTAGACCGACTTCCCATGCTCGCTCAACAAAAACAACAAATCGTTGCCCTGTTCCAGGCCGCCCTCGCGCCGATCGTCGCCGGCACCGATCTCATCCCTAACGTCGTGCTGGAGCGCCCGCGCGACCCGAGCCACGGCGACATCGCCTGCAATATCGCGATGCAGCTGGCCAAGCAGCTCAAGACCAACCCGCGCGAACTGGCGACCCGCCTGGTCGCCGCCGTGCTCGCCGAGCCGGGCGCCCAGGGCCTGGTCGAGTCGGCCGACGTGGCCGGTCCCGGCTTCATCAACCTGCGCGTGGCCGCCAGCGCCAAGCAATCGGTCGTCAAGACCGTGCTCGAGCAGGGCGCGGCTTTTGGCCAGGGCGATTCCGGCAAGGGCCACCACGCGATCATCGAATTCGTGTCGGCCAACCCGACCGGCCCGCTGCACGTCGGCCACGGCCGCCAGGCCGCACTGGGCGACGCCCTGTCTTCGCTGTTCGAGTCGCAGGGCCATGACGTGACCCGCGAGTTCTATTACAACGACGCCGGCGTGCAGATCGCCACCCTGGCCAATTCGGTGCAGGCGCGCGCGCGCGGCATCAAGCCGGGCGATGCACTCTGGCCGGAGTCGGCCTATAACGGCGACTACATCCAGGACATCGCCGACGACTTCCTGGCCAAAAAGACCGTCTCGGCCAGCGATGGCGAGCCGGCCACCGCCAGCGGCGATGCGAACGACCTCGAATCGATCCGCCGCTTTGCCGTGGCCTACCTGCGCCACGAGCAGGACATGGACCTGCAGGCCTTCGGCGTCAAGTTCGACAACTACTACCTCGAGTCTTCGCTGTATGCGGACGGCAAGGTGGAACAGGCGGTGCAGGCCCTGGTCGACGCCGGCGTGACCTACGAGCTCGATGGCGCGCTGTGGCTGCGCACCACCGACTACGGCGACGACAAGGACCGCGTGATGCGCAAGTCCGACGGCAGCTATACCTATTTCGTGCCCGACGTCGCCTACCACATGCAGAAATTCCGCCGCGGCTTCGACCAGGCGATCAACGTCCAGGGCAGTGACCACCACGGCACGATCGCGCGCGTGCGCGCCGGCCTGCAGGCCGTCGACATCGGCATCCCGCAGGGCTATCCCGACTACGTGCTGCACAAGATGGTCACCGTCATGAAGAACGGCGAAGAGGTCAAGATCTCCAAGCGCGCCGGCTCCTACGTCACGGTGCGCGACCTGATCGAATGGTCGGGCAACGGCGACGTGACCCGCGGCCGCGACGCGGTGCGCTTCTTCCTCATCTCGCGCAAGGCCGACACCGAATTCGTGTTCGACGTCGACGTCGCGCTGGCGACCGGCGAGGAAAACCCGGTGTACTACGTGCAGTACGCCCATGCGCGCATCTGCTCGGCCCTCGCCAACTGGGGCGGCGACGAAGCACAACTGGCCCAGGTCGACCTGTCGCCCCTGACCACCACCCACGAAGCGAGCCTGCTCGCGAAGCTGGCCGCCTATCCGGAAATGCTGGCGCGCGCCAAGCTCGAACTCGGCCCGCACCAGGTCGCGTTCTACCTGCGCGAACTGGCCGGCGAGCTGCACAGCTATTACTTCGCCCACAAATGGCTGCTCGACGACGACGAGCCGCTCAAGCTGGCGCGCCTGGCCCTGGCCGCGGCGACCCGCCAGGTGCTGCGCAACGGCCTGGCCCTGATCGGCGTGTCGGCCCCGAGCAAGATGGAACGCGCCCCTACCGAACCACAAGAGTAAGCCCATGACCGCCATTCGATCCTTCTCAGCGCTGCGCCAGCGCGGCAGCACCCTGACCGGCGTCATCATCGGCCTGATCATCGGCCTGGGGATCGCGGTGGCGGTCGCGCTCGTGATCACCAAGGGCCAGTCGCCCTTCACCGACCGCTCCAACAAGATGGGCCGCCCGGCCGACCTCGAGCCGAGCCAGGCCAGCGACCCGAACAAGCCGCTGTACGGCAACCGCGACGCCGCGCGCGAAGCGAACCGCGAGATTGCCGAACGCGCCAACAAGGCAAGCGCGGCGCCCGCTCGCGCCCCGGCGGCTGCCGAAGCCGATCCGCTCGGCCAGGCAATCGCCGGCATGCAGGCGCCGGCAGCTGCACCGGCACCTGCCGCGGCGCCTGCCGCCGCACCCGCCGCCGCTCCTGCGCCTGCCCCGGCAGCAGCTGCCGCCCCGGCCGCGGGCAGCGACGGCTACATCTACTTCCTGCAGGCGGGCGCTTTCCGCGAGATGTCCGATGCCGAGAACACCCGCGCCAAGCTGGCCCTGCTCGGCTTCGAGGCCGCGATCACCGACCGCACGACCGACGGCGGCGTGCTGCACCGCGTGCGCGTCGGCCCGTACAACGGGGTCGAATCCATGAACAAGGCGCGCGCCAAGCTGCTCGACAGCGGCATCGACGTCGCCATCGTCCGCAACCAGCGCTAAGGAACCGCATGCAACCGCTACGCCGCCTGCTCTGCACCGCCGCCCTGCTCCTGCTGGCCGGCGCCGTTAGTGCCTCCCCCGCCGCGCCGCGCGACGGCGTGGAATACCAGGTGATGCCGAGCGTCCAGCCGACCGACAGCGGCCGCAAGATCGAAGTCACCGAATTCTTCGCCTATTACTGCCCGCACTGTTACGCCTTCGAACCCCAGCTGGCGGAATGGGTGAAGAAGCAGGGCGACAATATCGTGTTCCGCCGCGTGCACGTGCCGCGCGGCGCGCAGGTGGCGGCGCAGCAGCGCCTGTTCTTCACGCTCGAGTCGCTCGGCCTGCTCGAGCAATACCACGCCAAGGCCTTCGCCGCGATGCACGTCGAGCACCTGCCGCTCGCCCAGGACGAACAGGTGTTCGACTGGGCCAGCCGCGCCGGCATCGACCGCGCGCGCTTCATCGATGCCTACCGCTCCTTCGGCGTGCAGGCCAAGCTGCGCCGCGCGCAGTCGATGATCGACGCCTACCGCATCACCCACTGGCCGATGATCGCGGTCGATGGCCGCTTCCTGACTTCGCCCGGCATGCTGCAGGAAGCCACCCGCGGCGAAGGCGACGCACTGCAGGGCACCCTGCAGGTGATGGACAGCCTGGTCGCGCGCGCGAAAGCGGACAAGAAATGACCCTGGCGCCGGGCCGCTCGGACCGGGTATTCATCACCGGCGCCTCGAGCGGCATCGGCGCGGCGCTGGCGCGCGACTATGCGGCGCGCGGCGCCACCCTCGGCCTGCTGGCCCGCCGCCGCGAACCGCTGGCCGAACTCGCGGCCTCCCTGCCCCACCCCGAACGCCACCGCATCTACGCGGTCGACGCCACCGACCGCGCGGGCCTGGAGGCGGCTGCCGCCGACTTCATCGCCGCGAACGGCGGCGCCGACATCGTGATCGCCAGCGCCGGCATCTCGCATGGCACCCTCACCGAACGCCCCGCCGACCTGGCGGTGTTCGACGCCGTGTTCGCCACCAACGTGAACGCCACCGTCGCCACCTTCGCACCTTTCATCGCGCCGATGAGGGCGCAAACCGGCCCCTGCCGGCTGGTGGGCATCGGCAGCGTGGCGGGCATCCGCGGCATGCGCGGCGCCGGCGCCTACTGCGCCTCGAAGGCGGCCGTGCACAGCTATTGCGAATCGCTGCGCCTGGAGCTGCGCGCCACCAACATCAAGGTGGTGACCATCGCCCCCGGCTATATCGACACGCCCATGACCCGCCACAACCGCTTCCCCATGCCCTTCCTGATGCCGGCCGAACGCTTCGCCGCGCAGGCAGTCGAGGTCATCGCGCGCGGCCACAGCTACCGCGTCCTGCCCTGGCAGATGGGCATGGTGGCCAAGCTGCTGCGCCTGCTGCCGAACGCCTTGTTCGACCTGGCGTTTTCGCGCGCGCCGACCAAGCAAAGGCAGGAACAGGCATGAAGCCCGCCAACATCGCCGCGCTGGCGCATGCCGGCGTCGCCGTCGAGGTGGTGCCTGAGACGGGTTCGACCAACGCCGATCTGCTGGCGCGCGCGGCCGGGCTGACCGCCCCCCTGCTGCTGGTGGCCGAACACCAGACCGCCGGCCGCGGGCGCGCCGGGCGCAGCTGGCTGTCCTCGAGCGAAGGCTCGCTGACCTTTTCGCTGGCCTGGAAATTCGGCGGCGGCCCGCAGGCGCTCAGCGGCCTGCCGCTCGCGGTCGGCGTGGCGCTGGCCGAGGTGCTGGCGCAACTGGGCGTGCAGGTGCAGCTCAAGTGGCCCAACGACGTGCTCAAGGATGGCGACAAGCTGGCCGGCATCCTGGTCGAAACGCAGGGCGCGGCGGGTGGCGGGACCTGGGCCGTCATCGGCATCGGCCTGAACCTGGTGATGCCCGACGAAATGGAAGCGCGCATCGGGCGCAGCGCCGCCGGCGCGCCCTGGCTGGCGCGCATGGACCGCGACGTGCTAATGGCCGCCCTGCTCGACGGCCTGGCCGAGGCGCTGCAGCTGTTCGCGCGCCAGGGCTTCGGGGCCTTCTGCGCACGCTGGAACCTGCGCCATGCCTGGCAGGGCGAGACGGTGACGATCGTCGACCACGGCGCGGTCCTGCACGAGGGCCTGGCCGCCGGCGTGGATGAAACCGGCCGCCTGCTGCTCGATACGCTTGACGGCCGCGTCGCCGTCCTGGCCGGCGACGTCTCGCTGCGGGTGAAGCCATGAAGCTGCTGCTGGTCGACGCCGGCAATACGCGCATCAAGTGGGCGATTGCCGCCCCTGGCGCGGCAATCGGCGAATGGGAAACCAGCCACGCCGCGCCGCATGCGGACCTGGCCGACATCGCCAGCGCCTGGCGCCGCGCCGGCATTTGCCGCGCGATCGTGTCGAATGTCGCGGGCATCGAGGTGCGCGAGCGGATCGCGCAGGCCCTGCCGGCGGCCATCACGGTCGAGTGGTTCGCGTCCACCGGCGAGCGCGCCGGCCTGCGCAACGGCTACCGCCATCCCGGTCAGCTGGGCTGCGACCGCTTCGCCGCCGCGATCGGCGCGCGCGCGCTGGCGCCCGCCCAGGACATCATCGTCGCCACCTGCGGCACCGCGACCACGGTCGACGCGGTGCGCGCCGATGGCCTGTTTGTGGGTGGCATGATCTTGCCCGGTTTGGCGCTGATGGCCGCTTCGCTGGCCCGCAATACCGCCCAGCTGCCGCAGGTACAGCCGGGCGCCGCGCCGCCCCCGCTGTTTGGCGACAATACCGACGACGCGATCGTGTCGGGCATCCTGTCGGCGCAGGCCGGCGCGATCGAGCGCGCCTGCGCCGTTCACGGCGCCACCGCCTGCATCGTCTCCGGCGGCGCCGCACCCTATATCGCGCCGGCCCTCAAGGTCGGCTACCGGCTGGTCGATAATATCGTGCTGGTCGGCCTGCATGCCGCAGCCGCCGATTGAAATGGGAGTCCGACCTTGTTGAAATTCGTATTCTGGGTACTGCTGGCGGCAAACGCCGCGCTGTTCGCGTATGGCCACGGCATGCTGGGCAAGGTCGAGGGCAGCGAGCGCGAGCCGCAGCGCCTGAAGAACCAGCTCGCCGCCGATCGCATCGTGATGCTGACCGCAGCCGAGGCGCGCGCCGTTGCCGACAGCACGGCGGCAGCCGCGCCTGCGCCGGCCGAACCTGCCGCGCCGGTGGTCCCGGCGGCAGCCACCATCGCCTGCCTGCAGGCCGGCGCCTTCTCGACCGCGGACGCGCGCCGCTTCGAGTCGCGCATCAATCGCTTTGGCTTTGGCGAGCGCCAGTCGCGTACCAGCGTGCCCTACCAGGAAGTGAGCAGCCACCTGGTCTACCTGCCGCCGAGCGGCGGCAAGGAAGGCGCCGACAAGCGCGTAGCCGAGCTGAAGGAACGCGGCGTGGCGAATTTCTTCGTGATGCAGGGCGAGTCGCCTTTGAAGTGGGCGATCTCGCTGGGCGTGTTCAAGAGCGATGCGGCGGCGCAGAAGCTGGTCGCAGACCTCGGGCGCCAGGGCGTGCGCGGGGTGCGGGTGCTGCCGCGTGGGCCGCAAGGCACGCGCGCGGCCTGGCAGTTCCGCAACCTGACGCCGGATGAACGTAGCCGGGTGGCGGGGATTGCCGATGATTTCAATGGAGTGCAGCTGCGGGCCTGCGACTAAGCACGTCGCGGCTGCACGCTTGCGGGGTGTGACATGTCGAATGTCGGCTTCCGTCCCAATAGGGGAATTTCTACTAACTGAGCTGTTCAGCAAGGGTTAGCACCCAAGTTTCTGATTACCCAACGCACATACCGCGAAGCTACCGATTCACGGCACATGAAACAGGAGTGGCCGGGCACATGTATCCGCCCAGCCACCCGCAACGGCCAACCCTCTGGTCGTGTTACCTCTTGACCTCGACTGCGGCCAGCTGTCGGTTCTGCTCGTCCAGCCAGGTTTTCAATGGCGCAAAATAGTCCAGCAACGCGGAGCCGTCGATCTTGTCTTCGCCCGTGGCCGCCTTCAGCGCCTCCTGCCAAGGCTTGCTCGCGCCCATTTCCAGCAGGGTTTGCAACTTGGCGCCTGCCTTCTGGCTGCCATAGATCGAGCATTGATGCAGTGGTCCCTTGTAGCCGGCCTCCGCGCACAGCGAACGGTGCAGCTGGAACTGCAGCAGGTGGGCCAGGAAGTAGCGCGCGTACGGTACGTCGGCCGCCACGTGGTACTTGGCGCCGGCATCGAAACCGCCCGGAACCATCGGCGCCGGGCGGCTCACGCCCATGTACTGCTCGCGCAGCTGCCACCAGGTCTTGTCGTAGTCGTCCGGCTTGACCTTGCCCGCATATACATCCCAGCGCCATTTATCCACCGAGTAGGCGAACGGCAGGAAGGCCACCTTGGCCAGGGCCACCTGCAGCAGCTCGCCGATGTCGGCATTCGGCTCAGGCGTCTTGTCCATGAAGCCGAGTTGCTGGTAGTAGCTCGGCGTCATCGACAGCGCGACCGTGTCGCCGATGGCTTCGTGGAAGCCATCGTTGGCGCCGTTCTGGAACAGGATCGGCTGCTTCTTGTAGGCCAGCTGGTAATAGGTGTGGCCCAGCTCGTGGTGGATGACCTTGAAGTCTTCGGCAGTCGGCCTGATGCACATCTTGATGCGCACGTCGTCCAGGCGGTCCAGGCTCCAGGCCGATGCATGGCACACCACGTCGCGGTCGGCCGGCTTGGTCAGCAGGGAGCGCGTCCAGAAGGTCGCGGGCAGCTTCGGCATGCCGAGCGAGGTGTAGAAACGCTCGGCGTACTGCGTCATTTCCTTGGCCGAGGTCTTGCGCTCGACCAGCACGCGGCTCAAGTCGAAGCTGCTGGCGCCGGTTGCCGGTTTGAGCAGCGGATAGATGTGTTGCCAGTCCTGGCTCCACATATTGCCGAACAGATGGGCCGGAATCGGGCCGCTGGCCGGCACGACGGCCGCGCCGTAGTTCTGGCGCAGCTTCAGGCGGGTATAGGTGTGCAACGATTCGTACAGTGGCCTGACCTGCTGCCACATGCGCTCCATCTCGGCGGCGAACTGCTCGGGCTTCATGTCGTACTGCGAGCGCCACAGGGCGCCGGTGTCGGCGAACCCCATTTCGCGCGCGCCCTTGTTGGACAGCGCCACATAGTCGACATAGGTCTGCTTGTAGCCAGGGGCCTGCTGGTGCCAGCCGCTCCAGGCGTCCTTGAGCTTGACCGGATCGCGGCTGGTGGCCAGGATCTTTTCCAGCTCGCCCAGCGCCAGGCAGGCATCCTGCGCCCCGTTCGGGCAGTACTTGGCCTTGCCGTAGGCGCCGGACAAGCTGGCCTGCTTGCCGGCATAGGCGGCGCGCTCCTTCGGATCCGACAGCATCAGCGTCAGCTGCAGCAGCTTGAGCTTGCGCGCCGCGTCATCCTTGAGTTTGAGGCCGTTGTAGCGCCGCGCGGCCAGGGCCGCTTCGCCCTGCGAGTTCAAGGCCTTTTCCCCGAAGTGGGCCGCAATCGCTTCGGTGTCGTCGGTAATAAAGTTTGCACCGATCCATTGAGCGCGAACGATGTCGTCGTATTCGTTGGCGAAGCGGGTTTCGGTGGCCGATAAAAATTTCTCGGCCTCAGCGACGGTCGGTTTGGCCTTCGGTGCTGCCAGCGCGTTGCTGGCGGCGGCGATGGCGGTCAGCGCGAACAGCGCGGCGAGGCGGGTTGGGCGTGGCAGTGTCAAGCTTGTCTCCTTTGTTGGACGGGCCGGCTTTGTTGTATAAGCTTGCCGACAGTATAGCCAAGCGCTGCCGTGGCAAAGAAGTTTCGGCCGATTCGAGCCTTTAAGGCTCCAGGTGCGGCTCTGCAGGCGCTCCGGCGGAGGGCTGCTTCTGACCGATTGCGCAGCCAATGTAGCGTCCGTTTTCAACCCGAAGCAGACGGTCGAGCGGTTATCAGGAATTTCGAGGCGAAGCGTTTTGTTATCCCGAAGCGAACTGAGTCCGGTCGGGCCAGGAACCAGTGGAACGAAACTCTTTTAGCACCTTTGATGCGGGTCCTTGCACCACAAATCAGCCTCAAAAAAATAGTCAATACAGGTGGATGTTTCCATGTCTTTGACTATCCCAATGGACTGCCCGTCGACGCGCATATCTTCATCAAGCTTCAATCTCTGCCTCTAGTTACGAGCGTCCGCTTCTGGCCGTGGATTCGACCGTGCAACGCCAAACAAAGCACCCCTCAGCGCTTGACCACGATAGGCTTCAGGCCGAATGATCCGGGCACCGCGCGCGCCGCCGCCTGCGCCTCGTCCTTCGTGGCGAACGGCCCACCGTATAAACGGTTGACCGCCCCCACCTTCACCACCTCGAGCGCGCCGAGCGCCAGGCCGGCCTGGCCAAGGCGCTCGCGCATCGCGTCGGCCATGCCGGCGCGGCCATAGGCGCCGAGCTGCACGTAGAAGCTCCCGGCGGGCACCAGCTTGGGCACCACCTGCGCCACGGCCGCGCTGTCGGAGCGCACGGTATCTTCGAGCATCAGCGCCGTGATTTCCGGCGGCGCCGACTGGGCCTGCGAGGTCATCGCGCGGCGTACGGTGGCGATGCGGGTCGGATGGTCGTTCGGGAACAGGCGCTCGATCTCGACCTGGTGACTGCCGCGGCCCAGCAGGCCGAGCTTGAGGGCGGCCGTGTAGGAGACGTCGATGATGCGGCTGGCGTGAAAGGGACCGCGGTCGTTGATGCGCACGATGACCGATTTGCCGCTGTCGACGCTGGTCACGCGCACATAGGAAGGAATCGGCAGCGTCGGGTGGGCCGCGGTCATCTTGTACATGTCGTAGGGCTCGCCCGACGAAGTCTTCTGGCCGTGGAACTTGACGCCGTACCAGCTGGCCACGCCGCGCTGGGTGAACGGATCTTCGTGGGTGATCGGGGTGTAGCTCCGGCCGAGCACCGAATACGGGCGGTTGGCCCATTTCGCATACGGTTCGGCGCGGATGATGGCGTCAGGCAGGTCGAGCAGGCCGGGCGGCGGGTTGGCGCCGGGGCCGTCGTCCTTGTAGTAGCCGCCGCGGCCGGACTTGGCCGGCGGCAGCCTGGGGGCCTCGGGATGCTGCGCCGTGGGGCTGTGGCCCCAGGGCAGCGGGATCAGGCTCTTGTGCTCGCCGGTGGTGCTGCAGCCGGTGAGCAGGGTTGACAATGCAGTGACTACGGTGACCGCAGCAAGTTGTTTTCTTGGAACGGCCATACGCAGTCCTTGTTCAATTATGTCTGCACCAGTTTACGATGCCTTTGAATACTCATCAATATACCAGCACCGAGGCCAAGGGTAATGAAGGCGGTTCCGCCATAGCTCATGAAAGGCAGCGGAACTCCGACGACCGGCAGGATTCCGCTCACCATGCCCATGTTGACGAAGGCATAGGTAAAGAAAATCATCGTGATGGCGCCGGCCAGCAGGCGGCAAAAGGTGTTGGGCGCATTGGCCGCGATCATCATGCCCCGCCCGATCAGCATCAGGTACACGATCAGCAGGAAGCAATTGCCGATCAGCCCGAACTCTTCCGAATACACGGCGAACAGGAAGTCGGTGGTCTGCTCGGGGACGAATTCCAGGTAGCTCTGCGTACCCTTGCCATAACCCTTGCCCATCATGCCGCCGGACCCGATGGCGATCTCGGACTGGATGATGTGGAAGCCCTTGCCCAGCGGATCGGAGGTCGGGTCGATCAGCGTCATCACGCGCTCGCGCTGGTAATCATGCATCATCGACCAGCCGATCGGCAGCGCTGCGGCGCCGGCGATGCCCATGCCCAGCAGCGCCTTCCATGGAAGGCCGGCCAGGAAGATGACATAGAAGCCGGAAGAGGCAACCATCAGCCCGGTACCGAGGTCGGGCTGCTTGGCGATCAGGATAAACGGCACCAGGACCAGCACCGCGGCGATCAGGAAAGACTTCCAGTTGTTGGCATTGGCGCGCTGCTGGAAATACCAGGCCAGCATCAGCGGCGTCGCGATCTTCAGGATTTCGGAGGGCTGGATATCGACGCCGACGTAGAGCCAGCGCCGTGCGCCCTTCTTGATGATGCCGAACATCGCCACCGCGATCAGCAGCGCCACGCCGACCGTATAGATCGGCACGGCGAGCCGCATCAGCATCTGCGGCGGCACGTTGGCCGCGACCCACATCACCACGAAGGCCAGCAGGAAGTTGCGGATCTGGTGTTCGAGGCGGTCTGGGAATTCGGCGCCGGCCGAGCTCATGATGATCACGCTGGTCATCATCAGGACGAACAGCACCAGCCCGAGCGGCCAGTCGAAGACCGTGAAATACGGACGCAGGCGGCGCCGCAGCGAGCGGCGTTCTGGAATGCGCGCCATGGGCTTATTCCTTTCTGGTGACTGGGACGCCGGCCGCAGGCGCGGTCGCCTGGACGACCGGCGCGGCTGCCGGCACGGCCTTGGCGCCGGGCGGCAGGTCTTTCGGCTTGGGCGGCGCCGGGCGCTTGCCCAGCAAGTAGTAGTCGAGCGCCTTGCGCGCGATCGGCGCGGCCGACGCGGCCCCGAAACCGGCATTCTCCACCACCAGCGCCAGCACGATGCGCGGATTGTCGGCCGGCGCAAAGGCGACGTAGAGCGCGTTGTCGCGGTGGCGCGCGTCGATGGCGCTGGCATTGTATTTCTGGCCCTTCAGGCCGATCACCTGGGCGGTGCCGGTCTTGCCGCCGGAGATATAGCCGGCATTGGCAAAGGCGCGGTGCCCGGTGCCGTAGGATTCCTGGGTCACGCCCACCATCGTGCGCTTGATGAAATCGATGTTCTCCGGCTTGAGCGCGATGCGGCGGGTTTCCTTCGGCACCGTCAGGGTACGCTGCTTGGTGGCCCCATCCTCGATCATCTTCACCAGGTGCGGCTTCATCACCACGCCGTTGTTGGCCAGGTTGGCCACCGCATGCGCCAGCTGGATCATGGTGTAGTTGTTGAAGCCCTGCCCGATCGACACCGAGATCGTGTCGCCGCCCACCCACTTCTGGGCAGCACGGTTCTTGGCGAAGCGCTTGGCCTTCCACTCCTTGGACGGCAGCACGCCGGTCTTTTCGTATTCCAGGTCGATTCCGGTCGGATGGCCGAATCCGAACTGGCCCATGAAGCCGGAGATCTTGTCGATGCCCATCTCGTTGCCGAGCTGGTAGTAATAGGTGTCGCAGGATTCGACGACCGACTTGTACATGTCGACGGTGCCGTGGCCGCCCGGCTTGTCGTCGTTGAAGCGGTGCCCGCCCAGCATGAAGAAACCAGGGTCGCGGATCGCGTCGCTCGGCCTGCGGTGCCCCAGTTCGAGCGCGGCCAGCGACATGAAGGGCTTGAAGGTGGAGCCCGGCGGATAGGTGCCCGATAGCGGACGGTTCATCAAGGGCTTGTCGAGGGAAGTATTGAGTTCGTTCCAGTTCTGGCTGTCGATGCCGTCCACGAACAGGTTGGGGTCGAAGCCGGGACGCGAGACATAGGCCAGCACGTCGCCGGTGGCCGGCTCGATCGCCACCAGCGCGCCACGCTGCTCGCCATAGGCTTCCTCGATGACCTTCTGCAGCTCGATGTCGAGCGACAGGATCAGGTTGCTGCCGGGGACCGGCGCCGTGCGCGACAGCGTGCGGATCGCGCGCCCGCCGGCCGAGCGCTCGACCTGCTCGTAGCCGGTGGTGCCATGCAGGTAGGACTCGTATTTTTTCTCGACGCCTTCCTTGCCGATATGCTCGGTGCCGTTGTAGTTGGCCGCCAGCTCGTCCTCCTCCAGCTTGGCCGCCTCTTTCGTGTTGATGCGGCCGATGTAGCCGACCACGTGCGAGGCAACCTCGCCCAGCGGGTACTGGCGGAACAGGCGCGCCTGCACTTCCACGCCGGGGAAGCGGAAGCGCTGCGCGGTGAAGCGCGCCACTTCGTCGTCGGTCAGGCGGGTGCGGATCGGCACGCTGGCAAAGCTGCGCGATTCTTCCAGCAGGCGCTTGAAGCGGCGCCGGTCGCGCTGCTCGATCAGGACCAGCTTGGCCAGCTCGTCGATGGTCGACTCCAGGTTGGCCTGCAGCTTGGACGGCGTGATCTCGAGCGTGTAGGCCGAGTAGTTGCGGGCCAGGACCACGCCGTTGCGGTCGACGATCAGGCCGCGGTTCGGCACGATCGGCACCAGCGCGATGCGGTTGTCTTCCGCCTGCAGCGCGAACTGGTCGTGGCGCAGCACCTGCAGATACACGAAGCGCGCCACCAGCAGGCCGAAGCAGATGAAGACCAGCGCCACCAGCGCCGTCATGCGCGTGCGGAACTGGTGGATCTCGCGGTCGTTGTCCTTGAATTCGGTCACTGCAACAGGCTCGTTTCGGGTGCGCTCAGATCGGGCGGGTGTGGTCGAGGTCGACGGCGCGGCGCTGGGGCGCCAGCAGCAGCCAGGTGAGCACGGGCCAGAGGGCGACCGCGACCACGCTTTCGACGAAATGCAGCAGGCCCGGGAAGCGGCCGGAGGCGGTGAAATGGACAAACGCCTGGACCGCCTGCGCCAGCAGCAGCAGCGGGAACACGTGCATGGCCTGGGTCAGCATGGGGAACCACAGCACGCGGCGGTGGATCATGATCGCCAGGTAGGACAGCAATGTATAGGCCAGCGCGTTCTCGCCCAGCAGGCTGGCGTCGTGCACGTCCATCAGGAGGCCCATCATGAAGGCGACGCCGATCCCGACCCGGCGCGGCTGGTGGATGCCCCAGAAGACCAGCACCATGGCCACGAAGTCCGGCGCGCCGACCCAGCGGCCCAGCGGCAGCAGGTTGAGCATGAAGGCGCACACCAGGCTGAAGGTGATGAACAGCGGGCTGACGGGCAGCAGGATGTAATGCGGGCGGTTACCGGGCATTATCGGCCCTCCGTGGTGGCTGGACGCGCCGTGGCGGGCGCCGGCGTGGTGGCCGGGGCGATCCCGGGAGTGGCGCGCGGCGCAGCGGTTGCCGTCGCGGCGGGCGCAACGACGACCGGTGCGGCAGCTTGCGGTGCGGCGCCTTGCGCGCCGACGCCGGCCACGGCGTTGGCGGGGCCGCCCTGCCCTGCGGCCGCGGCGCCCGGCGCTTGCGGCACGCCCTGCGGCGGCAGCGGCGATGGCGCCAGCGGCGGCGGCGGCACCGGCGCCATGTCCGGCAGCTTGCGCCGGGCCGTGGTGGCGGCAGCCCGGGTTTCAGCCTGCGGGCGCGGCGGCAGATTCGATTGCGACATGATGATCAGGAGCTGGCGCTGGCGGTCGATGCCGGCCAGCGGCTGGCAGACCACGCGCCCGAAGGCGCCGGCCGCGACGTTCTCGACCTGCACCACCTTGGCCACGGCCAGGCCGGCCGGGTACATGCCGTCCAGGCCCGAGGTGACCAGCACGTCGCCGACCTGGATGTCGGCATTGGCCACCACGAAGCGCAGGTCGAGCAGGCCGGAGTGGCCGCGGCCATAGGCGATGCTGCGCAAACCGCTGCGCAGCACCTGCACCGGAATGGCCTGGTCCTTGTCGGTCAGGAGCGTGACTTCGGACGTGAACGGGAACACGCGCGTGACCTGGCCGACCACGCCGGCATGGTCGATCACCGGCAGTCCCTGCGACACGCCGTTGCGCGAACCGCGGTCGAGCACGACGCGGCGGGTCGACGGATCGCGTGCGTCGTACAGGATCTCGGCCATCTGGGCCTGCAGCGGCAGGTGGGCGCGCGCATCCATCAGGCGCCGCAGGTGGGTGTTCTCGGCCATCTGGTACTGGGCCTGCTGCAGCACGCGCGCCTGCGCGAGCTGCTGGGTTTTCAGCTCGCGCACTTCTTTCTGGAGCGTGGAGAGCGACGAAAAATAGCCGCCCATGTTGCCCAGCGCTTCGCGCGGCATCAGGGCAGCCATTTGCAGGGGATAGAGAACGGTGGCGGCCACCTGGCGCACCGCGCCGAGGGTATGGTAGCGGGCGTCGACCACCAGCAGCAGCACGGAAATGAGCGCGAAAACGATCGCCTTCACCCGCGCGGGGGCGCCCTGTTTGAAAAGCGGCGGAGGACTGTATTGCATGTCCGGCTTGGCGTCCTGTCTAGTCGGCGCGGGGCGCGCATGTCATTGCGGGCAGACGCGTACGGAATCGGTCCGCACGCCCTGCCCGCAACGACACTGGCTGCGCCGCTTTTTTATTCGTAGGAGAAGATCGAACCGAGCTTGTCCATGCGCTCGAGCGCCATGCCCGAACCGCGCACCACGCAGGTCAGCGGGTCTTCGGCGACCAGCACCGGCAGGCCGGTTTCTTCCATCAAGAGGCGATCGAGGTCGCGCAGCAGCGCGCCGCCGCCGGTCAGCATCATGCCTTTTTCGGCGATGTCGGCGCCCAGCTCGGGCGGGGCCTGTTCCAGCGCGTTCTTCACGGCCGAGACGATGTTGTTGAGCGGGTCGGTCAGGGCTTCCAGGATCTCGTTGCTCGAGATCGTGAACGAGCGCGGAATGCCTTCGGACAGGTTGCGGCCCTTGACTTCCATTTCCTTGACTTCGGAGCCCGGGAAGGCCGAGCCGATCGCCTTCTTGATCGCTTCGGCGGTCTGCTCGCCGATCAGCATGCCGTAGTTGCGGCGGATGTAGTTGACGATGGCTTCGTCGAACTTGTCGCCGCCGACGCGCACCGAACCTTTATAGACCATGCCGCCCAGCGAGATGATGCCCACTTCGGTGGTGCCGCCGCCGATGTCGACCACCATCGAGCCGGTGGCTTCCGAGACCGGCAGGCCGGCGCCGATGGCCGCTGCCATCGGTTCTTCGATCAGGTAGACCTGCGAGGCGCCGGCGCCGAGCGCCGATTCGCGGATCGCGCGGCGCTCGACCTGGGTCGAACCGCAAGGCACGCAAATGATGATGCGCGGCGACGGGCGGAAGAATTTCGAATCGTGGACCATGCGGATGAACTGCTTGAGCATCTGCTCGGTGACGGTGAAGTCGGCGATGACGCCGTCTTTCATCGGGCGGATGGCCTCTATATTGCCCGGCACCTTGCCCAGCATCTGCTTGGCTTCCTTGCCGACTGCCTGGATCGTCTTCTTGCCGTTCGGGCCGCCCTCCTGGCGGATCGCGACGACCGATGGTTCGTCCAGCACGATGCCCAGTCCGCGCACGTAGATCAGGGTGTTGGCGGTACCGAGGTCGATCGCCAGGTCATTCGAGAAGTAGCTGCGTAAAAAACCAAACATGTGTGTCCTGATTGCGCGTTGCGGCGCGCCTGAAAATTGATCGGGATTGTCCTTGCCGTGCCTGCCCGGATACATGCCGAGGGCAGCGCGGTCTTTCCTGCGGAGGACCAGCTTTCGGCCCCATAGCGCATTAGCCCGCCATTCTACCTTATAATTTGTCGATTAAACGCTGAAAACGGGGGGTTTTCCACCCCAAATCCGGAGCAAGATCGGCGGTGTTACCAAGGTTTTATCGGCCGTAGCATGCCGTTCGCTGACTGCTTGCCAACATCCGCCGTCGATCGCTTAGCCATTCGAACCTCATTCGATTCCAGTTTATTAACTGCTCAACCACATTTTGCGTGCGGCCCGCGCCGCGCCCCTTAGCCATGTCCCTGACACTTTCAGACGTAAAACGCATCGCCAACCTGGCCCAGCTCGAAATGGACGAGGCCCATGCGGAGACCGCGCTGGCGGAATTGAACGGCATTTTCGCCCTGGCCGAGCAGATGCAGGCGGTGGACACGACCGGTGTCGCGCCGCTGTCGCAGCCGCTGGCCGCCATCCTGGCGCTGCCGCTGCGCCTGCGCGACGACGTGGTGACCGAAGAGAACCGCCGCGACGACTACCAGGCGCCGGCGCCGAAGGCCCAGGACGGCTTGTACCTGGTGCCGAAGGTCATCGAGTAACCGAATCACGCATCCCTCACCGACACGCACATGCATAACAAGACCATCAAAGAGCTGTCCGCGCTCCTGCATTCGAAGCAGGTCTCCGCGACCGAACTGACGCGCCACTACCTGGCCCGCATCGACGGCAACCAGTACAACGCCTTCCTGCACGTGGACCACGAGCGCTCGCTGGCACAGGCAGCAAGCGCCGACGCCCGCCTGGCCGACGGCACTGCCGGCCCGCTGACCGGCGTGCCGATCGCGCACAAGGATATCTTCGTCACCCGCGGCTGGCGCACGACCGCCGGCTCGAAGATGCTGGCCAACTATGCCAGCCCCTTCGATGCGACCGTGGTCGAGCGCTTCAACGCAGCCGGCATGGTCACGCTGGGCAAGGTCAACCTCGACGAATTCGCGATGGGCTCGGCCAACGAGAACTCGGCTTTCGGCGCGGTGAAGAACCCGTGGGACACCCTGGCGGTGCCGGGCGGTTCGTCCGGCGGCTCGGCCGCTGCGATTGCCGCGCGCCTGGCGCCGGCGGCGACTGCCACCGACACCGGCGGCTCGATCCGCCAGCCGGCCGCGTTCTGCGGCGTCACCGGCATCAAGCCGACCTATGGCCGCGTGTCGCGCTTCGGCATGATCGCGTTTGCCTCCTCGCTCGACCAGGGCGGCCCGATCGCCCAGACCGCCGAGGATTGCGCCCTGCTGCTCAACGAAATGATCGGTTTCGACGAGCGCGACTCGACCAGCCTCACGGTCGAACAGGGCAACGTCGCCGAGGACTACACGCGCGACCTGAACAAGCCCCTGACCGGCCTGCGCATCGGCGTGCCGACCGAGTATTTCGGCGAAGGTTTGGCCAGCGACGTCGAAAGCGCCGTGCGCGCCGCGCTGGACGAATTCGTCAAGCTGGGCGCCTCGCTGGTGGAGATCTCGCTGCCGAAAACGGCCCTGTCGATCCCGACCTACTACATCATCGCCCCGGCCGAAGCCTCGAGCAACCTGTCGCGCTTCGACGGCGTGCGCTATGGCCACCGCGCGGCCGAGTACAAGGATTTGCAGGACATGTACCGCAAGACCCGCGCCGAAGGTTTCGGCCGCGAGGTGCAGCGCCGCATCATGGTCGGCACCTATGTGCTGTGCCACGGCTACTACGACGCCTATTACGTGCAGGCGCAGAAGATCCGCCGCCTGATCGCCGACGACTTCCAGGCCGCGTTCCGCGACAAGTGCGACGTGATCATGGGCCCGGTGGCCCCGACGGTGGCCTGGGACCTGGGCGCGAAAGCCAACGACCCGGTGGCGAACTACCTGGCCGACATCTTCACGCTGTCGACCAGCCTGGCCGGCTTGCCGGGCATGTCGATCCCGGCCGGTTTCGGCCAGGGAGAGAAGAACGCCAAGCGCCCGGTCGGCCTGCAAATCATCGGCAATTATTTTGCCGAGGCCAAGCTGCTGAACATCGCGCACCAGTACCAGCAGGTGACGGACTGGCATACGCGCGCCCCCGAAGGCGTCTGAGCAGCCACAGAACAAAGAGAGAACACATCATGCAATGGGAAGTCGTCATCGGTCTTGAGAACCACGTGCAGCTCACGACCAACTCGAAAATCTTCAGCGGCAGCTCGATCCGATTCGGCGCCGAGCCGAACACGCAGGCCAGCCCGGTCGACCTGGCGCTGCCGGGCGTGCTGCCGGTCCTGAACCGCGGCGCGGTCGAACGCGCGATCCGCTTCGGCCTGGCCGTCGGCGCAAAAATCGCGCCGCAGTCGGTCTTCGCGCGCAAGAACTATTTTTATCCCGACCTGCCGAAGGGCTACCAGATCAGCCAGTTCGAAGACCCGGTGGTCCAGGGCGGCACGGTCAGCTTCGCCTACGAAAAAGACGGCAAGCTCGAAACCAAAACCGTCAACCTGACCCGCGCCCACCTGGAAGAAGACGCCGGCAAGTCGCTGCACGAAGACTACGCCGGCATGACCGGCATCGACCTGAACCGCGCCGGCACGCCGCTGCTCGAGATCGTGTCCGAGCCCGAAATGCGCAGCGCGAACGAAGCGGTGGCCTATGCCAAGGCCCTGCACTCGCTGGTGATGTGGCTGGGCGTCTGCGACGGCAACATGCAGGAAGGTTCCTTCCGCTGCGACGTCAACGTCTCGGTGCGCCCGGTCGGCCAGAAAGAATTCGGCACCCGCTGCGAGATCAAGAACCTGAACTCCTTCCGCTTCATGGAAGAAGCGATCCATTACGAAGTGCGGCGCCAGATCGAGCTGATCGAAGACGGCGGCAAGGTGGTCCAGGCCACGCGCCTGTGGGACCCGGACAAGAAGGAAACGCGCTCGATGCGCACCAAGGAAGACGCGCAGGACTACCGCTACTTCCCCGATCCGGACCTGCCGCCGCTGGTTATCCAGCAGGACTGGATCGACCGCATCCAGGCCGAGATGCCCGAACTGCCGGGCGCCCTGCGCGCACGCTTCACGGGCGAATACGGCCTGCCGGAATACGACAGCCTGGTGCTGACCTCGTCCAAGGCGATGGCGACCTACTTCGAGGCGGTGGTGGCTGCAGCCGGCAAGGAGAATGCGAAAGCGGCCGCCAACTGGCTGATGGGCGACGTGTCGTCGACCCTGAACCGCGCGGGCGTGGACATCGACGCCTCGCCCGTATCGAGCGCCCAGCTGGCGCTGCTGCTCAAGCGCATTGCCGACGGCACCATCTCGAACAAGGCAGGCAAGGAAGTCTTCGCGGCGATGTGGGAAGCCGGATCGCATGACGAGAACCTGGCCGACACCGTGATCGACCAGAAGGGCCTGAAGCAGATTTCCGACACCGGCGCGCTGGAAGGCATCGTCGACGAGGTGCTGGCGGCGAATGCCAAGTCGGTCGAGCAGTACCGCGCCGGCAAGGAAGCGGCCATCAATGCGCTGATCGGCCAGGCGATGAAGGCGTCGAAGGGCAAGGCGAATCCGGCCCAGGTTACCGAGCTGCTGAAGAAAAAGCTGGCCGGTTAAGCGGCTCAGCCAATAAAAAACCGGAGCCGCGGCTCCGGTTTTTTTACGTCCGCGCCGTGGCGGGCGTTCTACGCGTCGAAAAAAAGATCAGCATCTATGCGTGTAGGCTAATCGTTGCCGGAAGGAATATTTTTTCTCGGAATTTTATGCGCCTGACATCCATGCTATGCATTTTGAAAAAAAACGTCGCAGGTTGAATAGTCCTTACCTTGCTGACACCACGCCTTTAGATATTTTCAGGTCGCGAATAAAATTGGCAATAATTTCATCCGTTGCAAGCTTGGTGGACTGTTGGACGGCATTTTTCATCCCAAACGCGCCGGCAAAAAACATTTTCGCTCCTTGCGACTTCCCCGTGGAAGTATAAGTCTTCTTGAAGACCTCCCCGTTTGCATTTTTGACGCTTATAGTCAGCGTGACGTGAGCACCGAAATCTTCAAACGTATATTTCTGCAAGTCGAAAACCAGTGTATTTCCGGATCCCTGCGATTCTGCCGTGGCCTTAGTCAAGCCACCAAAAGCACTGATCACATCTTTGGACTGCATTGTGGAATCCAGCACTTTACCGAACTCCATTACCCATACGTTGGCATAACCAGTCGTAGCCGCGCGAAACTCATAGCGATGATTTTGGGTAGTGGCAGGTAGGTAGTATTGATCGGCCACTTTGACAGTCTCAAATTTGCGCTCGCCTTCGTTATTGGCAAGGTACCGCTGATAGTCGTCAGTGACCGGATGCATAATTGAGCAGCCTGTTACCATCGCCAGCACCAAGATCAATAAAATACTCCGTGAAATCAAATACATATTCTCCCCCCAATTATTTGAGTAAAGGATGCTGAGGCGCGCTTGTTGCGATGCTCCAGTCATCTACATGTCGAGAGGCTAAAAAGCTCCCGTTTCGCCAACCGAGAAGCACCACTCGCGGCATACTGATAGTCTATCATTAATTACATTTGGGCAGGTTTATTCACTGCAATTTATAACAGGTCGAAAAGGTTGGCGATCGAGATCACCGGAATGCCGAACTCGCTAGCCATTTGCTGCGCAGCCGAGTGTTCGGACAGCGCGCCTTCCTTGCCGAAACGCTCCATGCGGTCCCGCGCGATAAACACGGCCGCCGGTTAGGCACCGGCGGCGCGGATCATGTCGACCGGATCGCGAACCGATGTGCCAGCCGAGATCACGTCGTCGATGATCACGACCTTGCTGGCCAGTTTGGCGCCGACAACGGTGCCTCCTTCGCCGTGGTTCTTGGCTTCCTTGCGGTTGTAGGCAACGTCAAGACAAATAGGGTCAGAGTTGAATTGTTGGGAAACTTTGGAAAGTTTCCTGCAATTCGACTCTGACCCCAATTTGTTGGGTGAGCAATATGTTGCAAATTAATTAGGGTCAGAGTCGAGTTAAAAGCAATTCTGGAAAATTGCTCAATAATTTGACTCTGACCCTAATTTCCCCTCTGGGCTATTGCCCGGAGTAGCGTTTAGACGCCGTAGCGGCTGCGGTAGGCGGCGACGGCTTCCTTGTGCTGGGACAGGCGCGGGTCGGCGCCGGCGCCGGACAGGTAGCCGAACAGATCGTCGAGGTTGGCGATCGAGATGACCGGGATGCCGAATTCCTGCGCGACCTGCTGCACCGCCGAATGCTCGGACAGCGCGCCATCCTTGCCGGAGCGCTCCATGCGGTCCAGTGCGATCAGCACGGCCGCCGGTTCGGCGCCGGCGGCGCGGATCATGTCGACCGATTCGCGCACCGAGGTGCCGGCCGAGATCACGTCGTCGACGATCACGACCTTGCCGGCCAGCTTGGCGCCGACGATGGTGCCGCCTTCGCCGTGGTCCTTGGCTTCCTTGCGGTTGTAGGCAAACGCCGTGTTGCGGCCCTTGCCGGCCAGCGCCACGGCGGTGGCGGACGCCAGCGTGATGCCCTTGTAGGCGGGGCCGAACAGCATGTCGAACTGCACGCCGGAGTCCAGCAGGGTCTGGGCGTAGAACTGGGCCAGCCGGCCCAGGGTGGCGCCGTCGTGGAACAGGCCGGCGTTGAAGAAGTACGGTGACAGGCGCCCGGCCTTGGTCGTGAATTCACCGAACCTCAATACCTCGGCCTCGACCGAAAATGCAATAAACTCCTGGCGCAGATCGCTCACGTGCTTCTCCTGAATGTCCGAAAGCGCGTATTGTAAACCGCGCCCCGGCTTGCTTGCAGGGAGTGCTGGCCTGCCATTCCTGGCGGCAGCAAAACGCGCTACACTGTCGCGCTCAGCAGTTCCCGAATCCACCGTGCATGCCCCGCAGGCTGCCCTTCATAGTCATCAAAGATCCATGCCACGCATCATCTCCGCGAACCTGAACGGCATCCGTTCGGCGCACAAAAAAGGTTTCTTCAACTGGCTCGCCGCGCAGGAGGCCGATTTCATCTGCGTCCAGGAACTGAAGGCGCAGGAAGCCGACATGACCGAGGACATGCTGTCCCCGCACGGCTACCACGGCCATTTCCACTATGCCGAGAAAAAGGGCTATTCGGGTACCGGCGTGTATAGCCGCACGGCGCCGGACAACAAGCGCATCGGTTTCGGCTGCACCGAATTCGACGCCGAAGGCCGCTACACGCGCTGCGACTTCGGCAACCTGACCGTGATCTCGGTCTACTGCCCGTCCGGCTCCTCGTCGCCGGAGCGCCAGCTGGCCAAGTTCCGCTTCATGGAAGTGTTCCTGCCGCATCTGGAAGCGCTCAAGGCCGAAGGCCGCGAAGTCGTGATCTGCGGCGACTGGAACATCGCGCACAAGGAAATCGACCTGAAGAACTGGAAGAGCAACCAGAAGAATTCGGGCTTCCTGCCGGAAGAGCGCGCCTGGCTGACGCGCATCTTCGACGAGGTCGGCCTGGTCGACGTGCACCGCGTGGTCGCGCCCGAGGCGGCCGACTACACCTGGTGGAGCAACCGCGGCCAGTCCTGGGCCAAGAACGTCGGCTGGCGCATCGATTACCACATCGCCACCCCGGGCATCGCTGCCTGCGCCAAGGCGGTCTCGGTCTACAAGGACGAGCGCTTCTCCGACCACGCGCCCCTGATCATTGATTACCATCTCTAATAGAACCCCAGGGATCTATCAGCTTATCTTATAGATGAGCTGACGCTCCCCTCACCGGGGAGCGTTTCCTCAATAAAGTGATGCCAAAAGGCACTATTTTGCCCTCTGGCTAAAATGGCTTGCCTTTTTATTGATACTATCCGCACGGTAACTTTTCTGACCAGAATGTTCTGTTGCCGGAAAAACAACGAATAGATCGCAGCCACCATGACCCTCAACACGACCGCCGCCCCCACCCTGCTGAACAAGTCGTTCACCACGACCGCAGGGACCACCCATATCGACCTGACGTTTTCGACCGCCATGTCCAAGGGCGGCGGATCGATTTTCGTCACCGACGGCGCGGTCCAGACGGTCATCAACCGCGTGACCGGCCAGCCGGAACTGCGCGTGGTGGGCGCTACCGTCACCCTCGAAATCCCGCTCAGCCAGGTCTCCATCAACGGCGCGCACGTCGAATTCGACGCCGGCGGTCTCACCCCAGGCGGCGCCTACAACGTGTTCATGGGCGCCGGCAGCCTGCTCGGCGACGGCCGTGCCTTCGCCGGCATCACCGCGCCGGGCCAGGCCGCCTTCACCACGCCGGAAGTGGCGCCCGTGCCGGCCCTGGGCGCGAGCATTGCGATCGACGACAAGACCCTCAAGGCCGGCGCCGACCTGAAAGTCACCATCAGCTTTTCAGAATCCGTGACGGCGCTGGCCGCCGGCGCTCTCAACGCCGAACACGCCATCGTCAAGGACATCAGCGCCAGCGTGGATGGCCGTACCTGGACCGTGATGCTGGGCGCGGCCGACAGCGTCGAATCGCTGGTGAACCTGCTGCGCCTGGACATGAGCCAGCTGACCAGCGCGGGTGGCCTGCGCGGCAGCGGCATGCTCGCCTCCAGCCCGTATGCGGTCGACACCATCGTCGACGCCTGGCTCTTCCCGCACATCGAGGTGAGCGGCACCGGCCCGTTCGAGCACGACGGCGTCACCGCCGACCGCAACCAGTATGCCTCGGGGCGCCTGGCCGGCAGCCTGGCCGCCGACGAGCACATCGAACTGAGCATCAACGGCCGCACCGTCGACCAGGCCCTGATCCATCTCGAGAACGCCGGCGACGGCTGGAGCTGGAGCTACGACGCCAACGACGAAGCCGGCCAGCCGCCGGCCTTCAACGAGGGCGCCAACACGATCGTGGCCCGCATCGTCAAGGCCGATGGCCACAGCAGCGCGACCGTGGTCCAGCAAATCGTGCTCGACACCATCGCACCGGCAGTCGTCACCTCGCCGCACGGCCAGACCGACCTGGCGGTCGGCGCCGACATCGTCATCACCTTCGACGAGGCCGTCTTCTGGCGGGAGCAGGAAGGCGACGGCGACGTGCTCTATCTGGTTGGCGACAACAACACCATTACCAGGGTCACCCTCAGCGCCGCCGGCTTTTCCAACGACGGCCGCACGCTGACCATCAAGCCGGCCGAGCACAAGCTGCAGGCCGACACCGGCTACAGCCTGCGCCTGCCGGAAAACCTGACCGACATTGCCGGCAATCCGCTGCAGGACTACGACATGGCCTTCCACACGGTCGGGGCCCCGAGCGCGGTGCGGGTCTTCGTCGATGGCGATGGCAGCTACCGCGCCGGCGAAACCCTCACCTTCCGCATCCGCTTCGACGAAGCGGTGCGCACGGTCGGCGACGCCGTCCCGGTGCTAGGCCTGAGCAACGGCGCACAGGCGCAGTTCGCCGGCGTGAACGGCAACGAGATGAGCTTCCGCTACACCGTCGCCGCCGGCGACGACGAGACCGGCCTGACCATCGACGACACCACCGGGCTGGCCGGCAAGGTCCAGGACCTGGCCGGCAACCTGCTGGACGCGGCCCACATCGTCTTCAGCGGCATTTACGACAAGCTCGGCCACGGCCTGGTGGCCATCGACATCGACACCGCAGTAGCCGCGCCTGCCGCGCCGCTGCTGGCAAGCGCCAGCAATTCCGGCAGCCTGCTCGACAACATCACCTCCGACCGCACGCCGACCCTGTCCGGCAGCGCCGAAGCCCATGCCCTGGTCGAGATCTTTGAGGGCGCGACCCTGGTCGCCTCCAGCCAGGCCGATGCCGGCGGCGACTGGGAAGCCACGCTCGATGCCGGCCACGCACTGGGCGACGGGCTGCACACGCTGACGGTGCGCCAGGTCGACCGCGCCGGCAATACCAGCGGCGCGTCAAGCCCGCTGGCGCTGACGGTCGACGCCACCGGACCGGGTGCGCTGACCGGCGTCTTCCTCGCCAGCGACACCGGCGTATCCAACTCGGATCGCATCACGCGCGAGAACTACGCCGTGATCTCGGGCACCGGTGCGGAAGCCGATGCCCTCATCAAGATCATGAACGGCGCGGCCCTGGCCGGCACCGGCGCCAGCGACGCCAACGGCAACTGGACCGCCTATGTCGACGCGCCGCTGGCGGAAGGCGAGCACACCTTCACCGTGCACCAGGAGGACAAGGCCGGCAACGCCAGCGCCGCCTCCGCGCCCCTGAGCTTTACCGTCGACCGCACCGGTCCCGCGACCGCGCCGCCGGCGCCGCTGCTGGCGGCCGCCAGCGACACCGGCATCTCGAACAGCGACGGCATCACCAGCGACGCGACACCGACCTTCACCGGCAGCGGCGCCATGGCCAATACCATCGTCGGCCTGTACATCAACGAACGCGCAGCCGGCACCGCGATGACCGATGCCCTGGGCAACTGGACCATCAACGCGGTCGGCGACGGCGAACAGGGGCTGGCCGACGGCAACTACAGCGTCAGCCTCAAGCAGTTCGACGTGGCGGGCAATGGCAGTGCCTATTCGAGCGCGTTCAAGCTCGTGGTCGACACCACCGCGCCGACCCTGGTGAATGCCGGCGGCAGCCTGCTCGGCAACCTGTTCTCCCTGGGCTTTACCGAAGCGATCCGCTTCAGCCCGAGCGGACGCTTCGAGCTGCAAGGCCTGCTCACCAACCGCGACTACGACAGCGACGACCACGGTGCGGGCTGGTACCTCAGCGCGGCGGGCACGGTCCTGAACTTCCATATCGGGCTCACCGGTTTGCTGCGCCTGCAGGCCAACAACGGCGCCGTGGAAGACCTGGCCGGCAATGCCGCCGTGATCGGCGTGCCGGACTGGCAGTTCACGATTCTCTAGGCGGCCTTCACCGGCCGGGCCAGTCGAGCCGGAAGGCGCTGTCGAAGCGGCGCGGCTGGCCGCTCAGCGGGTCGATGAAGCTGACGGTGCGCGCCAGCAGCTGCAGCGGGGCGCTGAAGTCGTCGCCCTTGCAGGGCAGCGCCACCGGATAAAAGGCATCGTTCAGGATCGGCGCGCCCAGCGCCGCCAGGTGCAGGCGCAACTGGTGCTTGCGGCCGGTGTGCGGATGCAGCCGGTAATGCGCCACCTCTCCGCGCCGTTCGATCAGCTCCACCAGCGTCTCCGAATTCGGCTCGCCCGGCACCTCGGTGCTGACGAAGAACTGCTCCGCGTTCTGCATGCGGCTGCGGTAGGTAAAGGGGAAGTCCCTGCCCTCGATCGGGCCCGCCAGGGCCTCGTACACCTTGTTCACCACCCGTTTCTGGAACATCGACTGGTAGGCGCCGCGCGTGTCCGGATTATGGGAAAGGATCACCACGCCCGCGGTCTCGCGGTCCAGGCGGTGGATCGGCGTCAGGTGCGGCAAGTCGAACTGTTTTTTCAGACGCACCAGCAGTGTCTCGTGCAGGAAGCGCCCGGCCGGAATGGTCGGCAGGAAGTGCGGCTTGTCGGCCACCAGCAGGTGCTCGTCCTGGAACAGCACCCCTTCCCTGAACGGGATCGGCGTCTCGGGTTGCTCCAGTTCGCGGTAATACCAGATGCGCATGCCTTGGCGCACCGGGCTGGCAGCCTGCAGCGGCGCGCCTTGCGCGTCGACGATCTCGCCGCGCGCCAGGCGCCGGGCCCAGGCGGCTTCGGGCACGTCGGGGAAGCGCGTGGCCAGGAAGCGCAGCATGCCGCCGGCGAGCGATTCGGTCAGCCACAGGTAGCTGGGCGAGACGCCGTCGCGGATCGGCAGCGGCACCCAGGCATTGGCTTCGGCCTGCCGCCCTTTCCTCGCACCGCCCATCAACGCCGTCTCATCAACGCAAGGCCACGTTGGTCCGGTACGGCGGCAGCTTGGCGGCGGTGGTGCCCTTGGCCCGTGCGTACAACGGCAGCAGCACGTTCATGTGCTCTTCCATGTCCTGGATGCGGCTCTCCCCACCGGGGTGGGTCGAGAGCACTTCGATCGGAGCGCGCTTGTCCAGGGCGGCCATCTTGCGCCACAGGGCGATGCCGGCGCGCGGGTCGTAGCCGGCACGGGCGGCGATGTCCAGGCCCACCAGGTCGGCTTCGCGCTCGTCGTTGCGCGAAAATTTCAGGCCGATCAACTGGGCGCCGTAGTTGGCAACGGTGCCCGTGATGCCGGGATCGATCCCGAAGATGCCCGAGACCAAAGCACCGACGCCGCGCGCCGCCAGGCCGGTCCCCATCTGCTTGGCCATCTTCTCGCGGCTATGCTCGCGCAGTGCGTGGGCAATCTCGTGCCCCATGATCGCCGCAACCTCATCGTCGGTCAGCTTGAGCGATGCCAGGATGCCGGTGAAGAAGCCGATCCGGCCGCCAGGCATGCAGAAAGCGTTGACGTCCTTCGTATCGATGAGATTGACCTGCCATTCCCATTGCGTCGCCTTCTGGTTCCAGCGCGGCGTCTGGGGAATGATGCGCTTGGCGATGGCGCGCAGGCGTTGTACCTGCGGATCAGAAGGGGCCACCAGCACGCCCTTCTGCTGCGCCTGGCTCATCATCTGCGTGTATTGTTGCGCCGCCGCCTGATTGAGCTGTTCCTCCGAAATAAACCGGTTCGCCCGCGACAGGGGCTCGACCCGGATGCCATCCTGGACCACGGTCTTGCCGTCCTGCGCACTGGCGGCGCCGACGCTGGCAGGGCCGATTGCGGCAAATAGGGACAGGCACAGGGCCACATGCTTTAGTTTTTTCATTTCATCACCAATAGACTGTTCTTAGCAGTCTATCCTCGCAGAAAGTAATTGGGGAAGTGCACACGATAGCGGCGATCATCGCGGATGCACGTTAGCGCGACAAGGCGCTAACGCACATAAGCCGCAAGACGAGCTCAGGAAATGCCGCCTGTTTTCTTGCGCAATCGAAACACCGCGAGGCTGCCGCGCAGGTTCGGGAGGAACGCCACCGGCTTGCCCTCAGCCAGGGCCACGTACTCCAGCACTTCCAGCCCGCATTTCTCGGCCAGGTCCTTGAAGTCGTAGATGGTTGCGTAGCGCACGTTGGGCGTGTCGTACCACTGGTAGGGCAGCGAGCGCGAGACCGGCATGCGGCCGCGGATCAATGCGGCCCGGTGTGGCCAGTAAGCGAAGTTCGGGAATGAAACGATGGCCTCGGTGCCAACCCGCACGATGTCGCGCAGGCGCGCCTCGACATGTTGCATCATCTGCAGCGACGACAGGCACAGGACCATGTCGAAAGCGTTGTCGCTGAACAGGTCCAGGCCCTGCTCCATGTCGTGCTGGATGACGCTGATGCCGCGCCGGGTGCTCTCGAGCACCTTGTCGTCGGCGATCTCGATGCCGTAGCCGGTGCAGCCCTTGCCCAGTTCCAGGTAGCGCAGCATGGCGCCGTCGCCGCAGCCGACGTCGAGCACGTGGGCGCCGTCGTTCACCCAGTGGGCGATGAAGGCCAGGTCGGGGCGCAGCGCGATCAGGTCGTTGAAATTCATGCCGCCACCCTCCCCTCGAGCTCGAGCGCAATCCGGTCGTAATAGGCGCGCACCACGCCAAGGTAGCGCGGGTCTTCCAGCAGGAAGGCGTCGTGCCCGTGCGGCGCGTCGATCTCGGCATAGGTCACGCGGCGCCGGTTCGAGATCAGGGCCTGCACGATCTCGCGGCTGCGCTCGGGCGAGAAGCGCCAGTCGGTGCTGAACGAGGCGACCAGGAATTGCGCCTTGGTGCCCGCCAGGGCGCGGGTCAGGTTGCCGTCGTACGTGCGCGCCGGGTCGAAATAATCGAGCGCCTTGGTGATGAGCAGGTAGGTGTTGGCGTCGAAGTATTCCGAGAACTTGTCGCCCTGGTAGCGCAGGTAGGATTCGATCTCGAAGTCGATGCCGAAGTCGAAGCCGTACTCGTCGCTCTCCGCCACGTTGCGCAGGCGGCGGCCGAATTTCTCGGCCATGTCGTCGTTCGACAGATAGGTGATGTGGCCGACCATGCGCGCCACCTTCAGGCCGTTCTTCGGCACCACGCCGTGCTCGTAGAAGTCGCCGCCGTGGTAGTCGGGATCGGTCAGGATGGCCTGGCGCGCGACGTCGTTGAAGGCGATGTTCTGGGCCGACAGCTTGGGCGTGGAGGCGATCACGATGCAGTGGCGCAGGCGGTCCGGGAACAGGATGCTCCAGGAGAGCGCCTGCATGCCGCCCAGCGAGCCGCCCATCACCGCCGCAAAACAATCGATGCCGAGGCGGTCGGCCAGGCGCGCCTGGGCGCTGACCCAGTCTTCCACCGTCAGCAGCGGGAAGGCCGCGCCATACGGCTTGCCGGTGGCGGGATTGGTGTGCATCGGGCCGGTCGAGCCGAAGCAGGAGCCGAGGTTGTTCACGCCGATCACGAAGAATCGATCGGTATCGAGCGGCTTGCCCGGGCCGACCATGTTGTCCCACCAGCCCACGCTTTTCGGCTGGTCGGCATAGGTGCCGGCGACGTGGTGCGAGGCGTTGAGCGCGTGGCAGACCAGCACCGCATTGGACTTGTCGGCGTTGAGGGTGCCATAGGTTTCGTACATCAGCGTGTAGTCGCCGATGTGCGCGCCGCTTTGCAGGCGCAGGGGCTCGGCGAAATGCATCGCCTGTGGTGTGACTGTTCCAATCGATCCCATGGGGCTTTACGTGGTGTTCTTGTGTATCGAATTCAGAGCGACTGCAGCTGCTCCACCGCGGCCGCGATTTCGTCCGGCTCGCACGAGCGCAGGATGCGGCGCGTGCGCGAGGTGATCGCCGCCAGGTCGCTGTTCAGGATTTCCTGCTTCACCGACAGCAGCTGCGCAGGGTGCATCGAGAATTCGCGCAGGCCCATGCCCAGCAGCAGGCGGGTCAGCTTGGTGTCGCCCGCCATCTCGCCGCACACGGCGACATCCAGGCCGGCCTTCTGGCCGATGGAGATGGTCTGGGCAATCAGCATCAGGACCGCCGGGTGCAGCGGATTGTACAGGTGCGCGACTTCGTAATCGACGCGGTCGATCGCCAGCAGGTACTGGATCAGGTCATTGGTCCCGATCGACAGGAAGTCCATGCGCTTGACGAACATCGGCAGCGCCAGCGCGGCTGCGGGAATCTCGATCATGGCGCCGACTTCTACCGCCGGGTCGTACTTGACGCCCTCGTCGCGCAGCTGCGCCTTGGCCTGCTCGATCATCGCGAGGGTCTGGTCGATCTCGAAGGCATGCGCCAGCATCGGGATCAGGATGCGCACCTTGCCGTAGGCGGAGGCGCGCAGGATCGCGCGCAGCTGGGTCAGGAACAGCTGGGGCTCGGCCAGGCAGTAGCGGATCGCGCGCAGGCCCAGCGCCGGGTTGAGCGCGGTGTGCTCGGTCGGGTCGAGCGGCTTGTCGGCGCCCACATCGAGCGTGCGGATCGTGACCGGCCTGCCCTTCATGGCCAGCACCGCCTTGCGATACTGCTCGAACTGCTCGTCTTCGCTCGGGATGCGCAGCGCATTGCCCAGCACATTGGCGCGGCCCATGAACAGGAACTCCGAGCGGAACAGGCCGACGCCGTTGGCGCCGGCTTCGAGCGCGCCGGCGCAGTCTTCCGGCAGCTCGATGTTGGCCATCAGCTTGACCGGGGTGCCGTCTTTGGTGACGGCCGGCGTCTTCTTGAGTTTGAGCAGGCGCTTGCGTGCCTTGGTCAGCGCCGCCTGGCGCGCGCGGTACTGCTCCAGCACCAGCTGGCTCGGATTGCAGATCACCACTCCGGCGTCGCCGTCGACGATGACCCAGTCGTCCTGCTCGATCAGGCGCGAGGCCTGGCTCATGCCGACCGCCGCCGGGATGTCGAGCGAGCGCGCGACGATGGCAGTATGCGAGTTCTGGCCGCCGACGTCGGTGACGAAGCCGATGAAGGAGCGTGGTCCGCCATCGCGGTCGCGGAAGGCCAGCATGTCGGCCGGCGAGATGTCGTGGGCCACCACGATCATTTGCGGCGGCGCGTGGTCGTCTCCGGAAAACACCGGCGGCACCGTCAAGGCGGTGCCCATCAGGACCTTGAGCACGCGCTCGGCCACCTGCTGGATGTCGTGCTTGCGCTCGCGCAGGTACTCGTCCTCGATCTCGTCGAACTGGCTCGAGAGCTCGTCGATCTGGGTCACCAGCGCCCATTCGGCGTTGTAGTGGCGGGTGCGGATGATGTCGAGCGGCGCTTCCGAGATCATCGGGTCGGACAGGATCAGCGCATGCACGTCGATGAAGGCGCCCAGCTCGGTCGGGGCGTCCTTGGGCAGCTCGGTCCATAGCGCCTGCAGGCCGCGGTGCACCTCGGCGATGGCGTGCTGCAGGCGGCTGACTTCCGCTTCGACCTGCTCCACCGGGACCAGGTAGTGCTTGACGTCGAGCGCGGCCGGCGTGAGCAGGTGCGCGCGGCCGATAGCGATGCCGCGCGAAACCGGAATGCCGTGGAGCGTGAACGATGCCATCGAGGGTCCCGTGTGGCGCGGAGCGGCCGCTTCGCGCGGCATTACTCGCCTTCGCCGAACTTGTCGTTGATGAGGCCCGTGAGCGCGGCGATGCAGGCTTCCTCGTCCGCGCCGTCCGCCTCGAGCAGCACTTTCGCGCCCTTGCCGGCGGCGAGCATCATGACGCCCATGATCGACTTGGCATTGATGCGGCGGCCGTTGCGGGTAAGCCAGACATCGCTCTGGAATTTCGCGGCCAGTTGGGTGAGCTTGGCGGAGGCGCGGGCGTGCAGGCCCAGCTTGTTGATGATTTCTAGTTCTTGTTGAATCATGTTCTCGTTATCGTCTTGTCGCCAAAAACTGTCGTGTCCGGGAAGCGCAGCCCGTCAGCTCGATCCTACGCGGATCCGGTTGTCCACCCGCACCGCGCCATTCTGGGCGCCGGCCAGGGCCATTTCCACCACAACGTCGAGGGTGTCGCGGCGGTAGGTAATCGCACGCAGCAGCATCGGCAGGCTGATGCCGGCGATGACTTCCACGTGGCCGGCATTGGCCAGCGTATTGCAGCAATTGGACGGCGTGCCGCCCTTGATGTCGGTGATGACCAGCACGCCGTCGCCTTCGTCCAGGCGCGCGATCGCGTCCTTGGCCAGGGCGTTGACTTCGTTGATGTCCTGGTCGGCGGCCACGTCGATCGCCTCGAAGCGCTCGGTGGGCCCGCGGAAGACGTGCGCGACCGCGGTGATGAATGCCTGGCCCAGCGGTGCGTGGGTCATCAGGAGGATGCCTACCATGTCAGTGTGCTTTTTCCGTGAGCTGCTGTTCGACCGCGTCGATGAACATCGCGGCCACGTCGAATCCGGTCTGGTCGGTGATCTCCTGGAAGCAGGTCGGGCTGGTGACGTTCACTTCGGTCAGGAAATCCCCGATGATATCCAATCCTACCAGCAATAAGCCGCGTGCGGCCAGAACCGGCCCCAGCGCTTCGGCGATCTCGCGGTCGCGCTCGGTGATCGGCTGGGCGCGGCCTACGCCGCCGGCGGCCAGGTTGCCGCGCACTTCGTTGCCTTGCGGGATGCGCGCCAGCGCGAAAGGCACCGGCTTGCCGCCGATCACAAGCACCCGCTTGTCGCCCGCTTTGATTGCCGGAATGTATTTCTGGGCCATGATGGTGTGCATGCCGTTGCCGGTCAGCGACTCGATGACGGAACCCAGGTTCATGCCGTCTTCCTTGATGCGGAAGATGCCGGCGCCACCCATGCCGTCCAGCGGCTTGAAGATCACGTCGCCATGCTTGCCGTGAAAGTCGCGCAGGCGGTCCATGTTCGAGGTGACGAGGGTCGGCGAGGTGTAGCCGCTGAACTGGGCGATGGCCAGCTTTTCGTTGTGGTCGCGGATCGCGCCCGGGCGGTTGAACACGCGCGCGCCCTGGCGCTCGGCCAGTTCCAGCAAATAGGTGCCGTAGACATATTCCATGTCGAAAGGCGGATCCTTGCGCTCGATGACGGCGTCAAAGTTCGAGAGCTTGACGATTTCGGGCATGTCGGCGCGGTACCAGGCGTCGGACTCGCCGGTAAGCGTCAGGTGCCTGACCTGCGCCGTGACCACGCCCTCCTCCAGCACCATGTCGCGCTGCTCGAAGGCATAGATGGTGTGGCCGCGCCTGGCGGCTTCGCGCATCATCGCGAAGGTCGAGTCCTTGTAGATCTTGAACGTGGAAAGGGGATCGGCGAGGAAGGCGATTTTCATGGGCGGTCCAATGCGGGGAATGCCCTGATTTTAGCCGGAAACGGGGATTCTCGCGGGCGGCCCATCTATTCGGCGGCACGGCCGGCGTGTACGCCGCTCCGCGCGCGGTTGATGTTAATGTCCTGCAAACGATTTATGGAGGCAGGACATGACAGCAGAAGCACGCAGGGCAGCAAACGAAGCGCTGGTGCGCGAGCACGGGATTGCCGTCAACCCGCACTTGCCGATGATCGAGGATGACGACGGCGTCACGCTGCGCACCGAGGACGAAGTCTGGCGCCGGCTGGTCGCGCTCTGGGGCGTGGTGGGCGCGGCCATGCTGCGCCAGAACACCTTTTTCAAGCAGTATTTCGCCGGCGAGGAACGCCGCGCCATGCTGTCGAACGACGAAGCCGCCTTCCTGTTCAATGACGCCCCAAGCGAGGAAGACGTGATCCGCTTCTCGTGGCGGCTGGAAGCGATGATGCTCCTGGCCTGGTGCGCGGGCCTGGCGGACAAGCCTGCCATGCCTGCGGCGCCGTCCAGCGCAGAAAGCATCCTGCCGCTCTATCCACACGACCTGCTGGATGCCACCCTGCTGCGTGATGCGATCCGGCTGCGCAGCAAGACCGAGATCCTGGACCAGGCAGATTTGCTCTACCGCCTGCACTGGGCGGTGCGCGATGCGCAGCTCAACGGGCATGAACAACCGCCGGGCATCAACCCGGGCGTGGTGCTGGAATGGCACCATGCGGCCAACTGGATGATCCAGGCCGACGGTGAAGACGACTGGGACGCCGTCTCCACCGATACGTAATGGCTTAGTAGACTTCCGGGTTCGGGTCGGTCCGCTCGAGCTCGAGCGACGCGGCCAGCAGGCCCAGGCGCGCCACCACGCCGTAGACGTAGAAGCGGTTCGGCGCCGCCGTGCCCGGCTTGGCCTTGAGGTCCGGCACCGCATGCTGCTGGGCAAATGCCAGCGGCACGTATTGCGAGCCAGGCGCATTCAGGTTCTGGTCGATGCCGCGCTCGGCGTGGATGCGGTAGAAACCGCCGACCACGTAGCGGTCGATCATGTAGACCACCGGCTCGGCCACCGCATCGTTGACGGACTCGAAGGTCGGCACGCCTTCCTGCACGATCATGTCGTTGACCGCCACGCCATCCTTGATGACCGTCATCTTGTTGCGCTGGGCACGGCTCAGGTCGCGCACTTCGCTGGCGTCCTTCACGGTCATCACGCCCATGCCGTAGGTGCCGGCGTCGGGCTTGACGATCACGAAGGGCTTTTGCTCCTTCATGCCGTATTCCTTGTACTTCTTCTTGATCTTCGAGAGCAGCGCCGAGACCGCATCGGCCAGCTGCTCGGTGCCGACATCTTCCTGCAGGTCCACTTCGCCGACCTTGCTGTGCAGCGGATTGACCAGCCACGGGTCGATGTCGATCAGCTTGCCGAATTTTTTCGCCACTTCATCGAAGGCCTTGAGGTGGTTGCTCTTGCGGCGCAGCGCCCAGCCGGCATGCACCGGCGGCAGCAGCGACTGCTCGTGGATATTTTCCAGGATGGATGGGATGCCGCTTGATAAGTCGTTGTTCAGCAGGATGGTGCAGGGGTCGAAATCGGCCAGGCCGACGCGGCGCCCGTTGCTTGATCGCACCAGCGGCTCGACCACCAGCATGTTCCCGTCCGGTAGCGCCAGCGGCGTCGGCTGGGTGATGTCAGGCGACAGCGAGCCCAGGCGCACGTGCAGGCCGGTCTGGCGGAAGATCTGCATCAGGCGCGCCACGTTCTGCAGGTAGAGCGGGTTGCGCGTATGCGTTTCCGGGATCATGAGCAGGTTGCGCGCGTCCGGGCAGTATTTGTCGATCGCGGCCATGGCGGCCTGCACGGCCAGCGGCAGCATCTCGGTGGACAGGTTGTTGAAGCCGCCCGGGAACAGATTGGTATCGACCGGCGCCAGCTTGTAGCCGGCGTTGCGCAGGTCGACCGAGCAATAGAACGGCGGCGTATGCTCCTGCCACTCGAGCCGGAACCAGCGCTCGATGGCGGGCGTGGCTTCGAGGATCTTCTTTTCCAGGTCGAGCAGGGGCCCGGTGAGGGCGGTGGCGAGGTGCGGAACCATAAGGGGATGTCCTGGTAGTGGCTTTTTCGAATTATATCGGTACAGCTATATATGGACGAAGAAGCCGGTTTAAAGGCGCACGCTTGCCGGAACGTAAAAAAGGCGCCCGCAGGCGCCTTTCAGGAAACATCCAAGAATCACGCGTGATACGCCGACTCCCCATGGCTGGTAATGTCCAGCCCCTCGCGCTCCTGGTCCGCCGGCACGCGCAGCCCGATCACGATGTCGACCAGCTTGAAGGCAATGAAAGCCACCGCGCCCGACCACACGATGGTGATGCCGATGGCTTGCGCCTGTACCCACACCTGGTTCGCGATCGAATACTCCGCCGAACCCTTGTTGGCGATGTAGTCCCAGATGCCCTGCCCGCCCAGTGCCGGCGAAGCGAATACGCCGGTCAGCAGCGCGCCGAGGATGCCGCCCACGCCGTGCACGCCGAACACGTCGAGCGAATCGTCGGCGCCCAGCAGGCGCTTCAGGCCGGTGACGCCCCAGAGGCAGATGACGCCCGCCAGCAGGCCCATGACCAGGGCGCCCATCGGGCCGACGAAGCCGCAGCCCGGGGTGATCGCCACCAGGCCCGACACCGCGCCCGAGACGGCGCCCAGCATCGACGGTTTGCGCTTGAAGATCCACTCGCCGATCATCCACGACACGGCCGCCGCGGCGGTCGCCAGCAGGGTGTTGATGAAGGCCAGCGCGGCGACGTCGCCCGCTTCCAGCGCCGAACCGGCGTTGAAACCGAACCAGCCGACCCACAGCATCGAGCCGCCGATCATGGTCATGGTCAGCGAGTGTGGCGCCATCGATTCGCGGCCCAGGCCGACACGCTTGCCGATCACATAGGCGCCGACCAGTCCGGCCACCGCCGCATTGATGTGGACCACGGTGCCGCCCGCGAAGTCGAGCGCGCCCTTTTGCCACAGGAAGCCGGCATTGCCGGTGACCGTCGCGAGCGACGCGGCATCGGTGATCGCATCCGGGCCGGCCCAGAACCAGACCATGTGCGCCACCGGCAGGTAGCCGAAGGTGAACCACAGGACCATGAACAGCAGCACCGCCGAGAAGCGCACGCGCTCGGCAAAGGCGCCGACGATCAGGGCGCAGGTGATGGCGGCGAAGGTGCCCTGGAAGGCGACGAAGATAAATTCAGGAATCATCGTCTCCTTGCTGAAGGTCGCGGCCTGGGCGAAGGTGCCGGCCACCGGGTCGTAGATGCCGTTCAGGAAGGCGCGGTCGAAGCCGCCGATGAAGGCATTGCCCTGGGTGAAGGCCAGCGAATAGCCGTACAGGCACCACAGCACGATGATCACCGAGAAGACCATGAAGACCTGCATCAGGATCGACAGCATGTTCTTGGCGCGCACCAGGCCGCCGTAGAACAGGGCCAGGCCGGGAATCGACATCATGATGACGAGCAGCGTGGCGGTGAACATCCACGCCGTGTCGCCCTTGTTGATGGTGGGTGCCGCCAGGGCCGGCAGCGCCAGGCTCATGGCCATGAGGCCGGCGAGGAATCTTGTTATGGTCTGCTTCATGAGGGTTCCCCTTACAGTGCGTCGTTGCCGGTCTCGCCGGTACGGATACGAATGACCTGGTTCAGGTCGGCCACGAAGATCTTGCCGTCGCCGATCTTGCCGGTGCGGGCCGCGCCCTGGATGGCGTCGATGACCTGGTCGACCACGGCATCGTCCACGGCCGCTTCGATCTTGATTTTCGGCAGGAAGTCGACCACGTACTCGGCGCCGCGGTACAGCTCGGTGTGACCCTTCTGGCGCCCGAAGCCCTTCACTTCAGTCACCGTCATGCCCTGCACGTTGATCTCCGACAGCGCTTCGCGGACCTCGTCCAGCTTGAAGGGTTTGATGATGGCGGTAATCATTTTCATGGTGTTGCCTCTTTATACTTTTAGAAGGTTTTGGACACGGTCAGGATGGCGCCGGACTTGCCGAGGTTCTTGCCTTCCGGGTTCAGGTAGGCGCCGGTACTGGCCTTGACCCAGGCCAGCGAGACGGTGGCCACGCCAAGATCCTTGGTGACGCCGATCTTGTAGTCGGTGTACGAGTACTGGCCGTTGTGGCGCACTTCCTGGCGTCCGGCATGCAGGTTCAGCAGGAAGCCCTTGCCGACGTCGATATCGGCGCCGACGTCGAGGTAGCCGCTGCCCTTGCTGTTGGCGGTGCCGAACAGATTGGTGGTCGAGCGCGAATACTTGACATAGGCCGGACCGAAGCCGAGGCGCCCGTACAGCTCGAAGGTATTGGCGCTGGGGTTGAGGCTGTTGGACGGGTACAGGTAGTACAGGCCGCCGACGTCATAGGTGACGGATTCGCCCAGCTGGCCACGCTTGCCGCCGTAGATATCCCATTCGATGTTGCCGTCGCCGCCGAGATCCTTGGTCCATTTGATGGTGGACAGCCAGGTGCCTGCGTACCAGCCGGTCGGGCCGTGCACGTAGTCGGCGCCGCCTTGCAGCGCCGGGTCGAGACTGGTTTGCGACAGGCCGCGGTAACGGTAGTCGCTGGTAATGGCGGCGTTATAGCTGACTTGATGCTCAGGGGTTGCTTCCTGCGCGCCGGCGGTGACGCTGGATAAGGCCAGGACGGCCAGGGCCACTGCTGCTGCGCTTGCGTTGCACTTCATGACATTCCCCTTAGATTCAACGGTCTGGGCCGTTGCGGTTTACAATCCTGTTGCACCACTCCTGACAACTCTTTAGCAGGATGCGTGCCAGCTCGAAACGGAGGCAGATGCCGGCAAATGCGCTTGATTTCTCAGCCATGCGCCCCATGTGCGTTTCGTTCAACCCAGGAAAAACGCGCGGCAGCAATCTGCCGCAAGGCCACGCACCATGGCGGGCAGCGGACGCACCGTCGTGGTGCGCCGGCGCCGTCTCATTTAGGAATGCACGGATATGAATACTTTCTTCAACGACTTGCAGGGCAAGATCAACCAGGCGCTGGAAAGCACGCCGGCCAAGGACATCGAGCGCAACGTCAAGGCGATGGTGACCCAGGGCTTCTCCAAGCTCGACCTGGTCACCCGCGAAGAATTCGACATCCAGGCCCAGGTGCTGGCCAAGACCCGCGCCAAGCTCGAAGCGCTCGAACTGCGTGTGGTAGAGCTGGAAGCGCGGTTGAACACGCAGGCCACGCCGGTCGGCTCGCCGGACTCTCCGGCGCCGACCATCATCCTCGGCAAGGAATAAGCCGCCGGCATTCATGTCCCCAGGGAGCCCAACATGAATGCACACGACAAGCCGGCGGCGCCGCAGGAAGTCTCACTCGACGTCCTGCGCGAGAAATACGCCAAGGGCGACGAAACCAGCATCCTCGACGTGCGCCGGCGCGTGGCGCGCGCCCTCGCCGCGCTCGAGCCTGAAGCCCAGCGCGCCGAATTCGAGGCGCGCTTCCTGTGGGCCCAGGAACAGGGATTCGTGCCCGCCGGGCGCATCAACTCGGCCGCGGGCCTGGGACTGCAGGCCACCCTCATCAACTGTTTCGTCCAGCCGGTAGGCGACTCGATCTCGGGCACCGACCAGGACGGCCTGCCGGGCATCTACACCGCCCTGTCGGAGGCGGCCGAAACCATGCGCCGCGGCGGCGGCGTCGGCTACGATTTCTCCGCCATCCGCCCGATGGGCAGCAAGGTCCACGGCACCCGCTCGCGCGCCTCGGGACCGGTCTCGTACATGGAAGTGTTCGATGCCTCCTGCCGCACGGTCGAATCGGCCGGCGCCCGGCGCGGCGCGCAAATGGGCGTGCTGCGCATCGACCATCCCGACATCGAACGCTTCATCGCCGCCAAGGACCAAGGCGCCCTCACCAACTTCAACATCTCGGTCGGCGTCACCGACGCCTTCATGCGCGCGGTGCAAGCCGATGCCTCCTTCGAGCTGGTGCACCGGGCCGAACCCGGCGACGAAGACCTGGCCGGCGCGCGCCGCCTCGATGACGGCCGCTGGGCCTACCGCCAGGTTTCGGCGCGCGCCCTGTGGGACCGCATCATCGCCTCGACCTACGACCATGCCGAACCGGGCGTGCTGTTCGTCGACCGCATCAACCTGGAAAACAACCTCTGGTATGCCGAAGAGCTGCGCGCCACCAATCCCTGCGGCGAGCAGCCGCTGCCCGGCTATGGCTGCTGCGACCTCGGTTCGCTGAACCTGACAAACTTCGTGAACGATCCCTTCAGCGAGGCTGCCGCCTTCGACTTCGCGCGCATGCGCGAGGTGGCCGCGGTGGCGGTGCGCATGCTCGACCTGGTGCTCGACGCCACCGTCTGGCCGCTGCCGCAGCAGGCGCGTGAATCCGGCGCCAAGCGCCGTGTGGGCCTCGGTTTCCTGGGCCTGGGCAGTGCGCTCGTGATGCTGGGGCTGCGCTACGATTCGCACGAGGGCCGCCTGCTTGCCGCCCGCATCGCAGAAGCCTTGCGCGATGCGGCCTACGCGGCCTCGATCGAACTGGCGCGCGAGAAGGGACCGTTCCCGCTGTTCGATGCGGACCAGTACCTGCGCGGGCAGTTCATCAAGCGCCTGCCGCAGGAACTGCGCGACGCAATCCGCGCACACGGCATCCGCAACTCGCATTTGCTGTCGATCGCACCGACCGGCACCATCTCGCTGGCCTTTGCCGACAATGCCTCGAACGGCATCGAGCCGCCCTATTCCTGGACCTACCAGCGCAAGAAGCGCATGGCGGACGGTTCGATGCGCAGCTACGCCGTCGAAGACCATGCGTGGCGGCTTTACCGGCAGATGGGCCACGACATGTCCGCGCTGCCCGCGCAGTTCGTCACCGCGCTCGAGATGCGCGCCCTGGAGCACCTGCGCATGGTGCAGGCGGTGCAGCCCTTCGTCGATACGGCGATCTCGAAGACCGTCAACGTACCGGAAGACTATCCTTTCGAGGATTTCCGCGACCTGTACAGCCAGGCCTGGCATGCGGGCCTGAAGGGCCTGGCGACCTACCGGCCCAACACGGTGCTGGGCAGCGTGCTGTCGGCATCGATCGAGCCGGAACGCGCCGTCGCGCCCGACGACGACCCGCTGTGCAAGCGCTTCGAGCGCCGGCCGCTGGGCGAGCTGGAATCGGTGACCTCGAAAATCGAATACTCGACCCAGGAAGGCCGCAAGACCGCCTACCTCACGGTGAGCTTCATCCGCGCCGACGGCACTTGCGAAGGCAAGCTGGTGACGGTCGAGCGGCCGTTCGAATTCTTCATGCCCTCGAACCAGCGCACGGGCGGACAGCAATGGATCACGGCCTCGATGCGGCTGCTGTCGATGGTGGCGCGCGCCGGCGGCCCGATCGCGCGGGCCCTGGCCGACATGCGCGACGTGGTCTGGGAAAAAGGCCCGGTGCGCTGCGGCTACCTGACGCGCGAGGACGGCGTCCAGGTGCCGGTCTACCACGACTCGGAAGTGGCGGCGATCGCCTTCATGCTGCAGCGCGTGCTGATCCGGCGCGGCTTCCTGGACGCCTGGGGCAACCAGCTGCCCTTGCCGGAACTGGCGCGCCGCCATGCCGCGCGTGCGGATGGCATGGCGCTGGAGGCCGAACCGCAGCCGACGGTGACGGGCGCCCTGCCCACGATCAGCGGCGCCAAATGTCCGGAATGCGGCGCGCGAGCGCTGCGCAAGGTCGACGGCTGCACCCGCTGCGACGAATGCCACTATGTGGGAGAGTGCGGCTGAGGCATACTGCGCAGGTTTTCAACTTTCAAGCCTGCCATGACCTATTTCGCCCTGAAGCACATCCACGTCACCTTTGCTCTCTTATCGGGCCTGCTGTTCCTGCTGCGCGGTATCTGGATGCTGTCCGGCTCCGCACAGCTGCAGCGGCGCTGGGTCAAGGTCGTGCCGCACATCGTCGATACGCTGCTGCTGGTCAGCGCCATCGGCTTAGCGGTGTGGAGCAGCCAGTATCCGGGCCAGCAGTCCTGGCTGACGGCCAAGGTGGTGGCGCTGGTGGGCTATATCGTGCTGGGCACCATCGCGCTCAAGCGCGGCCGCACGCAGCCGGTGCGGGCCGCCGCCTTTGCCGGCGCCCTGGCCTGCTTCGCCTATATCGTCGCAGTGGCGGCCACGAAGAACCCGCTGGTGTAAGCGTTATTGCCGGCGCGCTGCGCTCATGCCGCATCAGGCGGTCGCGTAGCCGCAGGCCGGGGCGCTCAACCAGCAGGTAAAGCAGCCCGGCACACAGCAGCGTGGCGCCCGCATAGGTCGCCAGCGCCACCAGGTTGCCGCCGCCGGTGAACATGGTGAGGTGCTCCCTGACCAGATGGTAGGCACTCTTGTGGGTCAGGTAGAGGCTGAAGGCCAGGGTCGCGATCGTACGCGCCCCTGGCACCTTCACGCGCCCGGGCATGGATTGCCTGCTGGCGCAGCCCACCAGGATGGCTCCCAGGCTCAGGGACAGCAGCGGTAAGCCGGCGATGGCCATGGCGGCGTTAAGCGGGCCGTCGAACAGCAGGCTCCCGGTCGCCGCGACGCCGGCGACACCCGCCAGCAGGAACGCCCACGACCGCGCCGTCATCGCCGCCCACCACTTGGGACGAAACAGCCGCACCGCCGCCAGCACGGCGCCCACCAGCAAGCCGTCGAGCCGGGCCCAGGTCGGGTTATAGATGTGTTCTATGTAGCGCAGCACCCCGGCATCCGGGCCGCTGGCGACGCCCAGCCAGGGCGCGACGTCCTGGTACCACGCCCAGCTGCGCAGCAGCATGCCTCCGGCGAGGATCGCGAGCGCCACCACTGCCGTCTTCCACGCCGCCGGACGCCAGGCCAGCAAGGTCACGACCAGCGGCAGCACCAGGTAGAAATGCTCCTCGACACATAGCGACCAGGCGTGCGAGAAGGCGCGCGCATGGAAGTAGTCGGGGAACAGGTTGGCCGTGAAGCTCAGGAACTGCCAGGCCGGCTGCATGCCCGGGCTTTCGCGCCAGGCCGGGATCCACAGGTAGAGCCCCAGCACGGCCAGGTAGGCCGGCAGCACGCGCAAGGCGCGGCGCGCCATGAACTGCCCCCAGCGCGGTCCGCCGGGAGCCGTGCAAGCCGCGAAGGCCTGGGCGCCGATCAGGTAGCCGCTCAGCACGAAGAACAGGTCCACGCCCATCCAGCCGAATTCCGCCGGCGCCGGCAAGACCACGCCATAACTGGTCACGTGGTAGGCCATCACCCAAACGATCGCGATAGCGCGCAGCAGGTCCAGGCCGGGTACGCGAACCGGGCCGGGCTGGGCGAAGGAGGACAAGGCTTTGATCATGACTGGCCCAGGAACAAGGCCGTGGCCCGTCTTTCCGACTTGCGCTGCACGATGCTCTCCCGCGAAAGCTGCGAGCCTAGCATAGGCAATGCCTTCTGGAAAACACCGTGTCGCTTGCTCGAAGCGGCGGCCGCACGTTTGGTCGAGCGCAAGCGTCTGGACCTCGCCAGCCTGCAGTATCTGCAAGTCCCGTCCTCCCCCCCAGGAACACCATGAGTCTCGCAGTCCTTCGCAGCCGTGCGCTGGCAGGCATGGCCGCACCCGTCGTCAATGTCGAAGTCCACCTGGCGAACGGCTTGCCCGCGTTTACCATCGTCGGCTTGCCCGATGCCGAGGTGCGCGAAGCGAAAGACCGCGTGCGCGCGGCCTTGCAGAATTCCGGCTTTACCATTCCGCCGCGCCGGATCACGGTGAACCTGGCCCCGGCCGACCTGCCGAAAGAATCCGGCCGCTTCGACCTGCCGATCGCACTGGGCATCCTGGCCGCCTCGCAGCAACTGCCCGCGGATCAACTGGCGCGCTACGAATTCGCGGGAGAGCTGTCGTTGTCGGGCGAGTTGCGGCCGGTGCGCGGCGCATTGGCGATGACGCTGGCCATGCACCGCGACGGCGTCGGCGGCGCGCGCGCCTTCATCCTGCCGCTTGCCAACGCCGACGAAGCGGCCCTGGTGACGGATGCGGCCATTTATCCGGCCCGTACCCTGCTCGAGGTCTGCGCCCACTTCGCGCATGGCGCGGGCAAGCTGCGGCTGCCGCGCCACCAGGGGCAGGCGCCGGTGGCGGCCATCGGCTATCCGGACTTCGCCGAGGTCAAGGGACAGCAGTCGGTCAAGCGTGCGCTCGAGGTGGCCGCCGCCGGCACCCATTCTGTGCTCCTGATCGGCCCTCCCGGTGCGGGCAAGAGCATGTTGGCTTCGCGCTTTCCGGCGCTGCTGCCCCCAATGAGCGACGATGAGGCACTCGAGTCGGCGGCGGTGCAGTCGCTCTGCGGCGGGTTTTCGCCGCAGCGCTGGCGGCGTCGTCCTTTCCGCAGCCCGCACCACACGGCATCAAGCGTCGCCCTGGTTGGCGGCGGCAACCCGCCGCGCCCCGGCGAGGTATCGTTGGCCCACCACGGGGTGCTCTTCCTCGACGAGCTTCCCGAGTTCGACCGCCGCGTGCTGGAGGTGCTGCGCGAGCCGCTCGAATCGGGCCAGATCACGATCTCGCGCGCGGCGCACCAGGCCGACTTCCCGGCGCGCTTCCAGTTGGTCGCCGCCATGAATCCCTGCCCCTGCGGCTGGCTCGGCCACCCATCCGGCAAATGCCGCTGCACGCCCGACATCGCCCAGCGCTACCAGGGCCGCATTTCCGGGCCCCTGCTCGACCGCATCGACATCCAGTTCACGGTGGCGGCCATGCCGGCCGAGAGCATCGGCGCGCAGGCCGACGGCGAGAGCAGCGCGCTGGTCGCGGCGCGCGTGGCGCAGGCGCATGCCTTGCAACTGGCGCGCCAGGGCAAGCCCAACCAGCGCCTGGCCCCGGGCGAGATCGACCGCTGGTGCCGTCCCGATGCGTCCGGCGACCGGCTGCTGCGCGCGGCGATGCAGCAGCTCCACTGGTCGGCGCGCGCCTATCACCGCGTGCTCAAGGTGGCGCGCACGATCGCCGACCTGGCCGGCGCAGAAGGGGTGGCGGCCGCGCATATCGCCGAAGCGATCCAGTACCGGCGCGCGCTGCGCGAAAGCTGAGCATGCGCATGCCGGATGCACGCAGGGGCCGCGCGTCCTGCTACCATCTGCCACATGCACATCAAACCATTTTCCTTCGCGCCGCTGGCAGCAAGCCTGCTCGGCCTCATGCTGGGCGGCTGCTCGCCAACCTATAACTGGCGCGACTACACCAGCACCGACGGCAGCTATCACGTCATGTTCCCGGCCAAGCCTGCGAGCCATACGCGCAGCATCGACCTGGGTGGGATCCGGGTCGACATGACCATGACGGCCGCCGAAGTGAACGGCACCACTTTCGCCGTCGGCACCGCCCTGGCGCCCGACGCGGCGCTGGCCCAGGCGACGCTGCCGGCGATGCGCGGGGCACTGCTGCGCAATATCGGCGCGGCGCTTGATGACGCGGCGCCCAAGCCCGGCGCGCTGGGGCTCGATGTGGACGCCACCGGCAAGGGAAACGGCGCACCGCTACGCCTGGTGGGGCGCTTCACGGCCAAAGGGACGCGCGTCTACCAGGTCATCGTGATCGGCAAGCCGGACGCCATGCCGCCAGAGCAAACCGAGCAGTTCCTCGGCTCGTTCGCAGCGCAGTGACCCGGGACCGCACATGAAAGACGATCTCGCCCCTGCGCTGCACATCGCCGGGCTGCACAAGGCCTACGGCCGCCCGGCCGTCGACGGCCTCGACCTGTCGGTGCGGCGCGGCGAGCTGTATGCCCTGCTCGGCCCCAACGGCGCCGGCAAGACCACCACGCTGCGCATGGTGGCGGGGCTGGTGGCGCCGGATGCCGGCAGCATCGAGGTGCTCGGCATCGACCTGGCATCCATGCCGCGGCAAGCCAAGCAGCGCCTGGCCTACCTGCCCGACGATCCCATGTTGTACGGGAAGCTCAAGCCGACCGAATACCTCGAATTCGTCGCCGGGCTGTGGGGCGTGGATGCTAGTGCGGCCGAGACGCGGGCACGCGGCTTGCTCGACTGGCTGGACCTGAGCCAGCATGCGCACGAACTCACCGAAGGCTTCTCGCGCGGGATGAAGCAAAAGCTGGCGCTGGCCGGGGCGCTGATCCACGAGCCGGAACTCCTGATCCTGGACGAGCCGCTCACCGGGCTCGATGCGGCCGCGGCGCGCCAGGTGAAAGACCTGCTGCTGTCGCACGTCGCCAAGGGCGGTACCGTGATCCTGACCACCCACATCCTCGAAGTGGCGGAGCGACTGGCGCAGCGCATCGGCATCATCCGGCAGGGCCGCCTGATCGCGGAAGGAACGCTCGACGAACTGCGTGCGCGCACCAGCGGCGCGAGCCTCGAAGACGTCTTCCTGCAGCTGACCGCGCAGCCATGATGGGCGCGCCCGGCAGCATCGGCTGGCTGGCCCGGCACGAGGCCAGGATGTTCTGGTACAACGCGGCGTCCGGCAAGTCGAAAAAGACGCCGCGCCGTCCGGGCGCCGGCGCGCTTGCCGCCATCGGGCTGGCCTGGCTGGTGCTGCATGTCGCCGCCTGGTTCGTCGTGTCGCGCAGCGCGGGCATCGATATGGCCGATCCGCGCGTGCTGGTCGCGGTCACCGCGCTGCTGTTCGGCTGCATGACCTTCATGCTCTCCAGCGCACTGAGTTCCAGCGTGCTGGTGCTGTTCGAGCGGGGCGACCTCGACCTCCTGCTGTCCTCTCCCCTGTCGTCACGCAGCATCTTCGCCGTACGCCTGGGGACCGTCGCCGTCGGCACCTCAAGCCTCTACCTGTTCCTGCTGGCGCCGTTCGCGCATGTTGGGGCAATGCTCGGCTACGCGCGCTGGCTGGCGGTCTATCCGGTCATCCTGGGCTGCGCGACCATCATCGCCTGCGCCGCCATGCTGATGACGCTGGGACTGGTCAGGATCATCGGGGCGCGCCGCACGCGCGTCGTCGCCCAGGTGATCGGCGCGCTCGCCGGCGCCCTGCTGTTCATCCTGTCGCAGCTGTTTTCCCACTTCTCCGACGGGATGGAGGCCCAGGCCGCCACCGCTTTCGCCCGCGCCTTTTCGGCGAACGGCCCGCTTGGCGCATCGAGTCCGCTCTGGCTGCCCGGCCGCGCCCTGCTGGGCGAGCCGCTGCCGCTTCTGGGGCTGGTGCTGCTGGCCGTGGCGGCATCGCTGTTCACGGCCGCGCGCACCCACCGCTCCTTCGTGCACGGGCTGCAGCAGGCCGCATCCTCGCGGCGCGCCGCGCCCCCGCCGGCGGGCGGCGTGCGCTACCGCTTCGGGCGCAGCCTGTTCGATACCGTCGTGCGCAAGGAGTGGCGCCTGATCCTGCGTGACCCGCACCTGATCTCGCAGGTCGCGCTGCAGCTGATCTACCTGCTGCCGCTGTTCTTCATCGTCTTTCGCCGCAGCGAGATCCAGCTTCCCACGGTGGCCGCGGGCCTGACGCTGCTGTGCGCGTCCTTGACGGCATCGCTGGCCTGGATCGTCGTCTCGGCCGAAGACGCGCCCGACCTGCTGCGCCTTGCGCCGGCGGCGCCGCGCGTCATCCGGCTGGCCAAGCTCGCAGCTGCAGTAATGCCCTCGCTGTTGCTGGTCGCCCTTCCCCTGCTCTGGCTCGTGGTGCGCGCGCCGGTCGCAGGCTTGCTGGCATCCTTTACGGTCTGTGGCGCAGTCTGCGCAGCCGCGCTGATCGTCCACTGGTGCGGACGGCCCAGCGCGCGCAGCGATTACGCGTCGCGCGGCAAGGGCGGCGTGCTGAGGTCCCTGCTCGAGGTGGTCAATGGCTTGTCCTGGGGCGGGTTCGCATGGTGCCTGGTGGCCACCGCAACGGGCGGATCGTCGGATCTGCAGCGCCTCGGGACGGCCGGTGCGTTCGCCTCCGCCATGTGCATACTTGCCGTGGCCTGGTTTCTTCGGCGACCACAGCTATAAGAGCGTGCGCAGGATGACCGCACTACCAACTCGTGTTATCGTTTAGTCATTAACTGACGATTGGAATAGCTATGTTGATTACATTCAAGTGCAAGTCTTATCCTGAGGTCCTGATGTACCAGGAGCATGCCAAGCGCATCCTGGACATGCTGAACAAGGATATGGAGCGCGGCGTCATCACGGCGGAAGAAGCGCCGCGTGCAGTCGCCCTCCTCGAAGGCGAAATCGAAGAAAGCCGCAAGCACCAGGTGTCGGAACAGGTCGAGCGCGACGTCCATGCGCACCATGGCGAAACTGAAGACAACGACCATGAGCCGATCGAGCTCGTGACCTTCTCGACGCGCGCCTATCCGCTGCTAGAAATGCTGCGTTCGGCCCGCGACCAGCAGACCGACGTGCTCTGGGGCGTCTGAAGCCAGCTCCGCGCGACCGGCGGGGCCAATGTGGCAAGCGTCGAAATGCGGAAAGAAAAGTGGAGCCCTGGTTCCGCTTTTTTATTGGCACTCACCGGGGAACGCGTAAACGCAAAAAACCCCACCGGTTCACCGGTGGGGTTTTTCTTATAACTAGCCTGACGATAACCTACTTTCACACTGGTTGCAGCACTATCATCGGCGCAAAGTCGTTTCACGGTCCTGTTCGGGATGGGAAGGGGTGGGACCGACTTGCTATGGTCATCAGGCTTTGACTTGTACGAGTCTTTTACCATTTGGTAAAAGAACTCTGAATCTGGAAGAAGTAGTTTTATATAGGTAGCTGTATCAACAAACTGCAGCTGTATTCCTGACTTGTCTATAGCCTACCAAGGTTATAGGGACAAGCCGTACGGGCAATTAGTACTGGTTAGCTTAATGCATTACTGCACTTCCACACCCAGCCTATCAACG
>NZ_JCASIH010000009.1:0-160273 GCF_059685935.1 Telluria sp. ZT3P39
CGATGGCGAAATCAGGAAGCTGGAAAAAGACATCGAGGACCACATCGACCGGCATCCTGGCCTCAAGCGCGATGCTGCTCTCATTACCAGCATTCCGGGAATTGGTCCGACTACGGTAGCTCGCATTCTGGGACACCTGGGCGACATCCGACGCTTCAAAAATGCGAAAGCACTAGCCGCATTTCTTGGCGTGACACCGAAGCACCATACATCGGGCACTTCGGTCAAAGGAAGGTCGGTAGTTTGCCGTACCGGCAGTACGTCGTTACGTGCAGCACTCTTCATGCCCAGCATGGTGGCGTCCCGCTTCAATCCGATCCTCAAGCAATTTGCAGAGCGCTTGCTGACAACTGGCCTGCCGATGAAGGCTGTCATTTGCGCTGTCATGCACAAATTGACTCATCTGATTTACGGGGTGATTCGCACCGGCAAGCCATTCGACGCAAATTACCTGTCGAAAGGGCTTGCAATTCAAGACGGTATCTGACCCCGGTGTGTGATCCCGGCCTTGCACTCACGCATGTAACTATTGATTTCCTTGCCGTTCAGCTCAGTTTTCATTTCGTATGTCATCCCCAGGCGCTCGGCAACACGACGCGATGATGCATTGCCTGACGCGATCAGTGCCCGAACCTTTGGCTCACGCCGGACCTCGAACGCATAATTCAAGACTGCAGCCGCCGCTTCGTTCGCAATGCCTTTTCCCCAGAATGCCCGATAGGTATTCCATCCCATCTCCATCACAGTTGAGTCGCAGCGGAAGAAAGCTCCCACGCTGCCTACCAGTTGGCCGGTCTGCCGGTCCTCTATCGACCACCAACCCGCCCGGGTCAGGAGCCATAGTCCGGCATGTGAGTTGAAGATGCGCCAGGCGGTCTGACGGTCTGCCGAGCCGAGATGCGCCGAGCTTTCGGCATCCGACAAATGATCTGCAAATAATTCGAAGTCTTCAACACGATATTCCCGAAGCGTAAGCCGATCTGTGTGAAGGCGAGGCACGGAAAACGTAAAGTCGTGATTCATGAGAAGTGCATCCTCAAATGTTGAAATGGTGTTCACCGTCCGCTATTGGCTGGTCGCGGAAATGGTCGCACATGAAGTGGCAGCGCGAATATCGCGTCCGAGAAGGCACGAGCAGTTACCCGGTAGTCAAACTTTCCTTGTATTTGCGGTATTCCTTCATCACTTGGGAGACCACCACTACCCCACCAATAATGGCGAAAGCCCATTTGATCTGCGATGAAGCCGCAGTCGGAAACCATCTATCGAGAATCACGAAGACAGCGAAGCACGCGGACGAAAAGGCGTCTATCCAGCGTCGCCCTAAAAGACACAGTAGGGTGGAGAGTGCCCAGCAGACGATAGGCCAGTCGTTCCAGTTCATGCAATTCCCAAATGAGGTACGGATACGCGATGTGTGGCAGCTTCGAGTCCCGCAGACCTTGCGGGTACCATGTGCCGGATGCCGCATGATAGCAATCAGGGCACCCCCGCATTTGCGTGAATTGTCACCTCTGTATGACTGCGGCTGGCCGAAAGCCGCCCTGCCAAAAGCGGCGCCATTTCATCGACGGCGACTAAACCTTCTTAGGTCTAATCAAATTCGAGCTTCGCTTCCTGCCTTGTTTGTCTGCCCCCAGCAGCCATTTCACCCCCAACTGCACCACCAATGCCGCCGCCGTCGCGCATGCGAAGGCGAACGCAATCGACCTTGATCGCAGCAGCAGCGAGAGCACAAGGCAAAACACGGCAAACGCGTAATAGCCATTGACCATCCCGCGCAGCAGCGCCACCGCGAAGCCCGGCCCGCTGGTTCGATGCGAGAAGCCCACCAGCACCGTGCTCATCACGGGGAACATCGCGAACAGCCCGCTCAGGCGCGGGCCCAGTTGGGCCGCGGCATAGGTCACGCTCAGGCACAGGACCGCGCCGGCCAGCATGCGCCAGGGCAGGTCATTGGCCGGCTTGCCGGCTGCTGATGCTTGCGGCGCCGCGCCGAACAGGAAGGGCGCGGCGAACAGCGCCGCCAGCACGATGGCAAACCCCATCCACAAGGGCAGCGAGGTCGATTTCAGGATCACGACGGCGACCGCATAGGCGATCAGGGCTGCCGCCATGGCCCGCGGCATGCCAAATCGGGCCACGCGCGCATAGGCGATGCTGAAGACGAGAATGGCCAGCACGGCCAATAGGGTATTGGCAGCGGCCACCGAAGCGAATTCGGCGCCTTGCTCCAGCGCGATAGCCAGCAGGATCGGGCCGGAGACGATGGGAAAGGCCGACAGCCAGCCGGCGACCGCGGGACCCCAGCGGCGCCCGGCCAGGGTGACGAGGCCGATCAGGGTCGGGACCAGCAATAGCTTGAGCAGGAAGAGGGTAGAGAGGTCTGGCATGCGGTGTGAATAGGAAGAAGAAATGAAAAACGCCCGCCTTGCGGCGGGCGTTTCGAGAATCCACCTGCTAACTGAAGGCAGGCGAGTCAGGCAAGGACACGCTTACAGCACTTCGCTGGCGTGGTCCGCCAGGCGCGAGCGTTCGCCGCGCGCCAGGGTGACGTGGCCGCCGTGGCTCCAGCCTTTGAAACGGTCGACCACATAGGTCAGGCCGCTCGAGCCTTCGGTGAGGTAAGGCGTGTCGATCTGGGCGATGTTACCCAGGCACAGGATCTTGGTGCCGGGACCGGCGCGCGTGATCAGGGTCTTCATCTGCTTCGGCGTCAGGTTCTGCGCCTCGTCGATGATGAGGAACTTGTTCACGAAGGTACGGCCACGCATGAAGTTCAGCGACTTGATCTTGATGCGCGAGCGGATCAGGTCTTGCGTCGCCGCACGGCCCCAGTCGCCGGCATCGCCGTCGCCCTTCATCAGCACCTCGAGGTTGTCGTCGAAGGCGCCCATCCAGGGCGACATCTTCTCTTCCTCGGTACCCGGCAGGAAGCCGATGTCTTCGCCCACCGGCACCGTGACGCGGGTGACGATGATCTCGTTGTACTGCTTGGTCTCCAGCACCTGCGCCAGGCCCGCGGCCAGGGCCAGCAGGGTCTTGCCGGTGCCGGCCTGGCCCAGCAGGCTGACGAAATCGCATTCCGGGTTCATGAGCAGGTTCAGCGCGAAATTCTGCTCGCGGTTGCGCGCAGTGATGCCCCAGACATTGTTCTTGTTGTGGCTATAGTCGCGCAGGGTCTGGAACACGGCCGTCTTGCCCGTGATCGATTTCACTTGACCATAGAAAGGCGCTTCGCCATTCTTCGGCTCGATGAACACGAACTGGTTCACGAGCAGGGTCGGTATCACCGGGCCGGTCATGCGGTAATAGGTGGCCGAGTTGCCGTTCTTGTTTTCCTGCCACGACTCCATGTCCTTGCCGTGCTTGTTCCAGAAGTCGTCCGGCAGCTGGACGATGCCCGAATACAGCAGGTCGGTGTCTTCCAGTACATGGTCGTTGAAATAGTCTTCGGCCGGCAGGCCCAGCGCGCGCGCCTTGATGCGCATGTTGATGTCTTTCGACACCAGCACGATCGCACGGCCGCCCATCTGGTCTTCCAGCGCGCGGACCACGCCCAGGATCTGGTTGTCGGCCTTGCCCGATGGCAGGCCTTCCGGCAGCGGCGCCGCGTCCAGCTTGGTCTGGAAGAACAGGCGGCCCTTGGCATCCTTGTTGCCGAGCTTGGCCAGCGGAATGCCGGCTTCGATCGCATCGTCGTCGATGTTGGCGATCAGGGCGTCGAGCGTGCGCGACACCTGGCGGGCGTTGCGCGCAACTTCCGACATGCCCTTCTTGTGGTTGTCGAGCTCTTCCAGCGTCATCATCGGCAGGTAGACGTCGTGTTCCTCGAAACGGAACAGCGATGTCGGGTCGTGCATCAGGACATTGGTGTCGAGCACGAACACCTTGGTGGTGCCGCTGCGGTCGGCCTTGCGGCTGGTGGACGACTTGACGGTGACCTCGACCGGCTTGTGCTTGGCCGGATGCGGCTGGTCGGCCTCGATCTCGCGCAGGCGCGAGGCCGGCATCGCGGCGACGCCGCCATCTTTCGGCTTGCGGGAAGGGCCTTTGGCCAGCGGCGCCTCGGCGGCGGTATCGTTGGCGGCAGAGACCATGCCGGAGCCGGCGTCGACCGCAGCCTTGGCCTTGCGCGCCTTGGCCGCTTTCGGGCTTGGCACGGCCTGGCCGGAGATCAGGTCTTCGAGGTCGGCGTCGGCCTTGGCGGCGGCAGGGCGCACGGGCGACTTGCCCGGTTCAGCTTTTGGGTAATCTTTTGCCAGCAGCATGGTGGCTGGCTTGGTAGGCATTTTTGGCAATGGCATCAGGTTCTCAATCTAATAAAATTCTGGAAGGCCGCACGGGCGCAGCACAGGGCGCGCCGCTGAACGGAATCGATGCTCTTGGGGGTGTTGCAGAGATACAGGTTGCAGCCGGAGGATGCCGGTCCGGCAGGCAGCCGAAGGGGAATGGTGCAGATGAATGAATCGGATGGAATGCGGTTGACTCAAAATAGGAGGCAGGTTCCAGCAAAGTTGATAACTGGAGCCATCCGTTTTCAGGGCTGGCTCTTCAAAAATTCCAGCACTTCGGTCACGTGGTCATTGACTTTCACGCCACGCCATTCTTTCACCAATCGGCCGTGAGCGTCAATAATAAACGTACTGCGCTCAACCCCGCGTACCTGTTTCCCGTACATATTTTTCATCTTCATGACGCCAAACTGCTGGCACACCAGTTCGTCCGGATCGGAAATCAGTTCGAAGGGCAGTCCAAGCTTGCCCTTGAAGCCTTCGTGCGAGCGCAGCGAATCGCGGCTGATGCCGTAGATCTCGGCGCCCAAGGACTGGAACTCCGGATAGGCTTCGCGGAAAGCGATGCTCTCGGTGGTGCAGCCTGGTGTGTTGTCTTTTGGGTAAAAATACAGCACCGTGTGCTTCGCCGGGCGGCCGGCGAGCTCGAAGGTGCGCCCGCTCGTCATGGCGGCGGAAAAATGTTCGACGGGGGCTGCGGTCAGGCTCTCGGCCACGGGGGTCTCCTGGTTCATGGCGGCAGGCCGCCGGGTCCCTGGCACTGCCATCAAGGCGGCCAACAACGCGGCGGGAAGCGGATACCGCCATGATAATCGGCGCCGCGTTCCGAAGCTAGTGGTCTGTAGCCAGGGTGATAACCCGCGAGATGAGGCGGGTTTTCATTTATTCAAGATGCAAACTGGAATTTATTTCGGGTTTTCAACTACGGGCCAGCAGCAGCACGCCCAGCATGATCACGCCGATGGCCAGCATGCGCTGGGGCGGGATCACTTCGCCCAGGAACATCCAGGCGCCGACCGCACCGATCACATAGCCCAGCGACAGCATCGGATAGGCAACGGTGACGTCGGTACGCGACAGCCCGAGGATCCAGACTACCAGCGACACGCTGTAGCAGACCAGACCGAGCACGATCGGCCACTGGGTGGCGACTTTCAGGCTGGTGAGCAGCCAGTTGTCGCGGGTCAGGTGGATCGCGCCGCCGAGGGCATTGGTGCCGGCCTTGAGCAGGAGCTGGGCCGCGGCGTTCAGGATGACACCGCTGATGATGAAGGCAAAGGCCGAAGAATTCATGTTCTTGTTATTGGTGGGGCATGCCCGGCCGCCGAAGCTCAGGCGCCGGCGGCTCCGTCGATGATCAGGGCCAGCGTGACCTTGCGGCCTTCGCCCATCAGGATATTGTAGGTGCGGCAGGCGGCGTGGCTGTCCATGCACTCGACCCCGATGCGCTTGTCGGACAGGCTGGCGGTCAGGCGCGGGTGCACGAAGCGCTGGCGCTCGCCGGTGCCGAGCACGACGACGTCCGGGTTGTCCGCGGCGATCTGTTCGAAGTGGCTGGCCGCCAGGTCGTCGAAACGCGCCACTTCCCAGGGGCGGGGCGGCACTTCGGGCATGACGGTCAAGCTGAAGTCGAAGCGCTGGGCATTGATCTCGACCCCTCCGGCATCGTAGCCGGTGACGGTCTGGTATTGCTGGGTGTTGTCGGAATGGAGCTTCATCGTGGCGCGAACGGATAGGTAGATGCGGGAGCGAAATGGGCGAACCGAAGGGTCCGTAACTGGCGTCCATTGTACCCGGAGAGGCGAGGTTGCTTAAATCCTGCGCTTTCGGCAGAATGGTATTTTTCGCACTGCAACAAAAGCAGGTGCACAACAGACGATGAGCCAAGGGACACTTTGCGACCGATTCTGAAATCCAACAAACTGGACGACGTCTGCTATGAAATCCGCGGTCCCGCCCTGGAACAGGCCCGGGCCATGGAAGACGACGGCCAGAAGATCATCAAGCTCAACATCGGCAACCTCGCCGTGTTCGGCTTCGACCCGCCCGACGAAATCGTGCACGACATGATCCGCAACATGCACGGCGCGGCCGGCTATACCGATTCGAAGGGCATGTTCGCGCCGCGCAAGGCCGTCATGCACTACACCCAGGGCAAGAACATCCTGGGCGTCGGCATCGACGACATCTACCTTGGCAATGGCGCGTCAGAACTGATCGTCATGGCGATGCAGGGCCTGCTCAATACCGGCGACGAAGTGCTGGTGCCCGCGCCCGATTATCCGCTGTGGACCGCGGCCGTGAGCCTGGCCGGCGGCGCGCCGAAGCATTACATCTGCGACGAAGGCGCCGGCTGGCTGCCGGACATCGAGGACATGCGCCGCAAGATCACGCCGAACACCCGCGCGATCGTCGTCATCAACCCGAACAACCCGACCGGCGCCCTGTATCCGCGCGAAATCCTGCTCGAGATCATCGAGCTGGCGCGCCAGCACCAGTTGATCATTTACGCCGACGAAATCTACGACAAGACCCTGTATGACGGCGAAGAACATGTGTCGATGGCCTCGCTGGCCGACGACGTGCTGTTCGTCACCCTGAACGGCCTGTCGAAGAACTACCGTTCCTGCGGCTACCGTGCCGGCTGGATGGTGGTCTCGGGCGAGAAGCGCCACGCCAGGGATTACATCGAAGGCCTGAACATGCTGGCCTCGATGCGCCTGTGCGCCAATGCGCCGGGCCAGTACGCGATCCAGACCGCGCTGGGCGGCTACCAGAGCATCGCCGACCTGGTCGGTCCTGGCGGGCGCCTGCTCAAGCAGCGCGACCTTGCCCATCAACTGCTTACCGATATTCCGGGTGTGTCCTGCGTCAAGCCAAAAGCGGCGCTGTACATGTTCCCGCGCCTCGATCCGAAGATGTATCCGATCGCGGACGACCAGCAGTTCATCTGCGAACTGCTGTCCGAGGAAAAAGTGCTGCTGGTGCAAGGCACCGGCTTCAACTGGATCGCCCCGGATCATTTCCGGCTGGTGTTCCTGCCCAATTCCGACGACCTGACGGATGCCTGCGGACGCATTGCGCGCTTCCTCGACGGCTACCGGCGGCGCCACGCGCGTTAGACACCTTGAGAAGAACCACAACAATGAAACCCATCCGAGTTGGCCTCCTGGGCATCGGCACCGTCGGTGCCGGCACCTTCAACGTCCTGCAGCGCAACCAGGAAGACATCCGCCGCCGCGCCGGCCGCGGCATCGAAATCACCATGGTGGCCGCGCGCGATACCGAGCGGGCCCGTGCGCTGACCGGCAACGCGGTAGAGATCGTGGCCGATCCCTTCGCGATCGTGAACAGCCCGGACATCGACATCGTCGTCGAGTTGATCGGCGGCGTCGAGCTGCCGCGCAGCCTGGTACTACAAGCAATAGCCAACGGCAAGCATGTGGTGACCGCCAACAAGGCGCTGCTGGCGCTGCACGGCAACGAGATCTTCGCCGCCGCCCAGGACAAGGGCGTGATGGTGGCCTTCGAGGCGGCGGTGGCCGGCGGCGTGCCGATCATCAAGGCGCTGCGCGAGGGCCTGACCGCGAACCGCATCGAATCGGTGGCCGGCATCATCAACGGCACCACCAATTTCATCCTGTCGGAAATGCGCGAGAAGGGCCTGGACTTCGCCACCGTGCTCAAGCAGGCACAGGAACTCGGCTATGCGGAGGCCGACCCGACCTTCGACATCGAAGGCGTGGACGCGGCGCACAAGCTCACCATCATGTCGGCGATTGCCTTCGGCATCCCGGTGCAGTTCGACAAGGCGTATATCGAAGGCATCAGCCAGCTGCAGGCAGTCGATATCCGCTACGCCGAGCAACTGGGCTACCGGATCAAGCTGCTGGGCATCACGCGCCGCACCCGCACCGAAGCAGGCGAGGGCATCGAACTGCGCGTGCACCCGACCCTGATCCCGAATGCGCGCCTGATCGCCAACGTGGAAGGCGCGATGAACGCCGTGCTGGTGCAGGCCGATGCGGTCGGCGCGTCGCTGTATTACGGCAAGGGCGCCGGTTCGGAGCCGACGGCGTCCGCCGTGATCGCCGACCTGGTCGACGTCACCCGCCTGGCCACGGTCGACCCTTACTGCCGCGTGCCGCACCTGGCCTTCCAGCCGAACGAGATGACCGACGTCGCCATCATGCCGATGGCCGAGATCACCACCAGCTACTACCTGCGCGTGTATGTGAAGGACCAGCTCGGCGTGATGGCCGACCTGACCCGCATCCTGGCCGACGGCGGCATCTCGATCGACGCCGTGCTGCAGAAAGAGCCGGGCAACCAGGTCAACCTCGACATCATCATGCTGACCCACCAGACGCGCGAGAAGAACATCGATGCGGCGATCGCCAAGATCGAAGCCTTGCCTGCCGTGATCGGCAAGGTAACGCGCATCCGCCTGGAAACCCTGGCCTGAGCATCGGCGCGGCCGGGTTGGCCGGCAAGCATCAGAACAGCGGAATGTCCAGCGGCAGCAGGCAATGCGGCGGCACGGCGCCCTGGAAAGGTGTGGAAGGGGGCTCGTCATCGTCGATGAAGGCCGAGGCGAGTGCCAGCATGTCGTGCTCGATGTGGTCGAACAGCGCGGTTGTCACGCTGGCGTAGCGGAGGAGGAAGTCGGAAGAAGTCATCCGCGGATTCTACCCGCGCTGCGCTGCACAATTCTGGCGGATGCAAGCTCGCTTGAGCGGTTTCAATCGACATTGCAACTGGCCGGATTCAGGCCGGACGGCGCTTGTGGCAGGCCGCGGTCTATGCTTTTTATCCAGCCGGTATCGCCAGTCGAGACTTTACGGATTAGTATCGGAAACCTGATGATGAGAGATGGCAATAAGTTGGCCAGGCCTCTCCTGTAAGCTTCCCGCTTGCTGTACATTCCGAACATTCTTATTTCGACGACCCTAGCGCATGAGCCAACCGAGCCAGTTTTCCCTGCTGACGCAGCGCCGTTTCGGCCCCTTCTTCTGGACCCAGTTCCTTGGCGCCTTCAACGACAATTTGTTCAAGACCGCGCTGCTGGTGGTGCTGACCTATGACGCACTGAGCTGGACGACGGTCAGCCCCTCGCTCTTGAACAACCTGATTCCCGGCCTGTTCATCCTGCCCTTCGTGCTGTTCTCGGCCACTGCCGGGCAGGTCGCCGACAAGTTCGACAAGGCGCACCTGGCAAGGTTCGTCAAACTGCTCGAAATCGTGATCATGCTCGTGGCCGGCATCGGCTGGATGACCCACACGCTGTGGCTGCTGGTGGCCGCGGTGGTCGGCATGGGCGTGCATTCGACGCTGTTCGGCCCGGTGAAATATGCCTACCTCCCCCAGCAGTTGAAACCGGAAGAGCTGGTGGGCGGCAATGGCGTGATTGAAATGGGGACCTTTGTCGGCATCCTGCTGGGCGAAGTGGCCGGCGCCATGCTGGTGGCCTACAAGCCCTGGGGCATCGAACTGGTTGCCGGCGGCACCCTGTTCTGCGCCGTGCTGGGCCTGCTGGCAAGCTGGCGCATTCCGCCTTCGCCCGCGCCGGCGCCGGAACTGAGAATCAGCCGCAACCCGTTCGCCGAATCGGTGCGCAACCTGAAGTTCTCGAGCCAGAACCGCACCGTCTTCCTGTCGATGCTGGGCAATTCCTGGTTCTGGTTCTACGGCGCACTGCTGCTGTCGCAATTCCCGGTGTATGCCAAGGATTACCTGCACGGCGACCATAGCGTGTTCGTGCTGCTGCTCACCGTATTCTCGCTCGGCATCGGCGCCGGCTCGCTGCTGTGCGAAAAGCTCTCGGGCCACAAGGTCGAGATCGGCCTGGTCCCTTTCGGCTCGATCGGTCTGTCGGTGTTCGGCATCGACCTGTATTTCGCCAGCATGGGCTATACGAATGCCGCCACCGTCGACGCGTTCGCCCTGGTGGCGCTGCCGGGCATGTGGCGCATTCTGGCCGACCTGGTCTTGATCGGCGTGTTCGGCGGCTTCTTCATCGTGCCGCTGTTCGCGCTGATCCAGACCCGCTGCGACCCGAAACACGTCTCGCGCACCATTGCGGGCATGAACATCCTGAATGCGATCTTCATGGTGGCGGCGGCCGGCGTGGCCATCCTGCTGCTGGGGCAGGGCTTCACCATTCCCGAAATGTTCCTCGTCACCGCGCTGCTCAATGCCTGCGTGGCCGTCTACATCTTCTCGCTGGTGCCGGAATTCCTGATGCGCTTCCTGGCCTGGATGCTGATCCACACCGGCTACCGCGTGCGCACGGTCGACGCCCACCGCATTCCCGAGCAGGGCGCGGCGGTACTGGTCTGCAACCACGTGTCCTATGTCGATGCGCTGGTGATCGGCGCCGCCAGTCCGCGTCCGATCCGCTTCGTGATGGACCACCGGATTTTCAAAACGCCTTTCCTCGGCTGGATCTTCCGCGCCGCCAAGGCGATCCCGATTGCATCGGCCAAGGAAGATCCGTTCCTGATGGAACGCGCCTTCATCGACATCGCCGAGGCGTTGCACCAGGGCGAACTGGTCTGCATCTTCCCGGAGGGGAAACTGACCAATACCGGCGAGATCAACGAGTTCCGTGGTGGCATCGCCAAGATCGTCGAGCGCAGCAAGGTGCCGGTGATCCCGATGGCGTTGCGCGGACTGTGGGGCAGCGTGTTCACGCGCGACTCGACCAACATCTTCGAGCGCTCGTTCGCACGCGGGATCCGCTCTAAACTGTCGCTGGCGGTCGGCAAGCCGGTGGAGCCCCATGCCGCGTCGCCGGAGCATTTGCAGGAGCAGGTGCTGGCGCTGCGGGGGGATTGGAAGTAGGCGTTCTGCGCTGCCGCGCCTGCGCAAGCGCAAGAAACCGTTGCATATCCATAACAAAATGTCGGGAGTTTCGGACGAGCTCTGATATAATTCCGAGCTAGTCGGGGCGTAGCGCAGCCTGGTAGCGTACGTGCATGGGGTGCACGGGGTCGGAGGTTCGAATCCTCTCGCCCCGACCAATAGAATCAAGGACTTAGGCCAGCCTCCGAGCTGGCCTTTTCTTTTCGGCGGTGCTTACTCGTATAGAATTATCTCTGTTGCACTGTTATTTCAGCGGCCAGAACCAGTACTCCACGGCCCGAAAATGGCAGCTGCGGGCGCACTCGTGGAACCCGCTGGCTCCTGGTTTGATCAGGTCAATGTGGCCGCCGTCCGTCGGTCCTCCGTTGATCTTAAAAAAGGAGATCACGCCGCTTCGGGTGCTGATTCCCTCCGCTGCATTTCAACCGTTTCGGTAAATTTCGGGCGGGCCCCATACCCGCTTCAGGATCATCGATAGCTTGCCCTGTCCAGGTTCGATCGGCTTCCCGCGCAGGTCGCCAGCATTGACTGACATCCGGGCGCCCGGGATACCAACTCCAGCGCCAGCCAATCCAACGCTCATGCGAATCGCACAGGTGTCCTTGAAACGTGGATCGTCCATCACATCAGTCCATCCCATGCGCTTGAGCAGGTCCTCCCGTGACTCTTCCGCGGGATAGTGCGTGGACAGCGAGGAAAATGCCGGCTTCATGGCCGTCCTCCTGCGCTGCATGGATATTTAAGACGGAGCTGTTCGACAAGCAGGACGGCTGCGTTTTGTTTCCTGGCGTCAGCCGGCAACTTGCGGATATTGTTGGCCAGCTCCTGAGCCAGGTCATGTGTCTTGAGCTGGTGAACATCACACCATTGACGCCCCTGTGCATGATCGCGCGCGCCATCGAGGTAGCTATACGCCTTCTCCCTTTCGATATAGTCCAGGCTGCTCAGCGGCTGCGGCCGGCTCATCATGCTGACGAACTGGTCGCCGGTGAGGGTGTAGGCGTAGGGCGCTGCCGATGCACCGGGCGCCGCGAGCAGGGCGAGCAGGATGAGGGAATTTCGTTGTCCGTCTCCAAACATGTCGATCTCCTGAGTCAAGCAGGCTATCGTCGCAGCCTTGGATTTCCAGCAAGTTGGCAACCGTCAACGCTCGTCCTTGCCCGGATCAAGGCATCGAGCGTCGAGGTTCGGACTTGGCATGCAACACGCGTGATGAGTGCGAAGGCGACCTCATAGTGGGCACCTGGTGTGCCGGGACAGCCTCAGGCAAACCAGCCAACCGACGCTTATCGCACCGCTTCGTGGCCGGCAATCAGCACCGCAGCCGCATATAAATCCGGCGCCATGCGCGTGGGCACCCGGCGCGGCCCCAGCCGCCATTCGGTTTCGTTGCCGTTGTCGATCAAGAGGGTCCTGCATCCCGCGCGGTTACCGGCTTCCACATCATGCAGGATGTCCCCGACCATCCAGGACGAGCGCAGGTCGATGCCGTGCTCGTTCGCCGCTTTGAGCAGCATGCCGGGCGACGGCTTGCGGCAGGCGCAGACCATGGCGTAGTCGCCGACCGTGCCGAGCGGGTGATGCGGGCAATAGTAAAAGCCCTCCATGGTCAGGTTTTCGCGGAACAGCAGGTCGGCCAGCCGGTCGGCGACCGGGCCCATCGCGTCTTCGCCAAAGCAGCCGTGCGCGATGCCGGACTGGTTGGTGACGACGAAGAAGCGGTAATCGAGCCTGGCCAGCAGCCGCAGCGCAGCGCCGGCGCCGCTCACGAGCCGGATGCGGCGCGGCTCGACGTTATATGGCACGTCGTCCACCAGGGTGCCGTCCTGGTCGAAGAAAATCGCCTTCATGCCGGGACTGGCTCGCCCAGCGTGGAAAAGGAAATGCTTATCGTCATGCTTGTCGGCTTCCTCAGGTTGAAAGAACGGCGCGACCCGCGGCCAGCCGGGTTTCGTCCAGCACGTCGTTGTAAATGGCAAGCAGTTGTCCGGCGACGTGGTGCCAGGTGTAGTGCTCGCAGGCGCGGCGCCGGCCGGCCTCGCCCATGGCGCGCGCCAGCTCGGGCTGGCGGTGCAGGCGCGCCAGGCGTTCGGCCAATGCTTCGGGATCGCGCGAGGGAACGAGGAAGCCGGTCACGCCGTCGTCGACCGTGCTCCTGATGCCGCCGACTTCGGCGCCGATCACGGGGCGCGCGCAGGCCATCGCTTCGACCGGGGTGATGCCGAAGGGTTCATACCACGGCGTGCTGGCGAATACGTTGGCGGCGCTGTACCAGTCGCGCAGCGCGGTGCGGGGCTGCTGGCCCATGAAACGCACCTGCGCCGCGATGCCGAGGTCGGCCGCGAGATCGCGCAGCCGTGCCAGCTCCGGGCCCTCGCTCAAGATGGCGCTGCCGGCGTCCCCGCCCACTACCAGCAGCTGCGCATCGAGCCCGTGCCGGCGTCGCAGCATGGCCAGGGCCTGGATGACGGTATCGACGCCCTTGCGCGGCACCATGCGCCCCAGCTGGAGCACGGTGAAACGGGTCGGCTCCAGGCCCAGGCGGGCACGGGCCTCGCTCATCGGCACCGGCCACAGTTCGGCTGGCGAGAAGCCGCAGGGTGCGACCTCGATGCGCGAGGACGGCGCGCCGTACAGCTGCTGCATGTCGGCGCGGTCTTGCGGGCATTCGGCGATGATGCGGTCGGCCGCGCGCATGAGCGTGCTTTCAATGCGGATGCGGGCGATGGAAAAGGCATCGGCCGCCACCTGGGTGCGCCGGTGCGCCCGCTCGAGCGCGTGGAAGCTCACCACGAAGGGAAGGTCCAGCGCTTCCTTCAGGTGCCGGGCAACCATGCCGGCCATGAAGAAGTTCGCGTGCACGATGTCGTAGTGTCCGCTTTGGCGCCGCATGAAACGGGTAACGAAACGCGCGAACGCGTCGACGTGCGCCAGCATCAGCTCTTTCGGCACGTAGCCTGGCGGTCCGGCCGGGACGTGGATGAGGCGGATGCTGTCGTTCAGTTGCACGATCTGCGGCTGTGCGGCCGCGTCGCGGCGCGTGAAGATGTCGACCCGGTGGCCGCTGCGGGCAAGTTCGTGGGCGAGCTGGCGGACGTAGATGTGTTGGCCGCTACAGACGATGTCCCCCGGCCCCGTGCCGGGTGCGGCGCAGTCGCCGACGAGGGCGATGTGCAGGCGCCGGCCTGGTGCGCGCGGCGCGGGAATGCCCTGGACGTCGTTGAGTCTCATCTTGGCTCCCTGGGCATGACGGCCTTACGCGAAGCGGACGCGGTAGCGCACCGCCCCGGCAAGGCGCCAGAACACGGATAGCGGCGGCAGCAGGGCCGAGGTGACGATCATTTCGGCCACGTGCGAAGGCGTATGCGCTGCGCCGCGCAGGCTGTGGGCGCAGCGGCGGGCGGTGAGCAGCAGCCAGGCGCCAAAGGTCAGCGCCGCCATGACCGCCATGCCGAGCAGCGCGCTGAGCAGTGCGACCAGCAGCACGCCGGCCACCAGGTAATTGTCCCAGGCGGGGCACGGCTCGACCTTCTGGCGGTAGAGCGCCGGGTGCTTCTTGTACAGCAGGGCCTCGGACTCGGCGTGGCGCACCTCCAGCAGGCTCGCGCCCCATGGCGCCGGCCCGATCGGGTGCAGGACCAGCGCCTTTGGCGCCTGCCCGATGGCGACCCCGTGTTCGAGCAGGCGGAAGTACATGTCGGCATCGGTTCCGCGCGGGACGTTGAAGCGTTCGTCGAAGCCGCCGAGGCGTTCGAGCACGGACTTGCGGAAGAAGCAGCTGGCGCTGGTGAAATCGCCCGCTTCGTGCTCGCGCACGCTGCGCTGCGCGTCGGTGGGGCGGGGCGGCACCAGCGCCTGGATGCGCCCGCAGACGACTTCGGTGCTGTCGCGCAAAGCCGCCAGGCCCGCGGCCAGCCAGCCGGGCTCGGGCACGGCGTCGCCGCTGGTGAAGGCGACGATGGGCGCGCGCGCCGTGCGCCAGCCGCGGTTGCGCGCAGAGGCCGGGCCGTTGGGGCCGGGATTGGCGATATAGCTCAGCCGTGGCCCGCGGTCGAGCGTGCGGGTGCGCCAGCCGGCGACCAGGTGCAGGGTGTTATGGTTGGGCTCGTCGTCGACGACGATGATTTCATAGCTGTGCGGGTCGACCTGCTGGCGCACCAGGGCATCCAGGCAGCGGTCGAGCAGGTCCATCCGGCCGCAGGCGGGCACGACTATCGATACCGCGATGCTTGCGTCATCCTTTATTGCCGGCATGTTTGTCTCCAGGTCTGCAGGGGCCTCTACCGTCGCGATGTGCGGACGACAGGGCCTGTTGCCTGGGGTTGGAGTGGCCGGGTACGGCCGGGTTCCCTTGTCTTGAAGCGGCTTGGAGGTGGATCAAGGTCCGGTCAGCTCGGGGCCTGAACGCCGGATCGCCGGCGAACCCATGCGGGCGGTGGTTTGCTACACTGGCCGCTTGTGTTTTTCATGACAACAGGAGCGACATGAAACAACTGTATATCGATGGCCGCTGGCTCGAGGGCGCCACGTCCACCACGACGCGCAGCCCGTCCGATCGCAGCGACGTGGTCGGCGAGTACGCCAGCGCCGGCGCCGAGCACGCCGCGCTGGCCGTGGCGGCGGCCCATGCGGCGGCGCCCGGCTGGGCGATGTCCGGCGTGCAAATGCGCGCCGACGCGCTCGACGCGATCGGCACCGAGCTGCTGGCCCGCAAGAGCGAGCTGGGCCACCTGCTGGCGCGCGAAGAGGGCAAGACGCTGCCGGAAGCAATCGGCGAGGTCGGCCGCGCCGGCGCGATCTTCAAGTTTCATGCGCAAGAGGCGCTGCGCGTGCGCGGCGACCGCCTGGCGTCGGTGCGTCCCGGTGTCGACGTCGACGTCACGCGCGAGCCGGTCGGAGTGGTCGGCATCATCGCGCCGTGGAATTTCCCGATTGCGATCCCGGCCTGGAAGATCGCACCGGCTCTGGCCTACGGCAACACGGTCGTGTTCAAGCCGGCCGAAATCGTGCCGGGCAGCGCCTGGGCGCTGGCCGAGATCATCAGCCGCGCAGGCCTGCCGCCGGGCGTGTTCAACCTGGCGATGGGACCGGGCAGGGTGGTGGGCGAAACCATGCTGAACGACACGCGGGTGAATGCGGTCAGCTTTACCGGCTCGACCGCGACCGGCGAGCGCGTGATGCTGGCCTGCGCGCGGCGCCGCGCCCGCGTGCAGCTCGAAATGGGCGGCAAGAACCCGCTGGTGGTGCTGGCCGATGCCGACCTCGATGTGGCCGTCAATGCGGCGATCCAGGGCGCCTTCTTTTCCACCGGCCAGCGCTGCACAGCCTCGTCGCGCCTGATCGTCGACGAAGCCGTGTACGGCCGCTTCGTCGATGCGATGGCCGGGCGCATGGCGGCGCTCAAGGTCGGGCACGCGCTGGGGCAGGGAATCGATATCGGTCCGGTGGTCGACGCCTCGCAGCTGGAGCAGGACTTGTCGTACATCGGGATCGCGAAGGAAGAGGGCGCGCGCCTGGTCTGCGGCGGCGAGCGCCTGCAGCGCGAGACCGATGGTTATTTCCTCAGTCCGGCATTATTCGCCGATTGCGATCCCGGCATGCGGCATGCGCGCGAAGAAATCTTCGGCCCGGTGGCATCGGTGATTCCGGCCAAGGGCTATGAACATGCGCTGGCGCTGGCCAACGATACAGAGTTCGGCCTGACCGCGGGCATCTGCACGACCTCGCTCAAGCACGCCAGCCACTTCAAGCGCCATGCGAAAGCGGGGATGGTGATGGTGAATTTGCCGACCGCAGGCGTGGATTACCACGTGCCCTTCGGCGGCACCAAGGCCTCGAGCTACGGTCCGCGCGAACAGGGCACCAATGCTGTGGAGTTCTTTACGACCGTGAAGACGAGCTACACGGCGCCGTAAGGCCATGAAGAATGGGCGGCAGCGCCGCCCATTCGATTAAACGCTCACGCAGGCCGGTCAGCCGCGCGAGAAGCCCGTATCGTCATCCATCTTGCGGTCGCCCGCCAGCTGGTTGGCGCCCGCCGGGCTCTTCGGCAATCCGCCGCCCAGGTCGTTCGAATCGCGTACCGGATTCTTTTCCGCATCGACGCTTTGCGCCGGCAGCCAGCCCGGCTCGTCGCTGGCCGGGCCGCTGTTCCCGGGACTGCGCGGCAGGCCACCCGCGACGTCGTTCGACTGGTGAACGTCATGGCTGCCCGTGTCGCGCGCGCCGGTGCCGGTCTGCGAGCCGCCGAGGTCGGTGCTCTTCTGTGCATTGCCCTGCTGATGTGGTGTCGCCATGCCTGTCCCTTCGCCGCCACGCGTGGCGCTTTGCTGGTTGGAATAAAAGCCCTCTTGCGGGTTCATCGCTTGTGCGGCCTGGCTATTGCCCTGCTGGGTAGCCGGATGGGCATGCAGGTCGGTGCCCGAACGCTTGTCGCGGCGGCCCACCGGTTGCTCGAGCATGCCCCAGGCGCCGGAATGCTGTTCCATCTGGCGCTGGTGGCTGTCGGTGATGCCTTGCTGCGGGCCGGTGCCGCCGGTCTGCTGGCTCTGCATCGAGCCGCCCGGCAGGTCGGACTGCACCGCGCCGGCCAGGGCGCCCTCGTTGCCGGCACGGCCGCCATCTTCCGCGGCCACTTGCTGCTGGCCCATGCGGGACGGTCCCTGCCCGGCCATGTCGGTCTCCCCTCGGATGGACTGCTGCTGGTTTGCTCCTTTGGGATAGGTGTGATCCATCGGGCCGGTGGTAGTGTTGCCCTTGGAGCCAGGCGTCCATTTTTCATTCGCGCCGTTATTGGTCTGGTTATTGACCTCGCTACGTTGGTTCGCGTCCATATCGACTCCTTTGAATGTGCGGCGGCGCGGCCGCAAAAGGCCATGACGAGCGCCGCCTGATAGTGCCATCATGCGCGTGCCCGCGTCGATTCAGTATAGGAAGACGTAGGGGGGCTGTGTAGGACTCTTACTGAAGGGTTTGTTGTCGTCTGGAAGGGGACTTTCACAGGTGCATTTTCTGTCGCGTGAAGTCCTACAAAGTCATCTGAAAGTGTCCTATACCCTCATCAATCAGGCATGCCTAAGATGACTTTCGCCGTCCGCTCATCGGGGAACGACTTGCGGGCGGCAAAGCCTGCCGCAAGACGCGGCGGTTTAAAAGTGAACAGGGAGAAGATGATCATGGCCTCGAGTAACCAGGGTAACAAGCAAGGAAGCAACCAAGGTGGTAACAGCCAGAGCAGCGGCACGCGCAACCGCGGTTTCGCATCGATGGATCCGGCCCGCCAGCGTGAAATCGCCAGCCAGGGCGGCAAGGCCGCCCATGCCAAGGGCACCGCGCACGAATTCACTTCGGAAGAAGCTCGCCGCGCAGGCAGCATGAGCCATGGCAACCGCCAGTCGGCCAGCGCCGGTTCGGGCAGTGCCTCGCGCTCGAGCTCGCCAGCCAAGGGCCGCCAGGGCTCGCAGGGTGGCAACCGCAGCGGCTCGAAAGAATAAGCCGGCACCTGGGGCTGCGCCGGGCCGGGGGGCCGGGAAGCAGTCCTGTGAATACCCATGGGGAGCCTCGCCGGCTCCCCGTTTTGTTTCTGATACCACACAACTGGGCGATGGGATGCGGTAGAATCGCTGCGCCTTTTTCAACCTTTTCAGCAGGGACATCGTCGTGAAACCAGCGGTAATTCGTCAAGTCAAGAGCATCTCCATGTCGTGCGACCGGGTCGGTAACCTGTTGCTCACCAAGTTCTCCACCAAGGGCGCCAGCGATCTTTGCATCCAGCTGCCTGCCACGATCGTGTTCTGGCTGCTCAAGCACCTGCCGGTCAACCGCGACCCGCAACTGCAGGCACCGCCGGCCCCGCCCGTCATCACCCAGCAGGACTGGGACAACCCGTATACCCCGCGCGCCGAATATGTCAATTGCAAGGAGTTGCCTGGTGCGATCCGCATGCACTTCGCGCTCAACAGCAAGGAAGACCTGACGGTGGTGCTGGACCGCAGCAACGTCGAGCTGATGCGCCAGATCATGGCGATGTACGCCGCCAATGACCTGATCGACCTCGACGCGCAATGATGCAGCGGTAGGATGCGATTCGTTTGAACCGACAATGAAGGATTCACCATGCCCATCAAAATCAGCCAGACCTTCGATTCCGGCGCCATCGAAGTCGTCAGCGCCGACAACGTCAAGTCGATCGACCTGAAGCTGCGCGCCGATTCGAACGCCGACATCCACCAGTGGTTCCATTTCCGCCTGCAGGGCGCGCGTGGCCAGGCCTGCACGATGCGTTTCCTCAATGCCGGCCAGGCGACCTATCCGAAGGGCTTCGAGGGCTACCAGGTCGCGGCGAGCTACGACACCGAAAACTGGTTCCGCGTGCCGACCACCTTTGATGGCCAGGTCATGACGGTGAACCACACGCCCGAGCTCGACAGCATCTATTACGCCTATTTCGAGCCCTATACCTGGGAGCGCCACCTGCGCCTGCTGGGTGAAGTGGCCGAGAACCCGATCGCACGCGTGCTCGACATCGGCACCACCATCGATGGCCGCGACATGAACCTGGTCGTGATCGGCAACCCGCAAGCGGAAAAGAAGATCTGGGTGATCGCCCGCCAGCATCCGGGAGAAACCATGGCCGAGTGGTATGTCGAGGGCATGATGGATGCGCTGCTCGACAGTTCCAATCCGGTTTCGCGCAAGCTCCTGCAGCGCGCCGTCTTCTACATCGTGCCGAACATGAACCCGGACGGCTCGGTGCGCGGCAACCTGCGCACCAACGCCGCCGGCGCCAACCTGAACCGCGAGTGGATGACGCCTTCGCTCGAACGCAGCCCCGAAGTGCTGTGCGTGAAGAACAAGATCCACGAGGTGGGTGTCGACATGTTCTTCGACATCCATGGCGATGAAGCATTGCCGTACAACTTCGTGGCCGGCAACGAAATGCTGGCGGACTTCACACCGGAACGCCAGGCGCGCCAGACCGCCTTCGTGCAGCAATACATGGCGGCCAGCCCGGACTTCCAGAACGTCTATGGCTACGCGGCCAGCAAGTACAACGAAGAACTGCTCACGCTGGCGTCGAAGTACATCGGCCACACCTTTAAATGCCTGTCCCTGACCCTGGAGATGCCGTTCAAGGACAATGCCGACCTGCCGGACCCGCACACCGGCTGGAACGGTGCACGCAGCGCGGCGCTCGGCGCGGCGATCCTGCAGCCGATCCTGCAATCGCTGGACTGACCGGGTGGGCGTCGAGATCGAGCGCAAGTTCCTGGTCGCAGGCGACGCCTGGCGCACGCTGGGCGAGGCCACCCTGCTGCGCCAGGGCTACCTGAACGCCGACCCGGCGCGCACGGTACGCGTGCGCATCGAGGGCAATACCGGCGTGCTCACCATCAAGAGCAAGAACGTCGGCGCCAGCAGGGGAGAGTGGGAATACGCCATTCCCCTGCCGGACGCCGAGGAATTGCTCGACACCCTGTGCGAGCGGCCGCTGGTCGAAAAAATCCGGCGCCGCGTCGAACACGCCGGCTTCACCTGGGAAGTCGATGAGTTCCTGGGCGAGAACGCCGGCCTGGTGGTGGCCGAAATCGAGTTGCCGTCGGAAGACGCCGGGTTCGAGATGCCCGACTGGATCGGCCGGGAAGTCACCGGCGAGAAGCGCTACTACAACTCCAGCCTGATCCGTTCCCCCTATTCCCAGTGGACTACTCCATGACCTTTGTTTCCCGCCGCGGCGTGCTGGCCCTGGGCCTGGCTGCGCTGCTGCCGGCTGCCGCCGGCGCTGCAGCACCAACACCAGCAACGTATTTCCCGCCACAAGGCGAATGGGCCCGCAAGTCGCCCGCCGAACTGGGGATGGACCCGGAGGCGCTGGCCGCTGCCGTGCAGTTCGCGCAGTCACGCGAAACCAGCCGCGCTGTCGATTTCTCCGACCAGGAAGCCACTTTTGGCGCCCGCCTCGGCTCGATGCCGACCCGGCGCGCCCGCACCAATGGGGTGGTGATTTATAAGGGCTATGTGGTGGCGGAATTTGGCGACACGCAGTTTGTCGACCCGACCTATTCGGTGGCCAAGAGCATGCTGGCAACTGTCGCCGGCGTGGCCGTGCGCGATGGCCGCATTGGCGTCGACGAGCCGGTCGCCAGGCGCGTAGGCGACGGCGGCTATGCGTCGCCGCAGAACGCCGGGATCACCTGGAAGCAGCACCTGCAGCAGGAATCCGAGTGGGAAGGCAGCCTGTTCGGCAAGAACGCCGACTTCATCGGCAAGGCCGCCTTCGGCGCGGGCGAGCGCAAGCCGCGCACCCTGGGGCAGCCGGGCAGCTTCTACGAGTACAACGACGTGCGCATCAACCGCTTCGCGCTGTCGCTGCTGCGCGTGTTCGGCCAGCCGGTGCCGGAAGTGTTCCAACATGAAGTCATGGACCCGATCGGCGCCTCCAATAGCTGGAAATGGGTTCCCTACCATAACAGCTACGTGGACCTGAACGGCAAGCAGGTGGCCTCGGTCAGCGGCGGCACGCGCTGGGGCGGGGGCATGTGGATCAATTCCTGGGACATGGCGCGCTTCGGCTACCTGTGGCTGCGCGGTGGAGGATGGAACGGCAAGCAGGTGGTGCAGCCGGACTTCGTGAAAGCCGCCCTGACGCCGAGCGTGCATGGGCCCGACTACGGTTATCTCTGGTGGCTCAATACCAAGGGCAAGAACCTGCCAGGCATGCTGACCAATGCCTATGCGGCGCAAGGTGCCGGCAGCAATACCATTCTCGTCTCGCCCGATCATGAGCTCGTGATCGTCTGGCGCTGGCATGCAGGCAATGTCGCCGACTTTGCCACCAGGGTCATCAAGAGCATCCGCCGCTAGCGGCCGTCCCCGTCCGCCGCACGGGCCGCTCCCTGCACGGCAGCCGCAGGTTGACCTGCGCTGCCCTCGTTTATTCTTTTCCTGATGCACGGCTCCCGACAGCGGGGCAGGGTGTCGTTCGCCCATCCGCCATGGATTAATGAAAGTGCTCGGTCCCCGGCGGCGCGTCTTCCGGCATCTCGGCATGCACCAGCTCGCCCGTCGGGTCGGCGAACAGCGGGCCGCCGCAGTCGTCGCAATACTCGGCCGGGTAGCGTTCGCTGATCCGCTTGATGTGCGTGATGCCGGCTTCATTCAGGTGGGCGACGATCTCGTTGATCGGGGTCAGCGTCGCGGGGGCGATGGCGAACGGGCCTTCCATCGGGGTGCCGTTCTCGTCTTCCTGGCCGTACAGTGGCCAGACGATGCCGTACATGACGTCGGTGTCCTGGCGGATCGTGAAGGACACGCGGTATTCGTCGATCTGGATATCCGGCGCTTCTTCGCCGAATCCGGCGATCACGGCGCGCAGGTCGGAGGGTTCGACGTCGAGCGTGTGGGTCAGGTAGTGCACGGCGGCGCGGATCGAGATCGGGCGGATCAATTTATCTGCTTCGCGGCAGGCCACGTAATAGGCTTCCGGCAGCAGCAGCTCGACGCCGCAGCCCGGCAGCAGGCGGGCGATGTTGGCGGTGCCCTGGGCACGCCATTGATCGAGCGCGCGGTTGCGTTCTTCGGCGAAACCGATGTGGTGCTGCGGCTCCTGCCAGCGGAACATCGGCGCGCCCATCGGCGCGATGATCGCCACCAGCAGGTAGCGGGTGTCGGCCAGGAAGGGCGCGGTTTCTTCCACGCGGGTGGCGGATTTGATGGTCGTGCCCTTGTGGGCGGCGCCGGCCAGCTTGTGCGTCAGGGCATAGGTTTCGGCATGGGTGCGCGGCAGCTGGTCGATCGAGTACAGCGAGGGCGCCATCGCCAGGCGGGTGCCTTCGGCCAGCAGGTGGGCCGAGAAATGCGCCTGCAGGGTGGCCAGCATGTCGCCAGGGATGTTGCCCGAGGCGATATTGAAGCGGGTCCAGGCGAGCACCGGCGCGGCCACCAGCAAGGCCTGCCAGGTGACTTCCTTGCCGTCCTGCTGCTCCACCATGGTGGCCGATTCGCTGACCGCCTCGACCGCATCCATCAGCACGTCGTACGAGGCGAGATCGTCCTTGAACAGGGCGTTGAGCGCGGCGTCGATGCTGTCCTGGTGGTTAGTCTTGAGCAGCTTTTGCAGTTGCGTGTCCAGTTGGCGCTCCCAGGTCCGTTCCTCGACGCGGCTGGCGGCCTGCATGATGGCTTGCGCGACGCTGACGAGACGCTGGCTTTCGGCGGACAGTTTAGGGGATGAATCTTTGGAAGGACGACGCATGGCGCTGGGGGTTCGCTTTTCTGGAAAGGTTGAAGGTCATGATAAACCCTAGTCCCGGTTATTGTAGTTGATTCGGCTACATGCCATGACACAAGCCACCCCATCGGAGGGACAAACCGCGGGGAGAACTCATCCGGGCTTGCAAAAACCCCGAATAGAAAAGATAATGCGAATCGTTCTCATTAAAATTCAGCTCCATTAATTTACTCGTCCGCAACTTCGCCGACGGTCACGTCCAAAGAAGAACATGACCACGATCACGCCGCAGGCCAGCAGTCCCTTCATCAAGAGCAAGAAGCACACCCGTCTTTCCGCGCCGACCCTGTCGGGTCCCGCGCTGGCCGTGCTGGCCACGCTGGCGATGCCGCTGGCCCATGCCGACGAGGCGCCTGAGCTGCTTGATAACGCCAACCTGCCGAAAGTGGTCGTCAGCGCGGGCGCCGACCGCTCGGTGCAGGGTCCGAAACGATCAAGCTCCGACAAGTTCACCGCGCCGCTGCTGGACACCCCGAAATCGATCACCGTGGTCACTTCCGAGACGATCTCGCAGACCGGCGCGGTATCGCTGACCGACGCGCTGCGCACCGTGCCGGGCATTACCATCGGCGCGGCTGAAGGCGGCAACCCGGTGGGCGACAATCTGTTCATCCGCGGCTACAACGCCCAGACCGACACCTATGTCGACGGCGTGCGCGATTCGGGTTCGCAGTCGCGCGAGATCTTCGCGATCGAGCAGATCGAAGTGGTCAAGGGCCCGAACTCGGCGCTGGGTGGACGCTCGTCGGCCGGCGGCGGCATCAACATCGTCACCAAGAGCGCCAAGGATTACGACTTCAACAACGCTACCATCGGCATCGGCACCGACCAATACCGCCGAGTTACCGGCGACGTCAACCGCGTGCTGGGCAACAACGCCGCCTTCCGCCTGAATGTGATGGCGCACGAGAACAAGGTCGCCGGCCGCAACGTGGTCGGCGGCGATCGCTGGGGCATCGCCCCGACCGTCACCTTCGGCCTCACGGGCCCGACGCGCGCGACCCTGAGCTACTACCATATGGAGAGCAGCGAGATCCCGGATACCGGCATCCCGTTCAACAATCCGTTCACGACCGGCCCCAACGTCGCGCGCAACGGCGGCGGCACCCCGTACACCATGGACCGCGAAGCCTTCTACGGCCTGGCCAACCGCGACTTCCGCGATACCGAAACCGATGTCGCCACCGTCGACCTGCGCCACGAATTCTCGGCCAACCTGGCGCTGCGCAACGTGACCCGCTACGGCAAGAGCGGCCAGGATTATGTCTGGACCCAGCCGGACGACTCGAAAGGCAACGTCGCCCTGTACGGCACCGTCTGGCGCCGCGCCAACACCCGCGTGGTGGATACCGAAACCATCGCCAACTCCACCAGCCTGGGCGGCACCTGGAACACGGCGGGCATCAAGCACAGCTTCAATGTCGGCGTCGAGTTTTCAACCGAGCAGACCGACCGCGGCAGCTATGTCTTCACCCCGGGCACCAACAACCCGCTCACCAAGACCTTCACCTGCCCGACCGCAGGCGCGCCGACCCTGTACAACTGCACCACCCTGGTCAACCCGAACCCGTACGAGCCATGGGCTTACACCCGCGCCCGGTCGCCGCTGCAGACCAGCGTCGAGACCAGCACCCGCGCCGTGTACGGCTTCGACACCATCGAGTTCAGCCCGCAGTGGCAGCTGAACCTGGGCGCGCGCTGGGACGATTTCCGCACCGAGCTGCACACCCCGGCCGCCGGCACGACCGCCGCCGTCCGCGCCAAGGTGGACACCAGCTTCGACACCTACCAGGCGGGCCTCGTGTACAAGCCGAAGGCCAACGGCAGCGTCTACCTGTCGTGGGCCACCTCGGCGACGCCGCCGGGCAACGATGGCGGCGACGGCCTCGATCCCTTGACGGTCGCGGTGCAGAACCTGCAGCCGCAGAAGAGCCGCAACATCGAACTGGGCACCAAGTGGGAAGTGCTGCCGGGCGGCCGCCTGTCGCTCAGCGCAGCCGTGTTCAGGAGCGACATGGACAACGCCCGCGTCACCGCACCGGACGGCAGCACCCAGAACGTCGGCCGCAAGGAACTCAAGGGCGTGGAGCTGGGCTTCTCGGGCCGCGTCACCACCGCCTGGACCGTGTTCGGCGGCTACACCTGGCTGGACGGCGTCATCGCCGACAACGGCTTCGTGAACACCGCTCCCACCGGCGCCCCTACGGTCTGGTCGCCGTCGCCATTCAACGGCAACGCCTTCCCGACCACGCCGAAGCACAGCGCCTCGCTGTGGACGACCTATGCGCTGAACAAGTCGCTGACGATTGGCGGCGGCGCCAACTTCGCGGAGCGCCAGTTCGCCAACATTGCCAACACCAAGTTCGCCCCGAGCTACACGCGCTTCGATGCGATGGCGACCTATACGTTGAACCCAAGGGTGTCGTTCCAGCTGAACATCCAGAACCTGACGGACAAGCTGTACTTCGACCGCGTCTCGTCGCCGCATTATGCGGGCGTGGGCGCCGGCCGTTCGGCCAGCCTGATGGCCAACCTCAAGTTCTGATTCCCCGGGTACCAGCCCCGCCGGGCAACCGGATTCTTCTTGCAGGAGGAAGGCAAACCATGATGCTGCATATCCCGGGTGTACTCACGCGCGAGCAGGTCGCGCAGATTCGCGCGCGATTGGTTGGCGCGCCCGACTGGGTGGACGGCCGCGAGAGCGTCGGCCCGCAAGGCGCGCAAGTGAAACGCAACCGCCAGCTCAAGGAAGGCTCGCCGCTCGCCGTGGAGCTGGGACAGGCGGTAAGCAGCGCCCTGATGGCCAACCCGCTGTTCTTTTCCAGCGTGCTGCCGCTGCGCGTGCTGGCGCCTTACTTCAACGCCTACGGTGGGGGAGAGCACTACGGCCTGCACGTGGACGGCGCCGTGCGCCCCCAGCGCGGCGGCTTGCCGCCGGTGCGCGCGGACGTGTCCACCACCGTATTCCTGAGCGAGCCCGAAGATTACGATGGCGGCGAACTGGTGGTGGTCGATGCCTACGGCACCCATGAAGTCAAACTACCGGCTGGGGACGTGATCGTGTATCCGTCGGGGAGCCTGCACCAGGTGCTGCCGGTGACGCGCGGCGAGCGGGTGGCGTCGTTCCTGTGGACCCAGAGCATGGTGCGCGACGATGCCAGGCGCGCGATGCTGTTCGAGCTGGACGCGAATATCCAGAAGCTGCGCGCGGCGCATGGCGAAACCGAAGCGATCGTCGGCATCACCGGGCATTATCACAACCTGCTGCGCATGTGGGCGGAGATGTGATGATCCTGGTTCCTCCAACCCATCCTGACGCCGCATCCCTGCTGGCTTTCGAGCTGGAGAACCGTGCTTTTTTTGAAGCGGCCATCAATGCGCGGCCGGCGGGCTTCTACTCGTTGGACGGGGTGCAGGCGTCGATCAGCAGCGCGATGGCCGACGCCATGGTCGACCGCGGCTACCAGTTCCTGCTCAAGGACGACTCCGGAACGATATTGGGCAGGGCAAACCTGAGCGCGGTGAAGCGGGCACATTTTCATTCGGCCGTGCTGGGCTACCGCATCGGCGAATCCGCCTGCGGCAAGGGCTGCGCCCGCGAAGCGGTGCGCCAGCTGCTGCAGATCGCGTTCGGCAAGCTGGGTCTCTCCAGGATCGAGGCCGACTGCCGCATCGATAACGAAGCGTCCAAATGCGTCCTGCTGCGCAACGGCTTCGTGCAGTTTGGGCATTCGCGGCGCAGCTTCGAGCACGCAGGTGCCTGGTACGACCGGCTGCATTTCGAATGCCATGCCCCGAGCGCCTGAATCGCGCTGCACAAGATAAAAAGGCCGGAATCCTCGAAGGATCCGGCCTTTTTACATTGCGTGCGGTGTTCGTCAGAGCACTTTTCGGCCCGTGAACAGGCGGATCAGGATGATGACGACGGCGACAACCAGCAGGATGTGGATCAGTCCACCGGCAGCCACGGAAGTGACCATGCCCAGCAGCCACAGAACGAGGAGAATGATTGCAATGGTATATAGCATGATGTTTCCTTCGCTTGAGTGAGGGAGCTGCAAACCCTGCTGCTGTTTGCTTTCCCGATGACCCATCTTCTCGCTTGTCGGCCGCCTCTTCCGTGCGTTGCCGAACTGAACGCTTGTTTTTATGATAATTTCCGCACCCCGGGTGCGGAAATCCGTCATCAACGGTTCCGCGCCACCCGCCATACGGTATTGGCCAGGTCATCCGCCACGATCAGCGCGCCTTTCGGATCGACCGTCACGCCCACCGGACGGCCGCGGGTCTTGCCCTCGCCGTCACGGAAGCCGGTGACGAAGTCCACAGCCGCGCCGGACGGACGTCCATTGGCGAAGGGCACGAAGATCACCTTGTAACCCACCGGGTTGGGGCGGTTCCAGCTGCCGTGCTCGCCGATGAAGACGCCGTCGGCAAACTTGTCGCCCATGACCGGGGACGAGAAGCTCAGGCCCAGCGCGGCGACGTGCGAGCCCAGGCTGTAATCGGGCTTGATGGCTGCGGCGACCTTTTTCGGGTCTTGCGGCATCACGCGGGTATCGACGTTCTGGCCCCAGTAGCTGTAGGGCCAGCCGTAGAACCCGCCTTCGCGCACCGAGGTCAGGTAGTCCGGCACCAGGTCCGGTCCCAGTTCGTCGCGTTCATTGACCACAGACCACAGTTGCCCGGTGCCCGGCTGGATCGCCAGGGCGGTCGGGTTGCGCAGGCCGGTGGCAAAGGGCTTGTGGGCGCCGGTCTTGACGTCGATTTTCCACACCAGGGCCCGGTCGAGCTCGGCTTCCATGCCGCGCTCGGTGATATTGCTGTTGGAGCCGATGCCGACATAGACGAAGTTCCCGTCCGGGCTGATCGTCATCGCCTTGGTCCAGTGGTGATTGATCTCGGAAGGAAGCTTGGCGATGCTGACCGGCGCGCCGGCGGCCTTGGTCTGGCCTTCCTGGTAGTCGAAGCTGACCAGCTCGCCCTGGTTGGCGACGTAGATCTTGTTGTTGGCAAAGGCCAGGCCGTAGGGGGCGTCGAGCTTGTCGGCAAACACGGTCTTGAGCTCGTACACTCCGTCGCCGTCCGCATCGCGCAGCAGGGTGAGGCGGTTGCCGCCCTTGACCTTGGTGTTGCCTTGCGCCTTGATGTAGCCGGCGATCACGTCCTTCGGCTTGAGCTTGGCGGCCTTGCCGCCGCGGCCTTCGGCCACCAGGATGTCGCCGTTGGGCAGCACCAGGGTCTGGCGCGGAATGGCCAGGTCGGTCGCGATGGCGGTGACGGTGAAGCCGTTTGGTACGGTCGGCTTCTGGCTGCCCCAGGCTTCCGGTTCGGCGATCTTCATGCTCGGCAGGATGCCGCGTTCCGGCGCCGGCAGTTTCGGATCCGGCCCGAGCGCCAGGGTGCTGGCGCCTTCGTTGGAGCAGGCGCCCAGCAGCAGGCTCATGCCGATGATGCTCAAGGTGGCGACGTGTTTCATTTGACACCTCCCGTGCGTGCGCTGAGACCGATCCAGGCCGCGGCCAGGATCAGGATGAAGACAATGATCGACATGACCAGGGCTGCGGGCATGATGGCCCAGGCATCCTTGGCGTGCTGGAAGGCGGTGAACAGGCCCAGCACGAAGGTGGCCAGCAGCACCACGAAATAGGTCAGCGGCTGTCCGCCTTTTTGGCGCGCGCGCAGCAGGTTTGCCAGCGCGAACACCAGCGCGATGCCGCAGAACACCATGCCGCCGGCGTTCAGCCAGGAAGCGAAATTGCTCCATTGTATCTGATGGGTCTGGTAGTAGGCGATGTCGCTGAGCATGGCGCCCAGGAAGAGCGACACAGTTCCGCCAAGCAGGATCGCATGGAGCGGACCTGGGGTGCTTCGGTAGGCCGGGGTGGCCGTTGCGGCAGAGGGCATGGGATTGTCCTTGTTAGTAATTAATCGTTGCAATCTTATCGATAATGCAATGAGCATGTCGCTTAATTGATTCGAGTAGGCCTAAAGCAGTGCGAACCGGGCGGATTCCATTGACGGCGTATGATCGTCCCAAGGGCTGTCAAGTCTGGAAGCTAGTTCAATCTATTGCTTAAGGAGAAGACCATGCGCGGATTTACCTTGGCGGCGACTACTGCAATGTGCCTGCTGGGATGCGCCACCCCACAGGAACGGGCACAGCAGCAGCAAGCTGAAATGCAGCAGATGATGGCCGAATACGGACCGGCCTGCACACGGCTGGGCTATGCCATGAATTCGGACCCGTGGAGGGATTGCATCCTGCAGTCGGAATTGAGGAAAGGCGGCAGGCGTGGCGGCGTGTCGACCTCGATCTTTGGCGGATGGGGCAGCGGGGGACGCGGCTCCGGCATCGGGATCGGCATCGGGATCGGGCGCTAGGTCGGTCTGACTGATGCCGGGCACGGGATAGCGAATTTTCGTAGGGTGGTCGGCGAAGCCGACCACCCTACGAGCCATGACAGGAATGTCGTTGTCACGACTATGTATTAAGTCAGATAGCCCCAGTGCTGGTCAGCACCCTGGCTACACGAAAAAAGGGCTGGAACCCTCCCGGGTTCCAGCCCTTTTCGCCATTCCAGGCCCACTTGATGCGGGCCCCTGGCAATTACGCAGCCAGCAGCTGGCGCAGCACGAACGGCAGGATGCCGCCATGCTTGTAGTAGTCGACTTCGATCGGGGTGTCGATACGCAGCAGCACTTGCACGTCCTGCGACGAACCGTCTTCACGGTGGATCACGAGGGTCGCCAGTTGTTGCGGCTTGATCTCGCCTTCCAGGCCCTTCAGGTCATAGGTTTCTTTACCGGTGATGCCCAGGGTCTCGACGCTGTCGGTACCGATGAACTGCAGCGGCAGCACGCCCATGCCGACCAGGTTCGAGCGGTGGATGCGCTCGTACGAACGCACGATCACGGCCTTCACGCCAAGCAGCTGGGTGCCCTTGGCAGCCCAGTCGCGCGACGAGCCGGTGCCGTATTCTTCGCCGCCGAAGATCATGGTCGGGGTGCCTGCCGCCACGTACTTCATGGCCGCGTCGTAGATCGACAGCTGTTCGCCGGTCGGCTGGTGGATCGTGATGCCGCCTTCGACTGCCGAACCGTCAGGCTTGGCCGGGATCATCTTGTTCTTGATGCGCACGTTGGCGAAGGTGCCGCGCATCATGATCTCGTGGTTGCCGCGGCGCGAGCCGTAGGAGTTGAAGTCGGCCTTCAGGACGCCGTGCGCCTTGAGCCACTGGCCCGCAGGACCGTCTTCCTTGATCGAACCGGCCGGCGAGATGTGGTCGGTGGTGATCGAGTCGCCGAACACGCCCAGTGCGCGCGCGCCCTGGATGCCGGTGGCAGCCGCCTTCGGGGTCATCTCGAAGTCGCTGAAGAACGGCGGTTCCGCGATATAGGTCGATTCAGGCCAGTTGTAGACCTGGCCTTCGGTGGTCGAGACACGCTCCCACAGTTCGCCAGGGTTGCCCTTGACGTCCGCGTAGTTCTTCTTGAAGACTTCCGAGTTCATCGCGAAGCGCATCAGTTCGCCGATTTCCTGCGAGGTCGGCCAGATGTCGCCCAGGTAGACGTCGACGCCATTGGTGTCCTTGCCCACTGGCTCGGTCATCAGGTCCTTCGTCATGTTGCCGGCGATCGCGTAGGCGACGACCAGCGGAGGCGAGGCCAGGAAGTTCGAGCGGATGTTCGGGTGGATGCGCGCTTCGAAGTTACGGTTGCCCGACAGGACGGCCGAAGCGACGATGTCGTTGTCGATGATCGCGGCATTCAGTTCCGGGGTCAGGTCGCCGGCATTGCCGATGCAGGTGGTGCAGCCGTAGGCGGTCACGCCGAAGCCCAGCTTGTCCAGGTAAGGCAGCAGGCCGGCGGCGGTCAGGTATTCGGTGACCACGCGCGAGCCGGGGGCCAGCGAGGACTTGATGTGCGGGGCGACGGTCAGGCCGCGCTCGACGGCCTTCTTGGCCAGCAGGCCGGCAGCCAGCAGCACGCTCGGGTTCGAGGTGTTGGTGCACGAGGTGATGGCGGCGATCAGGACGTCGCCGTTCTTCACGCGCACGCCGTTGGTGGTTTCGTACAGCTTGTGCAGGTCGTCCGGGTTCTTGTTGAAACCGTTCGCGGTGGTCGGCTTGCTGAACAGTTCGGTGAAGTTGTTCTTCACGTTGCCCAGTTCGATACGGTCCTGCGGACGCTTCGGGCCGGCCAGCGACGGGGTCACGGTCGACAGGTCCAGTTCGATGGTGCGGGTGTAGTCGATCTCGCCTTCCTGCGGGATGCCGAACATGCCCTGGGCCTTGTAGTAGCCTTCGAAGGCAGCCAGTTCTTCTTCGGTACGGCCGGTGCCGCGGAAGTAGTCGACGGTGGCTTCGTCGACCGGGAAGAAGCCCATGGTCGCGCCGTATTCCGGCGCCATGTTGGCGATGGTCGCGCGGTCGGTGGTCGACAGCGAACGGGTGCCGGCGCCGAAGAACTCGACGAACTTGCCGACGACTTTTTCTTTACGCAGCATCTCGGTGACGGTCAGCACCAGGTCGGTCGCGGTGCAGCCTTCGCGCAGCTTGCCCTTCAGGTTCACGCCGATGACGTCCGGGGTCAGGAAGTAGACCGGCTGGCCCAGCATGCCGGCTTCGGCTTCGATGCCGCCCACGCCCCAGCCGACGACGCCGACGCCGTTGATCATGGTGGTGTGCGAGTCGGTGCCGACCAGGGTGTCAGGGTAGAACACGTCGCCTTGCTTCATGACGCCGCGCGCCAGGTATTCCAGGTTGACCTGGTGGACGATGCCGAAGCCCGGCGGCACGACGCCGAAGGTGTCGAAGGCTTGCATGCCCCATTTCATGAACTGGTAGCGCTCGTTATTGCGCTGGAATTCCAGTTTCATGTTCAGGTCGAGCGCGTTCGGCTCGCGGAAGTGGTCGATGGTGACCGAGTGGTCGACCACCAGGTCGACCGGCACCAGCGGCTCGATCTTCTTGGCGTCCACGCCCATCTTGTTGGCGACGTTGCGCATCGCGGCCAGGTCGGCCAGCAGCGGCACGCCGGTAAAATCCTGCAGCACGACGCGGGCAACGACGAAAGGAATCTCGTCGGTGCGCTCGGCGGTGGCCTTCCAGTTGGCGACTTCCTTGATGTGCTCTTCGGTGACCTTCTTGCCGTCGCAGTTACGCAGAACGGATTCCAGGACGATACGGATCGACACCGGCAGGCGCGACAGGTTCACACCGAGGGCTTCGCCCAGCGCCGGCAGCGAGTAGTACTGGCCGCTCTGGCCGGCGCCGACCGGGAATTCCTTCAGTGTGTTCAGGGTGTTGCGAGACATATGCTCTCCTTCAGTGGGATATTGTTATTCAAACCCGTTATTGCAACCAGGGATCCGGGGACCAGGCCCCCGGATCAGCTTTTCGTGTCGAGCGGCAGGGAGGCCGTGACCGGCTCCGACTGCCTGGCGTTCTTGCATTCGTTGGCCAGCTGGCGGTTCAGGCGCGAGTCCAGCAGGATACCCTTGGACGGGATGCCGATCCAGATCAGGCCCCAGTACGCGTTCTCGAAGCGCAGCGCGCCGGTGGTGGTGCCCACGCGGCTCAGGCGGTGCACCCGTTTTTTCCAGCGCAGCGCAATGTTGGCCGGGTCTTTCTCGTTGGTGTAGATCGTGACCTTGTTATTGAGCTCGCAGGCGTACTCGACCGTGATCGTGTCGGTGATGTCCGGTTCGGTTTCCTCATGAGCGTCGTAGGCGGCGGCAGCGCGCACCGAGGCGTCGGCGGCGTCCATCTTCGCGGAATTTTTGGTCTTGCCTTTGGATTTCGCTTCGGCCCTGGCCTTGGCTTTCAGGACCGCTTCGGCTTTCGGGTGCGTTTCAGCGGTTTTTGTGACTGCGGCAGCCGCGTTTGCGCACATGCTGCCGGCGGCCAGCGCAAATGCGCAGGCAGCGAAAAATTGGGGGAGTGGGGTGGCCATCAGTTGGAATCCGTGTAGTTGACGATTGCGGCAGCGGCTTCCGGCAGCGCAAGGCCAGCCAGCTTCGCGCGCTGTAGAACGGTCCAATAATATCGGTAGCTGGCACGGTCGTGCAAGCGCCCATGTTGCGCGATTGGTCCCCACCCGGCGTTCATCGCCTCGGTGAGGATGTTGGTCGCTTCATTCACTTCGGACAGGCGCGGCGTGAAGGCCTTGAGGATCGGCTTGACCTGGTCGGGGTGGATGCTCCACATCCGGGTGAAGCCGAATTCGGCGGCGGCGCGCTGGGCGTCGTTGGCGACGGTGGCGCTGTCCTTGATGTCGGTGGTGACGTTGTGCGAGGCTACCTTGCCGTGCGCATGGCAGGCCGCGACCATCTCGAGCTTGGCGCGCACCACCAGCGGGTGGGTGAACTGGCCCGGGGTGCGCATGGCGCTGGCCGGCACTGCGCCGTAGTGGCTTGATACGAAGTCCATGATGCCGAAGGACAGGCATTCGACCTGGGGCAGGGCGGCGATGTCGTAGGCTTCGCGCAGGGCGCCGTGGGTTTCGATCAGCACGTGCACCGGCAGGTCCGTGCGGCCCACGGCCGCGGCATGCTGGTTGATCAGGTCGATCGCGCGGATGACTTCCGCGGCGCTGTCCACCTTGGGCAGCACAATATAGGCCAGGCGGCTGCCGGCGCCGCCGACAATGGTGGCGACGTCGTGTGCGAAGTGCGCGCTCTTCGGGTCGTGCAGGCGCGCGCCGATGCGGTTGAAGCGGTTGTCATCGCTGTTGACCAGGTCCGCAACAAGCGCGGCGTGCTCGGCCTCGCTGCCGGCGGCGGCGCCGTCTTCACAGTCGAAGGTGATGTCGAACAGGGGGCCAAGCTCTTGTTGCAAGGCCATCGACTTGCGCATCAGCTTCTCCGAGCCGGCGTAGTGGTCTACGGCGGGAAGCAGGAGCGGTTGGCGTTTGCCCTGGAATAAAACCTCGGAAGGATGCATGTGTTTGTCGCTTGAAACAGAAGCAGCCGTGCCGCCAGGAGTGGCGGCACGGCGTGTGCGGCGGACGGGCGTCTTGTTCGACTCCATCTGCCGCGTGTTACTTAGGCCAGCAGGTGGGCCACGCCTTCACGCTCTTCGGTCAGTTCCTTGAGGGTGAGGTCGATGCGCTCTTGCGAGAAGGCGTCGATGTCGAGGCCCTGGACGATCTTGTACTCGCCGTTTTCGATGGTGACCGGGAAGCCGAACATGGTGTCTTTCGGGATGCCGTACGAACCATCCGACGGGATGCCCATGGTGGTCCACTTGCCGCCGGTGCCGACGTGCCAGTCGTGCATGTGGTCGATGGCCGCGTTGGCCGCCGACGCCGCCGACGACAGGCCGCGTGCTTCGATGATGGCGGCGCCGCGCTTGCCGACGGTCGGCAGGAAGGTGTCGCGGTTCCAGGCGTCGTCGTTGATCATGTCCTTGACCGATGCGCCGTCGATGGTGGCGAAGCGGTAGTCGGCGTACATGGTCGGCGAATGGTTGCCCCACACGGCCAGCTTCTCGATCGAGGCGACCGGCTTGCCGGTCTTGGCGGCGACTTGCGACAGGGCGCGGTTGTGGTCCAGGCGCAGCATGGCGGTGAAGTTCTTGGCCGGCAGCGATGGCGCCGATTTCATGGCGATGTAGGCGTTGGTGTTGGCCGGGTTGCCGACCACCAGCACCTTGACGTTGCGCGAAGCGACGGCGTCGAGCGCCTTGCCCTGCACGGTGAAGATCTGGGCGTTGGCTTCGAGCAGGTCCTTGCGTTCCATGCCAGGGCCGCGTGGACGCGCGCCGACCAGCAGGGCGAAGTCGACGTCCTTGAAGGCGGTCATCGGGTCGCTGTGGGCGGTCATGCCGGCCAGCAGCGGGAATGCGCAGTCGTCGATTTCCATCATGACGCCCTTGAGCGCCTTCTGTGCCTTCTCGTTGTCGATCTCGAGCAGTTGAAGGATGACCGGCTGGTCCTTGCCCAGCATGTCGCCGTTGGCGATGCGGAACAGCAGGGAATAGCCGATCTGGCCGGCCGCGCCGGTGACGGCGACGCGCATTGGGGTTTTAGCCATGATGAATCTCCAAAGTGGGAAAGAAAACTGACGAGCAGAGGATGCGAATTCGGAAAACAGCAATGATACCAAAAGCGGCATCTGTCAATTGGATATCGCGCGCGTGCCCAAGGGAACGCACGGAGGTCCAGCCGACCGCGAGTTTATTCCTCAGCTATTCCATCTGTCAATTCATATCATATGTCTTATATAAGACACATGTCTCGACCGCTATGCACTGGACGTACGTGCCCGTTTATGGTGAAATCGCGGTCTATGAACACCCTTCCGAACCAGGCCGGTGATGCCGCAAGCGCCGCAAACGCCAGCCAGTCCCCGTCGTTCCGCCCGCTGTACCAGCAGATCAAGGCCTTGATCACCCAGAGCCTGCAGTCCGGCGAGTGGAAACCGGGCGAGCTGATGCCGAGCGAGGTCGAACTGGCCGGGCGGTTCAAGGTCAGCCAGGGCACCGTGCGCAAGGCCATCGACGAGCTGGCCGCCGAACATCTGGTCGTGCGCCGGCAGGGGAAGGGTACCTTCGTGGCCACCCATGCCGAGGAGCGCGCCCACTTCCGCTTCCTGCGCCTGATGCCCGACGAGGGCGTACCCCACCATCCCGACAACCGCGTACTCGAGGTCAAGCGCATACGCGCCCCGGCCGAAGTCGCGCGCCTGCTCGAACTCAAATCCGGCGATGCGGTCGTTTACATCAAGCGGGTGCAGTCGTTTGATGGCCAGCCGACCATCCTCGAAGAGCTGTGGCTGCCGGGGCAGCTGTTCAAGGGGCTGACTGCGGAGCGCCTGGTGGAATACAAGGGGCCGATGTACGGCCTGTTCGAGACCGAATTCGGCACGCGCATGATCCGCGCCACCGAGCGGATCCGCGCGGTGGCGGCCGACGCCGCGGCCAGCGAGCACCTGGGGGTGGCGCAAGGCACGCCGCTGCTGTGCGCCGAGCGGGTGTCGTTTACCTATGGCGACAAGGCCGTGGAGCTGCGCAAGGGGATTTACTCGACAGTGAATCACCATTACCAGAACGAATTGTCGTAGGGTGGGCGGCTCCGCCGCCCGCGCGTTCAAATCACGTTCGCGATCCAAAACGCGTATTGGTGTGCATGCGATCGTTGAACGCGCGGCCGGCAAAGCCGGCCACCAAACACGTGAATCGCATGAAGCGATTAAAATAGTTGGTTTTGGGAAAGCGACGAACTGACCCGGTTCGCGCGCTGATGTACCGGTCATCTTCGCTGATGCTTGGTGCCCGGGCACAAAATCGGCGAAAATGAAGGGTTCATTAAAAATTTTGTCTTAAAGGGGAGGTGTACCATGTCCGAAGCCGTGAGAGAAGCTGCAAAAAAAGGGCGGCCGGAGTTCCGCAATATTGGCATTGGCGATATTACGGGTAAATATCGCATGCCGCCATCGGCCATCGTGTCGATCCTGCACCGCATCAGCGGCGCCGCATTGTTCCTGATGCTGCCGTTCCTGCTGTACCTGCTGCAGGAGAGCCTGCGTTCCGAGATCTCGTTCGCCCACTTCGCGGGCATCGTCGATAACGTATTCGTCAAGATCATCCTGCTGGGCCTGTCGTGGGCTTACCTGCACCACTTCACCGCCGGCGTTCGCCACCTGTTCATGGACAATCACTTTGCCCTGGACAAGGACGCTGCACAAAAGACCGCACGCTGGGTGCTGGTCATCGGCCTGGTGCTGACTGCCCTGGTCGGCCTGAAAATGTTCGGAGTGTTTTAATCATGGCAACCAAGAATAATATCGGACCGCGCCGCCTCGTTGTCGGCGCCCACTACGGCGTGAAAGACTGGCTGGCGCAGCGCGTCACCGCCATCGTCATGGCCGTCTATACCATCGTGCTGCTGGTCTCCTTCCTGACCGCGCAAGACTTCAGCTATGAAGGCTGGGCCGGCCTGTTCTCGAAGCAGTGGTTCAAGCTGTTCTCGCTGGTGACCTTCCTGGGCCTGTTCTACCACGCCTGGGTCGGCATCCGCGACATCTGGATGGACTACATCAAATCGGCAGGCCTGCGCCTGTTGCTGCAACTGGCGACCATCTTCTTCCTGCTCGCCTGTGCTGCGTGGACTGTGCAAATTCTCTGGAGCGTGTAATCGTGGCAGCAATCAAAACTGCAATCCCTACCCGTCGTTTCGACGCGGTCATCGTTGGCGCCGGCGGTTCCGGCATGCGTGCGTCGCTGCAGCTGGCTGAAGCCGGCCTGAATGTGGCCGTGCTCTCGAAAGTATTCCCGACCCGTTCGCACACCGTCGCGGCCCAAGGCGGCATCGGCGCCTCGCTCGGCAACATGAGCGAAGACGACTGGTACTGGCACATGTTCGACACCGTCAAGGGCGGCGACTACCTGGGCGACCAGGATGCGATCGAATTCATGTGCCGCGAAGCCCCGAAGGTCGTGTACGAACTCGAACACTTCGGCATGCCTTTCGACCGCAACCCGGACGGCACGATCTACCAGCGCCCGTTCGGCGGCCACACCGCCAACTTCGGCGAGAAGCCGGTCCAGCGCGCCTGCGCCGCTGCCGACCGTACCGGTCACGCGCTGCTGCACACGCTGTACCAGCGTAACGTGCGCGCCCGTACCCACTTCTTCGTCGAGTGGATGGCCCTCGACCTGATCCGCGACGCCGAAGGCGACGTGGTCGGCGTGCTGGCCCTGGAAATGGAAACCGGCGACACCATGATCCTGGAAGCGAAGACCACCATCTTCGCCACCGGCGGCGCCGGCCGCATCTTTGCCGCATCGACCAACGCCTTCATCAACACCGGCGACGGCATGGGCATGGCGGCGCGTGCCGGCCTGCCGCTGCAAGACATGGAATTCTGGCAGTTCCACCCGACCGGCGTGTCCGGCGCGGGCGTCCTGATCACCGAGGGCGTGCGCGGCGAGGGCGGTATCCTGATCAACTCGAACGGCGAACGCTTCATGGAGCGCTACGCGCCGACCCTGAAAGACCTGGCGCCGCGCGACTTCGTCTCGCGTTCGATGGACCAGGAAATCAAGGAAGGCCGCGGCTGCGGTCCGAATAAGGACCACGTCCTGCTGGACCTGCGCCACATCGGCGCCGACACCATCAAGAAGCGTCTGCCTTCGATCCTGGAAATCGGCCACAAGTTCGCCAACGTCGATGCGACCAAGGAAGCGATTCCGGTCGTCCCGACCATCCACTACCAGATGGGCGGCATCCCGACCAACATCCACGGCCAAGTCGTCGCACCTGACGGCATGGGCAACCAGAAGATCGTCAATGGCCTGTACGCGATCGGCGAATGCGCCTGCGTGTCGGTGCACGGCGCCAACCGCCTCGGCACCAACTCGCTGCTCGATTTGCTGGTGTTCGGCCGCGCGGCCGGCAACCACGTCGTCGCCTCGAACCTGAAGCAGAAGCTGAACAAGCCGCTGCCGGCCGACGCCGCCGACATCGCGATGGAGCGCATGAACCGCCTCGAGACCTCGACCGGCGGCGAAAAGGTCCAGCACGTCGCCAACGACATCCGCGCCACGATGCAGAAGTACTGCGGCGTGTTCCGTACCGATGCGCTGCTGAACCAGGGCGTCACCGAGATCATGAAGCTGGACGAGCGCCGCAAGCACGTCTCGTTCAAGGACAAGTCGAAGGTGTTCAACACCGCCCGCGTGGAAGCGCTGGAACTGGACAACCTGATCGAGACCGCGAAGGCGACCATCGTGTCGGCCGCCGCCCGCAAGGAATCGCGCGGCGCCCACGCCCACAGCGACTACGAGAAGCGCGACGACGACAACTGGATGAAGCACACCCTGTGGTTCTCGGACAGCAACCGTCTCGAGTACAAGGCTGTGATCCAGAAGCCGCTGACCGTCGACACCTTCAAGCCGAAGGCCCGTACTTTCTAATATTGCATGGCCGGGGATGTCCCCGGCCTGGATGAACAGGTAAAACAACATGGCACGCACCGTCCAACTGAAGATCTACCGCTACGATCCTGACAAGGATGCGAAGCCTTACATGCAAGATGTCACCGTCGAGCTGCAAGACACCGACAAGATGCTGCTCGACGCGCTCCAGCGCATCAAGTCCGACGTCGACGACTCGCTCGCGCTGCGCCGCTCGTGCCGCGAAGGCGTATGCGGTTCGGACGCAATGAACATCAACGGCAAGAACGGCCTGGCCTGCACCACCAACCTGAACGAGCTGACCCAGCCGATCGTGTTGCGCCCGCTGCCTGGCCTGCCGGTCATCCGCGACCTGATCGTGGACATGACCAACTTCTTCAAGCAGTACAACTCGATCAAGCCGTTCCTGATCAACGACTCGATCAGGCCGGAGAAGGAACGCCTGCAGTCGCCGGAAGAGCGCGAAGAGCTCGACGGCCTGTACGAGTGCATCCTGTGCGCCTGCTGCTCGACCTCGTGCCCGTCGTTCTGGTGGAACCCGGACAAGTTCGTTGGCCCGGCCGGCCTGCTGCAGGCCTACCGCTTCATCGCCGACTCGCGCGACGAAGCCACCGCCGAACGCCTGGACAACCTGGAAGACCCGTACCGCCTGTTCCGCTGCCACTCGATCATGAATTGCACGGACGTGTGCCCGAAGGGCCTGAATCCGAACAAGGCGATCGGCAAGATCAAGGAATTGCTGGTTCGCCGGGCGATTTAAGGCTGGCGTTTCGATTTGCATATGTGCGTTGAACGCGCGTACGGCATAGCCGTACACCCTACGTAGGGTGGGCAGGTCTCCTGCCCGCGCGTTCAAATCACGCATGCATCACGGCGCAACCACCGCACCCTTGCGGTTTCCGCCCGTAAAGATGCCGCAAATACAGTAAAAGTACCGTACTGCCGAAACCCGGCCTACGGAGTATGATGTTGACCCAACAACGGACTCTAGTGTGAAAACGCATCAATCCGATCCTGCCAACCGTGCACGCCTGCGCTGGCGTTCGCGCCGCGGCTTGCTCGAGAACGATTTGATCCTCACGCGCTTCCTCGATGCGCATGAAGAAGAATTGAGCGACGAGGACGTCGATGCGCTGACCCGCCTGCTGGACCTGGCGGACAACCCGCTGATGGACCTGCTGCTGGCCCGCACCGAGCCGGAGGGCGAGGTCGACCAGCCGCACGTGCGCGCCCTGCTGGCGCGCCTGCGGCAAGCCTGAGCTCCCGGCATCGTCCGCGACAAGTTTTCGTTTATTGTTTTTAGATCCACTCCCAAAGAAGGAAGTGCCATGAATATTTCTGATACCAAAGCCACCCTGTCGTTCTCCGATGGCAGCCCATCGATCGACATGCCGATCTACAAGGGCACGATCGGCCCGGACGTCGTCGACATCCGCAAACTGTACGGCCAGACCGGCAAGTTCACCTACGACCCTGGCTTCATGTCGACCGCCGCCTGTAACTCGAGCATCACCTACATCGACGGCGACAAGGGCGAGCTGCTGTACCGCGGCTACCCGATCGAACAGCTGGCCGAGAACTGCGACTTCCTGGAATCGTGCTACCTGCTGCTGAACGGCGAACTGCCGAACGCCGAGCAGAAGCAGAAGTTCACCGACACCGTCACCAAGCACACGATGGTGCACGAGCAGATGCAGTTCTTCTTCCGTGGCTTCCGCCGCGACGCGCACCCGATGTCGGTCTTGGTCGGCACCGTCGGCGCGCTGGCCTCGTTCTACCACGACTCGCTCGACATCAACGACGCCAAGCAGCGCGAGATCTCGGCCATCCGCCTGATCGCCAAGCTGCCGACCCTGGTCGCGATGGCCTACAAGTACTCGATCGGCCAGCCGTTCATGTACCCACGTAACGACCTGTCGTACAGCGCCAACTTCATGCACATGATGTTCGCCAATCCGTGCGAAGAGTACAAGGTCAATGACGTGCTGGTGCGCGCCCTCGACCGCATCCTGATCCTGCACGCGGACCACGAGCAGAACGCATCGACCTCGACCGTCCGCCTGGCCGGTTCGTCGGGCGCCAACCCGTTCGCCTGTATCGCTGCCGGTATCGCCTGCCTGTGGGGTCCTGCCCACGGCGGCGCCAACGAAGCGGCGCTGACCATGCTGAAGGAAATCCGCTCGGTCGAGAACATCCCGGCCTTCATCGAGAAGGTCAAGGACAAGAACTCGGGCGTCAAGCTGATGGGCTTCGGTCACCGCGTCTACAAGAACTTCGACCCACGCGCCAAGCTGATGCGCGAAACCTGCCACGAAGTGCTGGAAGAGCTGGGCCTGCAGGAAGACCCGCTGTTCAAGCTGGCGATGGAACTGGAACGCATCGCGCTGAACGACGAATACTTCGTCTCGCGTAAACTCTACCCGAACGTCGACTTCTACTCGGGCATCGTGCAGTCGGCCCTGGGCATCCCGGTCTCGCTGTTCACCGGCATCTTCGCGATGGCACGCACCATCGGCTGGATCGCCCAGTGGAACGAAATGATCGCCGATCCGGAGCAGAAGATCGGCCGTCCACGCCAGCTGTTCGTGGGTTCGCCAGCGCGTGATGTGCCGGTGATCGACAAGCGTTAATCAAGCAACGCTGCGTCATCAAGAAGCGGACTTCGGTCCGCTTTTTTTGTGCGGTTTTTGTCAAGCGACCAAGGGGGTGGTCCGGGACAGCGCGGCGCTGAGAAAGTCCAGGTCGACCGGCTTGGCGTACAGGTCGTCGAAACCGGCCGCGATGGCATCCAGCCGGTCTTGCTGCTGGGCGTAGCCGGTAATGGCAATCAGGGTCGCGCCTGCCGTGGCGGGATCCGCGCGCAGGGTGCGGGCAAGGTCGAAGCCGTTCATTCCCGGCAGGCCGATATCGAGCAGGCAGACGTCCGGGCGGAATGTCCCCAGGCAGGCCAGGGCCTGTCTGGCCGACCGGGAGACCGAGACCTGGTGTCCGCGCGACTCCAGGTACATGGCCAGCATCGAGGCGGCGTCCTCGTTGTCGTCCACCACCGCAATGCGCAGCGCACCTGGCTGCATCTCCTGGCGCGGCTCGGGGACGCCATCGTATGCCGGCGCAGCCATGGCATGCCGGGGGAGGGTGACCTCGAACATGCTGCCCTTGCCAGGGCCCGCGCTGCACACCGTCACCTCGCCGCCATGCAGGTGCAACAGGCTTTTTACCAGCGCGAGTCCGATACCCAGCCCACCCTGGCTGCGATCGAGTCCGCGCGTGCCTTGCGAAAACAGCTGGAACGCACTTGCGGTGAGTTCCGGTGTCATGCCGATGCCGTCGTCGCTGACCCGGATGGTATGGGCGTCCGCTCCAGCTTCGAGCAGGACCTCGATATTCCCGCCATCGGGCGTGTACTTCGCGGCGTTGCTCAGCAGGTTAGTCATGACTTGCACCAGCCGCTTGCGGTCGCCGAACACGGCCGATGGCGTCGGCGGCAGGCGCAGCGCAAGGTGATGGGCGTGCTTTTCAATGAGGGGCCGCACCTGCTCGAGGGCGTCGGCGATCACGTCCCTGAGGTCGAGCGCGACGCTGTCGAGTTCGACCTTCCCGCGCGTGACCCGCGAGACATCGAGCAGGTCGTCGATCAGGCCCGTCATGTGCCGCGCTTGGCGGGCGATGATGGCGCTGCTGCGGCGCACGGTCGGCTCGTCGCCCGGACGCATGGAGAGGATGGCGGCGGCAGAGGTGATCGGCGCCAGCGGGTTGCGCAATTCATGGGCCAGCATCGCGAGGAATTCATCCTTCTTCTGGTCGGCCTGGCGCAAGGCTTCTTCCGCGCGGACGCGGTCGGTGATGTCCATCTGTGCAACGACGGCGCCGACGATCGCTCCGGCCTCGTCGCGGATCGGGGCCCCGGAATTGAGCACGATGCGGCGCTCGTGCGACGCATCGAAGGACTGCACCTCGATGATCTGGCGCGGCGCCGCTTCCCCGGCCAGCGCCCGGCTCATGGCCCAGTCGTGCTGCGACAGCGGCTGCCCATGGCGCGCCGAGCCGTCCGCCCACCATCCTTTCCATTCGCCGTACTCTTCGACATCGCCGGGAAACGGATGGGTTCCCCATATCTTGCGGTTTTCCGCATTGACCTGGATGACCGCACCCGCCGCGTCGGCGACGATGATCCCGACCGGCACTGCTTCGAGCAGCGCATCGAGGCGCCGGCGTTCGTTCTCGGCCTGGCGTGCGGTCTCCACAGCATGGTGCTGGCTCGCACGCAGTGCTGTTTCAGCCTGTTTGCGCTCGGTGATGTCGCGGTAGAAGACGGCCAGGCCGTCGTTGGCCGGATAGGCGCGGACATCGAGCCAGTAGCTGCGGCCATCGGGATAGACATAGCTGGCCTCGAAGTTGACGGGCACGCGCTCCTGCATGGCGTGCTTGTAGTGGCGCGCCATCGGCAGCTGTTCCGATCCGGGCCAGGCTTCCCAGTGCGACAGTCCGATGATCTCGGCAGCGGTACGGGTCTCGAACTTCAGGCCGCCCGCATTGATCTGGCGCACCCGGAAATCGCCGTCGAGGAAAACGAAGCCCTCGTCCATACCGTGGAGCAGGCGCTGGCTCTGGTCGCGTTCGAGTTCCAGCTCATGCTGTATACCCTGCTGGCGGATGAGCAGCTCGCGCTGGTCATGCACGGCTTTGCGCAATTCGATCTGGCTCATGACCTGCTGGGCGAGCGTCTCGAGGATGAACCGTTCCTGCGCAGTGAGTCCCTGCGGCCGCGGCTGCGTATCGAGCACGCACAACGTGCCGAGCGCCACGCCGTCGGCGGTCTTGAGCAATTCACCCGCATAGAAGCGCAGGCCGGGCTCGCCTGTGACCAGGGGATTGCAGGCGAAGCGATCATCCAGGCGCGTATCGGGCACGACCATCAGGTCTTGCTGGAGCAGGGCGAACTTGCAGATGGAATCGTCGAGCGGCATTTCCCGCGTGCCCAGGCCAACCTCGGCCTTGAAGAACTGCCGCGTTTGTGCAATCAGGTTGACCGCCGCAATCGGCGCATTGAGCAATTGGCTGAGCAGGAGTGCGACGTCGTCGAACGCTTTTTCAGGCGGCGTATCGAGGATGCCGTACGAATCGAGGACGTCCAGCCGGGCGATATCGCCGCCGTGCGTCAAACCTGCATTCATGGGGAAGCCTTGCCAGTGTAAAGAGAGGAGAGGGCATTGTATCCAGTTGCCGGGATGCATAGCGCGCTTCTGGAAGCCAATTCGTCCTGCGCAAGCGAACGCCGCGATGGCCGAAGCAAGGCAGTGCCGGTACACTCATGGTCAACCCTCGATTTTCCGATCGGACCATCATGGCGCGCCTACCCCTCAAGACCGTCGATGTCTTCACCACCGTGCCCTTCAAGGGCAACCCGGTGGCCGTGGTGCTGGATGCGGAAGGCCTGTCGACCGCGCAGATGCAAGGGATCGCCAGCTGGACCAACCTGTCGGAAACGACCTTCGTCGTTCCGGCCACGCTCGAGGGCGCCGACTACCAGGTCCGCATCTTCACGCCCGGCGCCGAGCTGCCGTTTGCCGGCCACCCCACGATCGGCACCGCGCATGCGCTGCTGGAAGCGGGGAGAGTCGCAGCAAGGGACGGCGTGCTGGTGCAGCAATGCGCGGCGGGGTTGATCTGCCTGACCGTGGAACAGCCAGACGAGGGTTCCCCGTGGATTTCGTTCGAGCTGCCCGCGCCAACCTTGACAGCACTGGATGCGCGCCAGGCCGCGCAACTGGAATCCATCCTGCGCGCCGACCTGGAAGTGAACGTCACGCCCTACCTGGTCGACGTCGGTCCACGCTGGGTGGTTGCCCAGTTGACCAGCGCGCGCGCGGTACTGGCATGCGAGCCGGACCTGCAGCGGATGAAGGCGCAGGACAGCAAGGACAGGCATACCGGCGTCATCATCTTCGGCAAGCATGACGCGGGCAGCGCCACCGGGATCGAAGTGCGCGCCTTCGCGCCGGCCCACGGCGTCAACGAAGACCCGGTATGCGGCAGCGGCACCGGCGCGGTGGCCGCCTATCTTCGGCATACGCGCCAGCTGGAGGAGTTCGGACGCGAGTTCCTGGCCAGCCAGGGCGAAATGGTCGGGCGCGCCGGCGTGCTCCGCTTGTCGATCTCGGATGCGGCGGTCAAGGTAGGTGGCCAGGCGATCACCTGCGTCGACGGCAGCATCGGTCTTCCACTCTAGGTGTTCGCAGCTTGGCCGGTGGGTCCCCAAGCGCCGCGCTCAGCGCTTCCAGCTGCACTTGCCCCGCACGATCGCCGCGCGATGCTCGTCCAGCCTGTCGCGGATGGCCTTGGCGATGGCTTCGTCTTCAGGACGCGCGCGCGTGCGCAACTGACAGGTCGCAGATAAGCAGCCAGCTCATGATCCTCGGTATCCACGCGCGCATCGCCTGCCTGATTGAATTATCGGTCCGCCAACTGTATAAGAATTGCTGAGATGGATGCTTAATCGGGCCTGAACGTTTACAGTCCTGTATGCGGCTGAAGGAGCCCGCACCCCTGTCATCAATCATGGAGAAGACGTGTCGACCGATCTCAGCTTTGTGGAATATGTCCTGGAGACGGCCAGGATGGGCAGCCGCCTGACGTACAAGAGGCTGTTCGGCGAATATGCGCTCTACCTGGACGAGAAGGTGATCGCCTTCGTCTGCGATAACAGCGTCTACATCAAGCCTTCGCAGGCGGTGACCACGCTCGCGCCGGATTTGCCGCAGGGGCCACCCTATCCCGGCGCGAAGGATTATCCGATCGCGGACGAACTGCTCGACGATCCCGATGCGTTTCGTCGCCTGCTGGTGGAAACCGCCGAGCTGATGCCGCTGCCGAAGCCGAAAAAGCCGGCCAAGGCCAAGCCGGCCAGCGCAGCATAGGAATCTGCGCTCGGAGGCAGCGCGTTGACGGATTCCCTGCAAGGGCTATACGGTGAGCACCGCGCTGCTGGGTCTCAAGGTGGGCGACACCATGAGCTGGGAACGCCCGGACGGCGGCATATTCGAAGTCACGGTGCACGGCATCGAGTACCAGCCGGAACGCGCAGGGGTGTATCACCGCCAGGCCTGCGCCGGGCGAGCTGCCGCGCCTGCAGCAGCATGACCAGGCCCAGCACGGTGGCGCAGGCGATCCATACCGACCACAGGGTATGGGTCAGGAAGTGGGCCCCGCGCATCTGCTGCATCCATCCGACCGCCATGCCCAATGTAATGGCTGCGCCGGCGGCGCGGCCGGCCTTGCGCGGTTCGAGCGGCAGCCACAGCACGGCCAGCGAGACCAGCCAGAGTGCGCTCGAGGCGTGTCCCGCCGGCAGGCAGTGGCCGGGGATGGCGCCGGGAGGCAGTGCCTCGAACAGGCGCAGGTAGGGCTGGCTGCCGCCGTAGCGCGCCAGGTCCCAGGGGCAGTGGGCATTGCTGCTTTGCTTGAGCAGGCTGATGGTCAGCGGCACCAGCGCCGCCGACCACGCAATCACCTGCAAGCGCAGGCGGACCAGGGGCGCCAGCCTGGAGCGTGGCCAGAGCGCGTCGCCGATCGCGGCGGCGATGAACAGCGCGGCCAGCACCGTCAGCGCGGTTTTGAGGATACGATGGCTGAACGTATCGGTCAGCCACGCCCGTCGCCAGGGGAATACGCCGGCGGCTGCGTCATAGAGGGCATCGGCCAGGTCGAGGTCGAGGTTCGTGAACTGCCCGAGTGCGAAGATCACCAGCGCCGCAAGGCCCAGCCAGGCTCCGATCCCAAGTCCGGCCCTGGTGCTCAACAGCGGCAATGCGTCGTCTCGCTCAGGCGTAGTGTCAGCTGTTGCGAACGCATGCATGGAACAAGTCCAGTTTCGGGTTGAGGACGGCCGTGTCGACGTTGAGCATCCCGAGCACCGAATGGAATACGTTGTCATGCGATAGCGCCTGGTCGCGGCGTGCCTCGAGGCAGGCGCGATCGATCCGGAAGCGGCTGGTGAAGCCGTCCGACATCCACAGCATCATGGGCACATGCGTTTGCTCGTCGGGAGCGAAGATATATGGCGCGCCATGCAGGTACATGTTGCGCTCGCCAAGCGATTCGCCATGGTCCGAGAAGTACAGCATTGACGTGTCCACGCCGTCGTCGTTCGCAGCAGTGCGCAGCAGGTCGATCGTCCTCGCGAGGAAATGATCGGTGTACAGGATGGTGTTGTCGTACGCAGCCACGATCGCTTCGCGCGAGCATTGTTCGAATTCGCTGGTCAGGCAAACCGGCCCGAATCGCCCGAATCCGGCCGGATAGCGCTTTGCATAAGCGGGTCCATGGCTGCCTTTCTGGTGCAGGACAATGACCAGGTCCTTGCTGGAACGCCTGATCAGGTCAGGCAAGCTGTCGAGCAGCCCTTCGTCATAGCATTCGTCGCCGGCGCAGCGGGTGTTGCCGGTTGCAGGTGACGACAAGTCAGTGAAAGCCACCCGGTCGCACACGCCCTTGCACCCCGAATTGTTGTCGCGCCAGAGCACCTCGAAACCCGCGTGCTGCAGGACGTCAAGGAGGCCCTCCTGATGCCTGGCCTTGGCGTCGTTGTAGTGATCGCGCCCGAGAACCGAGAAGACGCAGGGAACCGATACGGCGGTCGCAGTGCCGCAGGATTGCACATTCGCGAAATTGATCAGCCCCGCTTCGCGCGCCAACTGCGGATTGGTGTCGCGCGGATAACCATTGAGCGAGAAGTTGGCGGCGCGGGCGGTTTCTCCGACCACGATCACGGTGACGGTGCGCCGCGTCTTGCCCGCCCAGCGCTCGCCCCTGACGGCGTCGCGCCCGATCGCGGCCAGCGGGGCCGGCGTGCTCCAGCGATTGCGCAGGTATCCATTCAGGGCCTGGACTACATTGGTCGGCGTGAGAAGGTAGCGCAGCTCGCGGTGTTCGCGTACGGCCGGGGCCAGGCTCTTGAAGAGCATCACCAGCAGCAGCGTCGCCATGGCGAGCGAGCCGCCCGCGATGCCTGCGCGCTTGAGCAAACCGCGCACGCCATCGGGAAAGCTGATGTGCGCACGGGCTACCAGCAATGAAGGCAGGCCGCCGGTCAGGGCAACGAACAGCGCCAGTTTCCAGCTCAGCAGTTCAGAAGCTTCGCGCGGATCCGTCTCGAAGACATTCTGGATCATCGCCTTATCGATGACGATGCCATACTGGTTGATGAACCAGGCCGAGGTCGATGCAACCAGCAGAATCGCGATGATGGCCGGTTTTGCAAGGAAACGGAAGCTCACCAGCGTAAGCAGCGCGTGGAACAGCAGGACCACAATGGCAAAGCTTCCAAGCAGCAGGGGCAGGCGCCCCAGTGAAACACCGCCCACGGCAGGAATGAAGACCGACCAGAAATTGATGTTGGCGACGGATGCCAGCAGCAGCGCGACGGCAAGGACAAGCAGGTTGGCGCTGATGCGCCGGGAGAGGATGGCGGGCACTTCGTTTCACTTCAGGATGCGCAGCCGGAATGGCTGAGTTACCGGTGAACGATAGCGTCCCGCGCGTGAGCCGGCCGTCAGCCGGGCGTTAAGCTGGCGTGAAGGGCTGAGTCGAAGCGGCCGCGAAGGTGATGGTGAAGCGGCTGCCGCCCCCTTCGCGCGCTTCATAGGCGAAGCCCGCGCCCAGGAAGTCGCAGATGCGGCGCGCCAGCGCCAGGCCCAGGCCCGTGCCGGCCGAACCGGGCGCGGGGCTGCCGCCTTTCATCCCGAGGGTCGCGACCACGGCCGGAGGCAGGCCCGGGCCGGTGTCCTCGACCACGACCTGGCCGGGCAGCAGCCTGACCTGGATCTCGCCCTGGTCGGTGTACTGGCAGGCGTTGCGCACCAGGTTGCCGATGGCGGCGGCGCACAGTTCGCGCGGTGCACGCACCTTGAACGGCGGGCCGTCGACGAAGCGCAAGGCCAGCTTCTTGCCGGCCACCAGCGGGCGGTATTTTTCGACTTCGTCTTCGGCGATTTCGTCGATCGCTACCTGCGGCTGGGTGCCGAGTTCCGGGGACCTCGCCAGCAGCAGCAGCACGGTGACGCATTCGGCCGCTTCGCGCGCCGCGCGGTAGATGCGTTCGGCAGGAAGCAGTACGGCGGGCGAAGGGGCTTGCTGCACCAGGATCTCGGCGGCGCCCATGATCACGGTGAGGGGACTGCGCAGCTCGTGGCTGACGTCCCCGGTGAAATAGCGCTCGCGGTCGAGGAAGGCGCGCAGTTCGGTGGTGTGGGCTTCGAGTGCGCGCGCCAGCACGCCCAGCTCGTCGCGGCGGTCGGTGAGGGCGGGCGGCACGGTCTCGCTGCCGACCGACTGCGCCAGCTCGCGGATCGGGGTGACCATGCGCGTGCCCAGGAAGCGCCCCAGCAGGGCCGCCAGCAGCAGGAAGCCGACGAAGGCGACCGCGAACATCGAGTACACCACTACTTCGATCTTGTCGTAATCGCTTTCGTGGTCGACCAGCACCCAACCGCCGCGCGCATCGTGGCCGGCCAGCACATGCAGGCGCGTGTCGCCGACGTCGACCTTGTGCACGCCATCGGGCAGGGCGCGCAGCGGCGCGGGAATGGCGCCGTTGCGGTGGAAGCGCAGGCCGGCCGGCATGTCCACGTCCAGACCTGCGGCCTGGCGCGGCGCGGCCCAGGCCACGGCTGCCTCGAGGCGCTTGTCCACCAGCTGCACTTCGATGCCTTCCACGGCCAGCGCCGCGATCACGGCGAAAAAGCCCGATGCGCCCAGGCCGAACAGCAGGAAGCCGACGACGATCCGGCGCTTGAGCGAATCGGCGCTTTTCATCGTGGGCTTGCGGCTGGCTGGACCAGCTTATAGCCGACGCCGGCCACGGTCTGCAGCATCGGCGTTGCGAATGGCTTGTCGATGGCCTGGCGCAGTGCGTGGATGTGCGTGCGCAGCGCGTCGCTGTCGGGGCGGTCGTCGCCCCACACCGCGTGCTCGAGCGACTCGCGCGTGACGATGCGCGGCGCGGCGGCGAGCAGGGTGCGCAGCAGGATGTAGCCGGTCTTGGTCAGCAGCACCTGCACCCCGGCGCGCGAGGCCTCCTGGGTATCGGGATCGTAACTGAGCTCGCCGAAGCGCATGGTGGCGTGCACCGCATGGGCGGCGGCCGAGCGCCGCACCAGCGCCTTCAGGCGCACTTCGAGTTCGACCAGCGAGAAGGGCTTGACCAGGTAGTCGTCGGCGCCGCTGTCGAAGCCGGCCACCTTGTCGGACAGGCTGTCGCGCGCGGTGAGCATCAGTACCGGCGTGGCCTTGCCCAGTTCCGTGCGCAGCTTCTGGCACAGCTCCAGCCCGTTCAGGCCGGGCAGCATGATGTCCAGCACGATCACGTCGTAGTCGTTCTCGGACGCCAGCGCCAGCCCGCCGTAGCCGTTGCGGGCGGAGTCGAGCTGGTGGCCCTTGGGTTCGAGGAAGCCGTAGAGGTTGGCCAGGATATCGGGGTGGTCTTCGACGATGAGGATGCGCATGGGGCTATTCTAGTGCAGGTGCGTAGCCATCAGCCATGGTGGGAGTCGATCTGGCGGCGTGCGTGCCGCCATATCTCGAAAAAGCGGTCGCCGCTGAGGGCGGGGGCATGGGCCTGCGCCGCGATGCGTTTGAGCAGCTCGACGTCCTGGCGGTCGAGCACCGCAAGCGGATGGGCCCAGCGCGGGCGGCCCGCTGCGCGGCCGAGCAGGCAGCGCGGCAGGATGATCAAGGTGAAGCCCGGCATCAGGAGCGGGACCAGGAAGCCCCACCACGGTCCCCAGGCCAGCCCCAGCACGATGGCCAGCGCGAACGAGGCCGCGAGCGTGGCGCCATACACCTGCCACCCGTTGCGCTCGAGCCAGTCGGGCGGGTATTTGCACGCGAGCCGGCGTGCCACGTCCTCCAGCTCCAGGAAATCCTGGACCGACAGGCGATTCAAGCGCGGGTGCACAGGCTTGTTCATTGCGGGATGTCCAAAGCGTGCAAGGCCAGGGCAGCGAGGCAGGCCGGCAGCAGTCGTTTCATCGGGAAGGAGGAAAGTGGCAACCTTGGCAAATGTACCGCAGTTGCATTATCGTTAGCGGGTATCGACACTTTGTTACCGCTGCGCGCGCATTTCATGCGGCGCGCATGCGCCAACCCCTTGAAAGCGACCATGAAACGACTCCTTGCCGCCGTTGTCCTGTTCCTCGGCTTGACCGGCCTTGCCCAAGCCGAGACCGACGCCGCCCTCACCAAACAGGTCAACGCCTTCGTCGATGAATGGCATGGGGATGCCGCCAGTGCGCGCTTGGCCTTTTTCGACAAGATGGCAGAGGATGGCGTCTACATCGGCACCGACCGCTCCGAACTGTGGCGCCGCGACGAGTTCAAGACCTGGGCCAGGAAGTATTTCGACCGCAAGTCCGCATGGAGCTTCAAGGCCACGCGCCGCAACGTGTACGCCTCGGCCGACAAGTCGCTGATCTGGTTCGACGAACTGCTCGACACGCCGAACATGGGCCCATGCATGGCAAGCGGTGTGATCCGCAAGACGGCCAAGGGCTTCGAGATCGTGCATTACCAGCTGTCGATGGCGGTCCCGAACGAGGTGGCGGGCCAGGTCACCAAGCTGATTGGCGAGCACGCAAAGAAGTAAGCCGTAGGGTGGGCGGCAAAGCCGCCCACCCTACGTGATAAGGTAGCCACCTCCTGCAACAACAAATCAAGCACGTGAACCCACCCTATATCGGCCGGTTCGCGCCGTCGCCGACCGGCCCGCTGCATGCGGGGTCGCTGGTTGCGGCGCTGGCCAGCTATCTCGATGCCCGTGCCCACCAGGGCACCTGGCTGGTGCGCATCGAAGACATCGATGAAGGCCGCAGCGTGCCCGGCGCGGCCGAAGGCATCCTGGCGCTGCTCGACTCGCTCGGCATGCATGCGGACGGCGAGATCGTCTGGCAGAGCCGCCGCAAGCACCTCTACCAGGCGGCCGCCGACCGCATCGCCGAACATACCTACCCCTGCGGCTGCAACCGGCGCGAGATTGCCGATTCGCGCCTTGGCCTGGCCCCGGACGGCGCGGCGATCTATCCCGGCACCTGCCGCTATGGATTGTCCGACGGCCGCAGCATGCGCAGCCTGCGCCTGCGCGTGCCGGACCCGGGCTATGACTTGGTCAGCTTCACCGACCGCTTTGCCGGCGAAATCACCCAGCGACTGCATGGGGAGTCGGGCGACTTCGTCCTGAAACGCGCCGATGGTTTCTGGGCTTACCAGCTGGCGGTGGTGGTGGACGATGCGCTGCAAGGCGTGACGGACGTGGTGCGCGGTGCGGACCTGCTAGACTCGACGCCGCGCCAGGTCTTCCTGCAGCGCGTGCTCGGCGTGCCGACGCCGCGCTACCTGCACGTGCCGGTGGTGCGTAACGAACTGGGTGAGAAGCTGTCGAAGCAGACCGGCGCGCTGGCGGTGGCGCCGGGCGACGAAGCGGCGGCGGTGGCCGCGCTGATGCAGGCGGCCGGCTTCCTCGGTGTGCAGATAGAAAAGGCGGTATCGCTCGACGCCTTCTGGCGTGCGGCGATACCAGCCTGGAGCCGGTTGCTGGCGTCCCGGGGCGCTGCGCTTACCTGAACATGGCCGGACGGCGGCGCGACAGGACCGCCAGGCCTGCCAGCCCCGCTCCCAGCATGCCCCAGGTTGCAGGTTCCGGAATCGCCGCCACCGCCGTATTGACCAGGAAGCCGCGAATCTCGCCCCCCGGGTAGAGCGAAGTGTGGATGTTCAGGTAGACCTGGTTGCCCGTCAGCGCATCGAGCATCGCCGCGCTGGCGCCGGCCGCCGTGCCCCCGAATGCCGCGAGGAAGGTGGGGTTGTAGATGGCGGCGTCGGTCAGGTCGAAGGTCTGGGTATAGGTGCCGGCCGTCGCCCCGAGCGGGAAGCCGAACAGCGGGATGGCAACGCCTGCCGCACCGGTCAGCGAATCGGTGGTGCAGCAATGCAGATGGGCGGCGGCTGTCGGCGAGACCAGGTCGCTGAAGGGAATGTCCGCGGTGAGGATATTCCCGTCGATTTCGAACGTCGCGATGCTGTACCCGGGTGAGGCGATCGGCGTCACCTCACCGGGACCGCTGGCCACGGCCCGGTAGACGTCCTGGGCCTGGCTTGCCGGCGCCACCGTCAAGGCGGACACTGTCAGCGCGAGGGCCGAGATTACTTTTTTCATGGCATACCTCCTGGATAGGAAAGAAACCAAAACGGCGCATCCGACCGGACCCGCCGCAGAAAAAAGTAGCACAAGCAATCGTAGCGAGCTACACCTTACGGGAAGTAAAGAGATACCCGACAAACATGTGCAGCGGAAGTGTCAGCGCGCTATTGTTGGTTGCGCATGATGGTGATTTCGCCGTTCCCACCAGGGAAGATCCATCTCAAACATATCCCCTCCAGGCCATGACCGATGAGTTCATTGTAATCAAAACGGCAAGGTCTTGATCTCAGGCGTGCGCGGCAATCGGTGGGTCAGGGGGCAGGCGGGACTGGCGCCGGATGCGCGGCCTCCCATGCCGCCAGCTCGCGCTCGTAGCGTTCGAGCGCCTCGTCGTAGAGGTCGAACACGCAGGGCGTACAGCCGCTGCGGCAGCAATCCTCCGGTTCGGGCTGCACCGGCGGCATGGGGCGGGCAAAGGGCGCTGGCACGGCTCAGTCCTTGCGGTTGAGGATCTGCTGGATCTCTTCGCGTTCTTTCTTGCTGACGTGGCCGCGCAGGGCTGCCAGCACCAGTTCCTTGCCCGAGCCCGAGAAGGCCTTGTGGATCAGGTCCTTGATGAGGCTGGCCTGGTGCCGGTCCTGCGGCTGGGCCGGCGCATACACGTGCGCGCGGGCGCTTTCGTCGCGGCTGAGCAAGCCCTTGGCATGCATCACCTGCAGCAGGCGCAGCACGTTGGCATAGGCCATGTCGGGACGCAGCTCGACCGCCGCCTCGTGTACCTGGCGGGCGGTCGCCGGGCCGAGCTGCCACAGCAGGCGCAGCATTTCCAGTTCGGACGGGGTGGGCTTGGCGGGAACGTCTTGGGTGCTCATGGTTCTAGAATAAATGATCTAGACCGCCAAGTCGAGCCGTTCCCGCCCCGGACGGCGCCGTGTCAGTGGTCGACCCGGTATTCGCGCATCCGGAACACGGCCTTGCCGTTGTCGCGCCCGCACACCCCGGTCATCGTGGCGCCCTTGCTCACTTCGTAGCTCAGGCGCGCGCCCACGGCCTTGCCGGCGCAGGCCGCGTGGGCTCCCGCCGGTATCGCCGGCAAGGGCGGGGGCGCCGGTGGTGCGGGCGGCGCCGGCGGCACGGGAATCGCGCCCAGCGCCATTGGGGCTGTCGGCGCCAGGGCCGAAGGCGGGGCTGGCGGGGCCGGTGGAGCAGGCGGTGCAGGAGGCGGAGGACATTTGTTCTTGTCGGCCGCATCGCAGGTGTAATGGACGTGCAGGCCGGGATGGGCCAGGGCGGCGCCGGAGCCCAGCAGGACGAGTGCGGCGGCCAGTGCCATCGTTGTTGTTTTCATGGTGATCTCCTCTTGGCTGCGGCCCGCCTGGTTTGGCAGGCCATGGATGCATCCTGCCTGCCAATTGTGGAGAAATCGTGGAGCGGCTAGATGTCGCAACGGTAGCCCAGGCCGTAGATCGAGCGGATGGCATCGAGCCCCGGCGCGGCGGCCTCGATCTTGCGGCGCAGATTCTTGACGTGGCTGTCGATGGCGCGGTCGGTGGCCTCCAGGCTGTCGGCGCGCGCCGCGTCCAGCAGCTGGGCGCGCGAGAAGACCTGGCCGGGACGGCGCGCCAGCGCGGCAAGGATGGCGAATTCGCTCGGCGTCAGGTCGAGCAGGTGGCCATGCACCTTGACGCGTTGCGCGGCCTCGTCGATCGCCAGGATCCGGGCCGGCGAGCCGTTCCCGGTGCGGCGCAGGATGGCCTTGATGCGGGCCATCAGCTCGCGCGGGCTGAAGGGCTTGCACAGGTAGTCGTCGGCGCCGGCCTCCAGGCCCAGCAGGCGGTCGATCTCTTCCACGCGCGCCGTCACCATGATGACCGGCAGCTCGCTGAAGGCGCGCAGCTCGCGGCACAGCGACAGGCCGTCGAGCCCGGGCAGCATCAGGTCGAGCACCACCAGCGCCGGCGGCGCGGCGCGTATCGCGGCCAGCGCCTCCAGGCCGTTGCCGAAAACAACGGGCGTGTAGCCGGCGGCGCGCGCATAGTCGGCGACCACGGCGGCGAGTTCCGGCTCGTCCTCGACGATCATCAGGCTCGTGTTCATGCGCCTGCTCTTTCCAGCGGCAGCGAGACCGTCACGCGCAGGCCGCCCAGCGGAGAGTGGGAAAAATCGAGCGCGCCGCCCTGGGCCTCCAGAATGCGGCGGCACAGCGCGAGGCCGAGACCGGCGCCGCCGTGCGCGCGGCTGCGCGAAGCGTCGACGCGGTAGAAGCGCTCGCCCAGGCGCGCCAGCGCCTCGTCGGGCACGCCCGGCGCGCTGTCGTCGATCACCAGGTGCATCTGCTTGATGTCGGCATGGGCGTGCAGCGCGATGCGCCCGCCGGCTGCGGTGTAGCGCAGGCTGTTCTCGAACAGGTTGTCGAGCACCTGGTGCAGGCGGTCGGCGTCGGCCAGCACCAGCGCCGCAGGCGGCGCGCTGCCGGTCTCCAGCACCAGCCCGGCGGCCTGCAGGCGCGCGGCGAAGGCCTGCGCGTGCGTGGTGGCGAGCCGCCACAGGTCGAGCGGCGCCGGCTTGCAGTCCAGGGCCCCGACGTCGGCACGCGCGAGCGCATACAGTTCGTCGATCAGCTTGTTCAGGGAGAGCACCTGGCGCAGCATGGCGCCGATCGTCTCCGGGGTGGCGCTGCGTACGCCGTCCTGCAGCGCTTCGAGCTGGGCGCGCAGCACGGCCAGCGGGGTGCGCAGCTCGTGCGAGGTGTCGGCCACCCACTGGCGGCGCGCGCTTTCCGCGCTGCCCAGCTGCTGCGCCAGCGCATTGAAGTGGCGCGCCAGGTCGCCCAGTTCGTCGCTGCGTGTGTCGGGCAGCCGCACGTCATAGCGCCCGCCCGCCAGCGCGCTGGCGCCCTCGGCCAGGCGTCCGATCGGCTGGCGGAAGTGCCGTGCCAGCAGGGTGGCGGCGAGGGCGCTCAGCGCCACCGCCGCCGCCACGATCAGCCACAGGCTGCTGCGCAGCTGTTCCAGGAAAGCCAGCGCCATCGCGTCGCTCGGCCGGTGGCTGCGCGCCACGCCCAGGAAGCCGATGGCGCGGCCATCGAGCTCGATCGCGCGCCGCGCCAGCGGCAGGGCGCCCGGCGGGCGGCCGGCGAGATAGCGGCCGTCCAGGTCGAGCAGCGTGGCGCGCTGGTGCAGGTCGTAGGTGACGCCGTCCGCGCGTGGCGCGTCGGGCGCTGCCGCGCGCACCGCTTCGATATGCGGCGGCGGCAGCGGCAGTGCCGGGGGCGCGGGCGGGGCCGGTGGCGCCGGTGGCGCGATGCGGGCGGCTGCTGCCGGGGGCGCCGGCGCGACCTCGGGCGAAGGCGGCGAAGGCGGCGACTCCGGTGAGGGCGGCGATTCCGGCGAAGGCGGCGACGGCGGTTCCGGAACTGCGCGGGCGCGGCGCTGTCTTTCATCCTGCAGGCGCGCGAGTTCGGCGGCGATCCAGCCGCGCCGCGCGTCGCCATCAGGCAAGAATGCCCAGCCGCCCGCGGACCGGTAGCGCGCCGAGAGGGTGCTGGAGAGTTCGTCGAGACGGTCGAGCTCGATGCCGACGGCGTAGTCGCCAAAGCCGGCCAGCACGTTCTGGCGCAGCAGGAAAACGGCGCTGGCGGCCACCGCGAGGATGGCCAGCAGGACGGAGAGAAAGAGGCGGTGGCCGATGGAAAGTTTCACAAGGTCGCGTCAGCGTCGGACTACAGTGCTCAGGATAATTTGTTCTCGATTATATGGAACAGGCTCGCCCGTATTCTAAGGCAAGGCGCGGCAGCAAAATATTTTTGGAATAGTGCCTTTAGTTTGACAGACGGGAAGCCAGGTCGAGCAAGGCATTCTCCTACAAGCTTACTGCCGTCTTTGGGTGGCCGCACGCGGTTGAGGCGACTACGATGTTCCTGACTCGGCCAGTTCTTGGCGGGCTACTGAACTACCGAACAACATGCATAGGAGGCAACATGGCAGCGAACAATCAAGGCGGCAACAAAGGCGGCAACCAGGGCGCTAGCAAGCAGAGCGACACCAGCAACCGCGGCTTTGCATCGATGGACCCGCAACGCCAGCGCGAAATTGCCAGCGAAGGCGGCCGTGCGGCCCACGCATCCGGCAATGCCCACGAATTCACGTCGGAAGAGGCACGCCGTGCCGGCTCGATGAGCCACAAGAATGACGGCAACAACCAAAGCGGCAGCGGTGGGAGCCAGCAGAGCGGCCGCGGCGGCAATAACCAGAGCAGCGGCGGCGGTGGCAACCAGGCCAGCCGCGGCGTGCAGGGCGGCACGCCCGAGCAGCACGCGCGCGCCGGGGCACAGAGCCACAAGAACGACAAGCGCTGATCCGGTCGATTGACACCGGCTGCAGGCCGAGCGTTTCACGTACGCAGGACGCGTAGTGGAACCTTAACCAGGGCGGCTGGGTGAGGGGCCGGTGGTGTGCACGCAGGTGCCGCCGCTGGCTTTTTTTATGTCGGGCCGGCCTTGCGTTTGTAGGGTGGGCGGGTTCTCCCGCCCGCGCGTTCAAATTACGGTGGCGTTGACGCGACAATGGAGCTTGGGCGTTGCAGGAAACGTCAAACGCCGGCAGTCCGAAAAATCATACGTTGGTTCACCCTACGGATGATTAGTAGACGTCGCGGCGATAACGACCTTCGCTAGTGAGCGCATCGAGCGCCTCCGTACCCAGCACCTCCACCAGCGCCTCGTGCACGCCCCCGGCCATGCCCTGCAAACTCCCGCACACATAGATCGCCGCACCGCGGCTTATCCAGCCGCGCAATTCGTCCGCCTGTTCCCGCAGCAGATGCTGCACATACCTTGCCGTCGCCTGGTCGCGCGAGAACGCGAGATCGAGCCGCGCCAGGGCGCTTGACGCCAGCCAGCCCTGCAGCTCTTCGCGGCACAGAAAATCGTGCGCGGCATTGCGTTCGCCGAACAGCAGCCAGTTGTCGCCGCGGCCGCAATCGATGCGCGCCTTGAGCAGGGCGCGCAGGCCGGCCAGGCCGCTGCCGTTGCCGATGGCGATGAGGGGTCGCGCCGCGTTGCCGTTCAGGCGGAAGCGCTGGTGGGCGCGGATGCGCAGGCGGATCACGTCGCCCGCTGCCGCGCCCTCGCACAGCCAGCCGGATGCCGCGCCCAGGCTGCCGTCGTCGCGGACCTGCAACCGCACCAGCAAGGTCAGCTGCTCCTCGGACGGCAGCGAGGCGATCGAGTATTCGCGCGGATGGTCCGGGTCGAGCGGCACGCTCACCTGGGCCAGGTCGCCGGCCTCCCAAGCGGGCAGGGCGCCGTCGACGGCGACCAGCGCGATCCGGTAGAGCGGGGCGCCGGCGCTGCCGGGATTGGCCAGCAGGCGGCTGGCGATGCGCCAGTCGCCATAGGCCGGCGCTTCCCAATCGGGGGCGTCGCTGGTGCCGGCCAGGCGCCCGACCTGGTGCTGCCATTCGGCGAGCGCCGCGGCGTCGCCACGGTCGACATCGATGCGCTCGAACAGGGGCGTGGCGCCGCGCGCCGCGAGCCAGCCGTCGAGGGCGCGGCCGAAGCCGCAGTAATTGGTATAGGTGCTGTCGCCCAATGCCAGCACCGCGTAGTGCAGGTGCGCGAGCGGCGGGGCGCCGGCCATCGTGATGCTGGAAAAGCGCGCGCCGCTGTCGGGGGCGTCGCCTTCGCCATAGGTGCTGGCGATGAACAGGATGCGTGAGCTGGAAGACAGCGCCGCGGCGTCGAGATCGGACAGGCACACCGCGCGCGCCGACAGGCCGCCGGTGGCCAGCAGGGCCGCGGTGCGATCGGCCAGGTATTCGGCGCTGCCGGTCTGGCTGGCGTACGCCACCAGCCAGTCGGCGCTGCCGGCGCGGGCCATGCGGCGGCGGCTGATCCCGGCGTCGCGGGCGCGCCAGATCGCCAGGCACATGCCGAGGTAAGCGGCGAACAGGGCCAGCGCACTGCCCCAGCGTACGGGGTCGATCGTCATCATTGCAGCAGTTCGCGCCAGGCGCTTGACGTGGCTTCCAGCAGGGCGCCGTCGCGGCGCAGCAGATAGCGCGCCGCGATGCCGCGTGCGTCGGCAAAGGCGATGCCGGCGTCACGACCCATCACGCCCAGGGCGGTGGACAGCGCATCGGCCGCCATGCAGGTGTTGGCCACCACCGTGCACGAGGCGACCGCGTTGTCGATCGGCTGGCCTGTGCGCGGATCGAGCGTGTGCGAGGCGCGCCGTGGGCCGTACTGGTAATAGCTGCGGTAGTCGCCCGAGGTGGCGATCGCCAGGCCGTGCAGCGCGACGATCGGCTGCATCGCGGCGGCGGCATCGGGCACGCCTTCGATCTCGATCCACCACGGATCGCCCCCCGGCTTGACGCCGGCACCGCGCAATTCGCCGCCCACTTCCACCAGGTAGTGCTTGACGCCGTGGCGCGCCAGACAGAGCCCGAGGCGGTCCACCGCATAGCCTTTGGCAACCGAGGAAAGATCGAGGAGCGCGCCGCCCGGCTGCAGCAGGCGCCGGCCGGCGCGGTCGAGCTGTGGCGTGCTGCCGGCGCGCGCCGCGAGCGCCGCCGTGACGGATTCAGGCGAAGGCGCATGAAAGCCGGCCTGGTCGTAGCGGCCCCTGGGACCGAAGCCCCACAGGTTGACGAGCGTGCCGGCGGCCGGATCGTAGGCGCCGCCGGTGTCGTCATGCACCTGCAGCGCGAAATCGATCACCTCGAAAAACTGCGGCGGCAGCGCGTGCCAGCTGCCGCCAGGGGCCCGGTTGTAGCGCGCGAGCAGGGAGTCTTCGGCCCAATGGCTCATCTGCGCGACGATCTCGTCGAGCTCCCGGCGCAGCGCCGCGTTCAGGTCGGCCGTGACCCCGTTCGGCACGATCATCTGCGCCGACCAGTCCGTGCCCATCGCCTGGCCCGCCGCACGGCGCAGCCTGCTGCCCAGGGGCGGCAGGACCAGTTCGATATCGAGCGGAACCAGGACGTCGCGCATGCGGGCTTTACTCCGGCAGCACTTCGAGCGTGGCCGAGTAGGCGTAGCGGCGCGAACCCGGCTCGCCCGGTCCCTTGGCCTGCTCGACCGGGAACCTGGCGCTGAGCCAGTAGCGGTTCGGCTCGGGCAGCTTGAAGCTGGCTTCGCCCCTGGCATCGGTGACGACGCGGATCTCGCCGATGGTGCCGCGGAACTTGACGCCGCCCGGCACCAGCGAGAACGGGAAGTTTGGCAGCGGCTTGCCATCGAGCTGGAAGCGGAACTTGGCCGTCTCGCCGGCACGCAGGTCGTTCGGATTGGTGACCGGGACCAGTTCCAGGCCTTCGCCGCTCGGCTTGAGCGCGCCATTGGACAGCTTGTTGGCGGAGACGAAGGTTTCCAGGCGGGCGTGGGTGGTCGATTTTTCCACTTCGACGGCCCCGGCCGGGATTTCCTTGGCCACGCTCGCCTCCGTACCGCGGAAGCGCTTGACTTCGCCGTTGAGCTTGTAGCTGCCCATTACCTGGCGGTTGACCATGGCGATGCGATAGGTGCCGTCCTTCGGCAGGCGCAGGTCGACCGTGGAGCGGACCTTGCCCAGCACGGCGCCGGTGAGGGGGCTGGTGGCGCCGTCCGGATCGGTCACGGTGACGTTTTCCATGCGCAGCGGGACGTGGTCGAACTCGAACAGGCCTTCCGAGATGGCGCCGTCGAGCGTGACCCAGGCTTCTTCCTTCTCCACGAAGGTGGTGGAAGGCAGGATCCAGCCGCGGTGGGCGCTGGCGGCGAGCGAGACGCCGGCCAGGGCGAGGGCGAGGACGGTCTTCTTGACGAGGTGGTGCATCGTGGTCTCCGGAAGCTGTTATTGAATTGCGATGGCAACTGTGCCGAGTTCTTCCTTGCCCGCGGCGTTCGCCGCCAGCTTGCCCTTGGCCGGGAGCGTGAAGGGCACGCGCACGACTTCGCGGCCACCCGCTTCGCGCGCCGCTTCCACGACCAGCTTGTATTCGCCGGCCGGCAGTTTGCTCGTTGCGCCGGCGAAGTTCATCGTGTGGCTGCCCGCGGCCTTGGTGGCCCCGCTGACGCCGTTCATCGGCAGCTGGACGTCGCGCCCGGCTTTCCTCCACCAGGTGCGCAGGTCCTTGACCCATTTCTCGCCGCCCTTGTCCTTCTTCTTGACGTCGTACAGCACCGCCAGGTTCGAGGCGACGCCGCCGTCGGCCTTTTCGATCCAGATCGCGACATAGGGCTTGTGGTACTCGGCCACGTTCAGCTGCGGCAGTTCGAACTTCACGGACAGGTCGGCAGCGACGGCCCAGCCGGATGCGAGTGGCAGGCTCAGTGCGAGCGAGTGGGACAGTTTCATTAGTTCGCCTTATATATGAGGGGGTAACTAGAAGCCAAGCAAATAAATCAATGCACGAACAGCAGCGCCAGCACCGCCGGCAGCACGATCCCGAGCCCAATCACCGGCCAGGTCGCGGGCCGGTTGGCCGCATGGTATTTCATGATCAGAAAGCCGGTGATGCAGAACACCACGCAGGCAAGCGCGAAGATGTCGATGAACCAGCTCCACACGGTGCCGGTATTGCGGCCCTTGTGCATGTCGTTGAGCCAGGAGATCCAGCCGCGGTCGGTCCGTTCGTATTCGGCCGCACCGTCGGCGGCGATGCGCAGCCAGGCGTCGCCGCCCGGGCGGGGCAGGGCGATATAGGCGTCTTCCTCGCTCCACTCGGCGCGCTTGCCGCGCACGTCGACCGGGAAGGCGCCGCCCACCCAGTCGGCCAGCTCGCTCGGCAGCGGCACTTCGGCATCGGCGTGTCCGGCAGCATAAGCTTCCAATTGGACGCGCAGCGGCTCCGGCAGCTCGGCTTTCAGCCGGGTCACGACCGGCCTGGACTCGATCTGGGCCGCGTGGTTCAGGGTGAAACCGGTAAAGCTGAACAGCAGCATGGCCATCAGGCAGATGGCCGAGCTGATCCAGTGCCATTGATGCAACTGTTTAAGGAAGACGGCGCGCCGTGCGCCCGGCAGGGCAGAGGCGGGCGCGGCAGATGCAGGAGGCGAAGTTCCGGTTGAGCTCATCATTAAATGATAACGATTATCATTTACTGGGTCAACCACAGGGTGTGTTCTTTACATACGGAAACAAATTAATTCTGGGCGCATGGTCTGCCTTGCCTGTGAGCTTGCGTTACAATAACGTGCGCTAATTGGCAGTAGAGTGTCCGATTGCCCATAGAAATACGTCCTTCCCCACAACTTGAGTAGTAGTGCGATCCGCTAACCGGTCAGGCCGTGTCGCGGAAGGTTACCTGAACCCGCCCAATAATTCGCGAAGCGCGAAGAAAGGTGAGCAAGAATGATGCAGCAACAGAATGCGAACTCGTACCTGTTCGGCGGTAATGCGCCGTATGTGGAAGAGTTATACGAAGCGTACCTGAACAATCCAGGCTCGGTCCCGGAGAACTGGCGCGCCTATTTCGACCAGATGCAGAACGTGCCGGCCGTCGACGGCTCGAACCGTTCCGACGTGGTCCACTCGTCCGTGGTCGCCTCGTTCGCCGAGCGCGCCAAGCAGGGCCCGATCCGCACCGTGGTCGCCTCGACCGACGCTGAACTCGGCCGCAAGCGCGTCGCCGTCACCCAGCTGATCGCCGCCTACCGCTACCTCGGCTCGCGCTGGGCCAACCTGGATCCGCTGCAGCGCCAGGAACGTCCGCCACTGCCGGAACTCGACCCGAGCTTCTACGGCTTCACCGAAGCGGACCTCGACACCGTCTTCAACATCAGCAATACCTACTTCGGCAAGGAAACCGCGCCCCTGCGCGACATCCTGAACATGCTGCGTGATACTTACTGCCGCTCGATCGGCGCCGAGTTCATGTATATCAGCGACCCGACCGAAAAGCGCTGGCTGCAGGAACGCCTGGAGAGCACCCGTTCGACCCCAAGCTTCAACGCCGAGAAAAAGAAGCACATCCTCGAGCGCCTGACCGCGGCCGAAGGCCTGGAACGCTACCTCCACACCAAGTATGTCGGCGCCAAGCGCTTCTCGCTGGAAGGCGGCGAATCCTTCATCGCCTCGATGGACGAAGTGATCCAGCGCGCCGGTGAAAAGGGCGTGCAGGAGATCGTCATCGGCATGGCCCACCGCGGCCGCCTGAACGTGCTGGTCAACACCCTGGGCAAGTCGCCGGCCGACCTGTTCGAAGAATTCGAAGGCAAGCACGCCGACGACCTGCCGTCGGGCGACGTCAAATACCACCAGGGCTTCTCGAGCGATATCTCGACCCCGGGCGGCCCGGTCCACCTGTCGCTGGCCTTCAACCCATCGCACCTGGAAATCGTGAACCCGGTCGTCGAGGGTTCGGTCAAGGCGCGCATGGAACGCCGCGGCGACCGCAAGGGCAAGGAAGTGCTGCCGATCCTGGTGCACGGCGACGCAGCATTCGCCGGCCAGGGCGTGGTCATGGAAACCCTGAACCTGGCCCAGACCCGCGGCTACGGCACCGGCGGCACCGTCCACATCGTCATCAACAACCAGATCGGCTTCACCACCTCGGACCCGCGCGATGCGCGCTCCACGCTGTACTGCTCGGACGTCGTCAAGATGATCGAAGCACCGGTGCTGCACGTGAACGCCGACGATCCGGAAGCGGTCGTGCTGGCCTCGCAGATCGCGATGGACTACCGCACCGAATTCGGCAAGGACGTCGTCGTCGACATCGTCTGCTACCGCAAGCTGGGCCACAACGAGCAGGACACGCCTGCGCTGACCCAGCCGCTGATGTACAAGAAGATCGCCAAGCACCCGGGCACCCGCAAGCTGTACGCGGAGAAGCTGACTGCGCAGGGCACCATCGCCCTTGATGCTGGCGACCAGCTGGTCGCCCAGTTCCGCGATGCGATGGACGCTGGCAAGCACACGGTCGATCCGGTGCTGACCAACTTCAAGAACAAGTACGCCGTCGACTGGGCGCCTTTCCTGAACAAGAAGTGGACCGACGCGGCCGATACCGCCGTGCCGATGACGGAACTCAAGCGCCTGGCCGAGCGCATCACCAGGGTGCCGGAAGACTTCAAGCCGCACTCGCTGGTCGATAAAGTGCTGAACGACCGCGCCAACATGGGCAAGGGCGAAGTCAACCTCGACTGGGGCATGGGCGAGCACCTCGCGTTCGCTTCGCTGCTGTCGTCGGGCTATGCGATCCGCCTGTCGGGCCAGGACGCCGGCCGCGGTACGTTCGTGCACCGTCACGCCGTGCTGCACGACCAGAACCGCGAGCGCTGGGACCAGGGCATCTACCTGCCGCTGGCCAACGTCTCGGACAACCAGGCCAACTTCACCGTGATCGACTCGGTGCTGTCGGAAGAAGCGGTGCTGGCATTCGAATACGGCTTCTCGACCGCCGAACCGAATACCCTCACCATCTGGGAAGCCCAGTTCGGCGACTTCGTCAACGGCGCGCAAGTGGTCATCGACCAGTTCATCGCCTCTGGCGAAGTGAAATGGGGCCGCGCCTCCGGTCTGGTCATGATGCTCCCGCACGGCTACGAAGGCCAGGGTCCGGAGCACTCGTCGGCCCGTATCGAGCGCTTCCTGCAGCTGTGCGCCGACAACAACATGCAAGTGGTGCAGCCGACCACCGCCGCCCAGATCTTCCACCTGCTGCGCCGCCAGATGGTGCGCCAGTTCCGCAAGCCGCTGGTGATCTTCACGCCGAAGTCGCTGCTGCGTAACAAGGACGCCGGCTCGCCGCTGACCGACCTGGCCAAGGGCGGTTTCCAGACCGTAATCGGCGAAGTGGACGAGAAGATCGATGCGTCGAAGGTCAAGCGCGTGCTGGTCTGCTCGGGCAAGGTTTACTATGACCTGGTCAACACCCGCAAGACCCGTGGCACGCTCGATACCGCCATCGTGCGCATGGAGCAGATGTATCCGTTCCCGCACAAGTCGTTCGCCGCCGAGATGAAGAAATTCCCCAACGCGCTTGAGGTGGTATGGGTGCAGGACGAGCCGCAGAACCAGGGTCCGTGGTTCCAGATCCAGCACAACATCTTCGAAAGCCTGGAAGATGGCCAGCGCCTGGCCTACGCCGGCCGCCCGGCATCGGCGTCCCCTGCCGTCGGCTATGCCGACAAGCACGTGGCGCAGCAGAAGGAACTGCTCGATACCGCGTTCTCCAAGCTCAAGGGTTTCATCCTGACCAAGTAAAGCACCCACTGCCCCGGACCTCGGTTCGGGGCTTTTGCACAGAATAAATACACATCGGAGTTAATACAAAATGGCACAAATCGAAGTCAAGGTCCCCGTCCTGTCGGAGTCGGTTGCAGAAGCGACCCTGCTGTCCTGGCACAAGAAAGTCGGCGAGCCGGTCGCGCGCGACGAAAACATGATCGACATCGAAACCGACAAGGTGGTCCTTGAACTGCCGGCGCCGGGCGCGGGCGTGATCGTGCAACTGCTCAAGGCCGACGGCGCCACCGTCGTCGCCGGCGAAGTCATCGCCATCATCGACACCGAAGCCTCGGCCCAGACCAGCCCGCTGGAAGTGAAGCCCATCCCGTCGGCCGCCCCGAACGCACCGATCGAAGCTGCTCCAGCTGCCGCCACCACCGGAGGCTCGATGGCCGGCGTCGCGATGCCTGCCGCCGCCAAGATCCTGGCCGACAACAACATGACTGCTGCCGGCATGGACGGCTCGGGCCGTGACGGCCGCGTGACCAAGGGCGACGCCCTGGCCGCAGTTGCGAACAAGCCTGCTGCTGCAGCTGCACCGGCGCCAGCCGCCGCTAAACCGGCGCTGCAGCAAGTCGCCGCACCAGTGGCCAACCTGGGCGACCGTCCGGAAGAGCGCGTGCCGATGAGCCGCCTGCGCGCCCGTATCGCCGAGCGCCTGCTGCAGTCGCAGTCGACCAACGCCATCCTGACCACCTTCAACGAAGTGAACATGGCCCCGGTCATGGACCTGCGCGCGAAGTACAAGGACAAGTTCGAGAAAGAACACGGCGTCAAGCTGGGCTTCATGTCCTTCTTCGTCAAGGCAGCGGTTGCCGCACTGAAGAAATACCCGATCGTGAACGCCTCGGTCGACGGCAACGACATCGTCTACCACGGCTATTTCGACATCGGTATCGCGGTCGGTTCGCCACGCGGCCTGGTGGTGCCGATCCTGCGCAACGCCGACCAGATGTCGATCGCCGAGATCGAAAAGAAGATCGGTGAATTCGGCCAGAAAGCCAAGGAAGGCAAGCTGACCCTGGAAGACCTGACCGGCGGTACCTTCTCGATCTCGAACGGCGGCACCTTCGGTTCGATGCTGTCGACCCCGATCATCAACCCGCCGCAGTCGGCCATCCTGGGCGTGCACGCGACCAAGGACCGCGCCGTCGTCGAGAACGGCCAGATCGTCATCCGCCCGATGAACTACCTGGCGATGTCGTACGACCACCGCATCATCGACGGCCGCGAAGCCGTGCTGGCCCTGGTCGCCATGAAGGACGCGCTGGAAGATCCGGCCCGCCTGCTGCTCGACCTGTAATTCACAACCCGCGGGGCGCGCCGCTTGGGAGCGCCGTGCAGGCACGTTTGGAAGGAGTAAGGCATGAACCTGTCGGACGAAATCAAGCGGCTGCACGAGCTGCACCAGGCCGGCGCGCTGAGCGACGCCGAATTCGAACAAGCCAAGACGCGGGTGCTGTCGTCCGCCAACCTAGCCGGTCCGGGTGTGAACCTGAGCAAGGGCGACGGCACCCTCAGCGGTGAGCTGAGCACCCTGCGCCGTTCGCGCACCGACCGCTGGCTGGGTGGCGTGTGCGGCGGTCTGGCCCAGGTCTCGGGAGTCGATTCCTGGGTCTGGCGCCTGGTGTTCGCGCTGTTCACCCTGACCTTCGGGTTCGGTATCGCGATTTACCTGCTGTTGTGGATTTTTGTTCCCGAAGAATAAAACGGTGCGATGCGGCCGCCTGGCCGTGGCTCGACCAATCAAGGAATTAACAACATGAGTGACAAACAATTTGACGTCGTCGTGATCGGCGGCGGTCCTGGCGGTTACATCGCCGCCATCCGTGCAGCGCAGCTGGGCTTCAAGGTCGCCTGCGTCGACGAGTGGAGCAATGCCGCAGGCAAGCCGGCCCCGGGCGGCACCTGCACCAACGTCGGCTGTATTCCGTCGAAGGCGCTGCTGCAGTCGTCGGAGCACTTCGAGCACGCCGGCCACGCCTTCGCCGACCACGGCATCAAGGTCTCGGGCCTCGAGCTCGACCTGGGCACCATGCTCAAGCGCAAAGACACCATCGTCAAGCAGAACAACGACGGCATCCTGTTCCTGTTCAAGAAGAACAAGGTCAGCTTCTTCCACGGCCGCGGCGCCTTCGCCGGCAAGGCGGAAGGTGGCTACACCATCAACGTGACCGGCCCGACCACAGAGACCCTGAGCGCGAAAAACGTCGTCATCGCGACCGGCTCGAACGCACGCCAGCTGCCTGGCGCCGAGTTCGACGAGAAGCTGATCCTGTCGAACGCCGGTGCATTGGCCATCGAAGCCGTGCCATCGAAACTGGGCGTGATCGGCGCCGGCGTCATCGGCCTGGAAATGGGTTCGGTGTGGCGCCGTGTCGGCGCCGACGTCACCGTACTCGAAGGCCTGCCGACCTTCCTCGGTGCGGTCGACGAGCAGATCGCCAAGGAAGCGCACAAGCTGTTCACCAAGCAGGGCCTGACAATCAACCTGGGCTGCAAGATCGGTGCGATCACCAAGGGCGCCAACGACGTCACCGTCGAATACGCCGACAGCACCGGCGCGGCGCAGAAAGCCACCTTCGACCGCCTGATCATCTCGATCGGCCGCGTGCCGAACACCATTGGCCTGAATGGCGAAGCGGTCGGCCTGCAGCTCGACGAGCGCGGCTTCGTGGTGGTCGATGACGAATGCCGCACCAGCCTGCCGGGCGTGTGGGCAGTCGGCGACGTCGTGCGCGGCCCGATGCTGGCGCACAAGGCCGAAGAAGAAGGCGTTGCGGTTGCCGAGCGTATCGCCGGCCAGCATGGCCACGTCAACTTCAACACGATTCCGTGGGTGATCTACACCTCGCCGGAAATCGCGTGGGTCGGCAAGACCGAGCAGCAGCTGAAAGCCGAAGGCGTATCCTACAAGGCCGGCACCTTCCCGTTCATGGCCAACGGCCGTGCGCGCGCGCTGGGCGACACCTCGGGCATGGTGAAATTCCTGGCCGATGCCGTCACCGATGAAATCCTGGGCGTGCACATCGTCGGCCCGGTCGCATCGGAGCTGATCTCGGAAGCCGTGGTCGCGATGGAATTCAAGGCCTCGTCGGAAGACATCGCCCGCATCTGCCACGCGCACCCGTCGCTGTCGGAAGCAGTGAAGGAAGCCGCGCTGGCGGTGGACAAGCGTTCGCTGAATTTCTAAGGTTTATCCGTAGGGTGGGCGGCTCTGCCGCCCGCGCGTTCAACGTAACGATGCACGCCACGGAGCGGGCCGGGATACGTGAATTGAACGCGCGGGCGGCGGAGCCGCCCACCCTACGTTAACAGCATCCCACTATGAACGTTCAAGAGTACTATCAGCACGCTCTCACCGAGCGCGGCTTCACGTCCGACCCGGCCCAACAGGCCGCGGTGGACCGCCTGCAGCAGGCGTACGACGACTGGGTCGGGTACAAGGCCCAGCGGTCGTCCGCTTTCAAGCGCCTGATCAACCGCCCGGACGTGCCGAAAGGCGTCTACATGTGGGGCGGAGTGGGGCGCGGCAAGTCCTTCCTGATGGACTCCTTCTATTCGGTGGTGCCGGTGGTGCGCAAGACGCGCCTGCACTTCCACGAATTCATGCGCGCCGTGCACGGCCAGCTCGACGAACTCAAAGGCGTGGCCGATCCGCTCGACGAAGTCGCCAAGCGCATCGCCAGGAAATACCGCCTGATCTGCTTCGACGAATTCCACGTCTCCGACATCGCCGACGCGATGATCCTGTATAACCTGCTGTCCGCCCTGTTCGCCAACGGCGTGAGCTTCGTGATGACCTCGAACTACGAGCCGTCCACGCTCTACCCGGACGGCCTGCACCGCGACCGCATGCTGCCGACCATCGCGCTGCTCAAGGACAAGCTGGACGTGCTCAATGTCGATGCCGGCAACGACTACCGCAAGCGCGCGCTCGAGCAGGTCGAGGCCTATTACACGCCGCTCAATGCCGCCTCGGACCACGCCTTGCGCGAAGCCTATGCGAAGGTGGCCGACACCGCCGACGAACACCCGATCGTGCACATCGAGAACCGCGAGATCCGCGCGCTGCGCCGCGCCGGCGGCGTGATCTGGTTCGATTTCGCGACCCTGTGCGGCGGCCCGCGCTCGCAGAACGATTACCTCGAACTGGCGACGCGCTTCCACACCGTGGTCCTCTCCAGCATCCCGGCGATGTCGGCCGGGCAGTCGTCGGAGGCGCGCCGCTTCACCTGGCTGATCGACGTATTCTACGACCACAAGGTCAAGCTGATCATGTCGGCGGCAGTGGAGCCGGAGGAGCTGTACACCCAGGGTATGCTGGCAAACGAATTCCACCGCACCGTCTCGCGTATCATTGAAATGCAATCGCGCGAGTACATGCTCGCCGAGCGGCGCGGCGCGGCGGACGCCATCGCCTGATCGAACGAAAAGGACATCCATGACGATTCATCCAGTATTGCGCGGCGTAGTCACCTTCGCTGCGGCGCTCGTTCTCGCCGCATGCGCGACGACCGAGCCGGGCCCCTCGGTGGCCGCGGTCGAGCCGAGTACGTCGAGCGCCCAGGCCGATGCGCGCCTTGCCGCCGTCGCCATCGAGCGCGCGTCGATCGAAGCGCGCTTTGCCGAGCGCGAGGCGGTCTGCTATGAAAAATTCTTCGTGAACAGCTGCCTCGACGAGGCCAAGGAACGCCGCCGCGCGGCCCTGGTCGCGCAGCGCAATATCGAGATCGAGGCCGAGCGCTTCAAGCGCCGCCTGAAAGTGGATGAGCGCGACCGCGAGATCGCCGCCGCCGACGCCGAATACAAGGCCGAAGAAGCCGCACTGGCCGCTAAGGCGCCGGCGCCGCCGCGCGACACCACGGCCGTGCCACCACCGAGGCCGTCGCCGGCGGCCTCGCGCATCGCGCGCCGCAATGCCAAGGCCCAGGAAGCCGCCGCCCGCGCGCCGCAAGAAGCGGCGAAGGCGGCAGCCAATGCCGCCGCCTTCGAAGAACGCAAGCGCAAGTCCGAGCAGCGCCAGCGCGACGTCGCGGCCCGCAAGGCCGAACGCGAGGCGAAGGCTGCGGCGAAGCGGGCAGCGCCTGCCGCACCAGCCGGGAAGTAAGGAACCCGGGCATGCCGGCCCGGCCGGCAGCGCTTACACGGGCCGCTCGATCCGGGCGGCCGTCCCATCCTGCACCGTCTTCACCAGCTTCACGATCCCCATCGTGCAGTTCCCGCCCTTGCCCTGGGACCGTTCCGCCGCCTTGTCGATCAGCATCTCGGACGCCTGCCGTGGCGAGGCGCGGCCGATCGCCGCCGCCAGTTCCGCGTCGGTGAAGAAATGCCACAGGCCGTCCGAGCACAGCAGAAAGCTGTCGCCCGGGCCCATCCCCGTGCTGCTGCCGATGGCCACGAACGGCTCCTTGCGGCTGTTGCCGAGGATGTTGAGCAGCAGTTTGGACTTGCGGTGGTTTTTTGCCGCGTCTTCCGGCAGGCGGTCGCTGGCCACCAGGTGCTGCACATAGTCGGCGTCGCTGGTGCGCGATACCGGTTTGCCGTCCTGGAAGTGATACAGGCGCGAATCGCCCACATGCCCCCACACCGCCTCGCCGTGCGGCGTCAATACGAGCCCGACGAAGCTGGCATGCGCCTCGACCTGGGAGGTGAGGGCGTTCATCTTGATGATGAGGTGGGTTTCGCTGACGATGTCGCGCAGCAGCTGGGCGATACGGTCGATCGAAGCGTGGTCGCCCGGCTTGAATTCGTCGAAGACCTGGCGCGCCGTGTGCAGCACCTGCTCGGAGGCTGCGGCGCTGGCAATGCCGTCCGACAGCACCGCCAGCATGTAGCCGGGCGCACGGGCGCCGGTAAGCAGGGCGATGCGGTCGTTCTGCTGCGGACGGTTGCCGATGTGTTGCGCGGTTCCCGCTTCGATCTTGTATGGTGTCATAAACGTGTGTTTCCGTAGCGCCCGCGCCGAACTTTGTTGGCGGCAACCTCAGCGTAGATTAAACTATGCACCGAGAAGCCGTGGTGTTGCAAGCCGAACACACGCCGGCATGCTCCCGTGCCCGGCTACGCGCCCAGGCGCACCGTCCTTTTTCCCGCAAACGCTTTTGAACAGAACTGTTTGGAACAGCAATCATGACCGACGTCCAGGACCTCCAGCGCCGCATCATCGAACTCGACGTGGAACACCGCGACCTCGATGCCGTCATTTCGATGCTGACCGCGGACGGCCATGGCGACCAGCTCCAGCTGCGCCGTTTGAAAAAGCGTAAGCTGCAGCTCAAGGATCATATTACGCTGCTGAAGATGCAGCTGGTTCCCGACATTCCAGCCTGAACCCATTCGCCGACATAACGGCTACGAAGAAACACGCATTTTGACCGACCATCTCCCCGCATCTGTTCCAGCCGCCGGGCCGGCGGACACGGCGCCGCCGCAGGGTGACGTCCTTCCCGCCAGCGTCCACCCGCCCGGCAAGTACGACGACGAGCTCGACCGTTTATTCGGCGCGGGCGGCCCGCTCGCGCCCGCCGTCGGCACCTTCAAGCCGCGCCAGGCCCAGACTGAAATGGCCAAGGCTGTCGCCCAGGCCATGGCCGACCAGAAAGTCCTGATGGCCGAGGCCGGTACCGGCACCGGCAAGACCTTCGCCTACCTGGTCCCCGCGCTGCTGTGGGGCGGCAAGACCATCATCTCGACCGGCACCAAGAACCTGCAGGACCAGTTGTTTTTGCGCGACATCCCGACCATCCGCGCCGCCTTGCGCGCGCCGGTCTCGGTGGCGCTGCTCAAGGGCCGCTCGAACTACGTCTGCCACTTCCACCTGGAACGCACGCTCTCCAACGGCCGCCTGACCTCGCGCGACGACGTCGGCCACCTGCGCGAGATCTCGCGCTTCATCAAGATGACCAATTCGGGCGACAAGGCCGAGCTGGCCAAGGTGCCGGAAACCGCGACCGTGTGGAACCTGGTCACCTCGACCCGCGACACCTGCATGGGCGCCGAATGCCAGTACTACCAGGACTGCTTCGTGATGAAGGCGCGCCGCGAAGCGCAACAGGCAGACGTGGTGGTGGTCAACCACCACCTGTTCTTCGCCGACGTGGCCCTGAAGGACACCGGCGTGGCCGAGCTGCTGCCGTCGGCCAACACCATCATCTTCGACGAGGCGCATCAGCTGCCCGACACCGCCACGCTGTTCTTCGGCACCTCGGTCTCGACTGCGCAGGTGCTGGAACTGTGCCGCGACGTGCTGGCCGAAGGCCTGGCGCATGCGCGTGGGCCCGATTGGGGCAAGGTCGTCACGGTGGTCGAAAAGGCCGCGCGCGACCTGCGTCTGACCTTCCCGGAAGGTAGCACTCGCCTGTCGCTGCCGCAGGTCTTGCCGACATCAAGCTTCTTCCCGGCGCTGGCCAAGCTCAAAGAAGAACTCTCCGGCATGATCACGGTGCTGGAAGAACACGCCGCGCGCGCCGAGACCGTCGAAGCCTGCCGCGTGCGCGCGCTGGAACTGGCTGCTTCCTACGAAGCCTGGAAGGCCGACCCAAAGAAAGGCAAGGTCGTCGAAGGCGACGAGGCGGTGCTGTGGGTCGAGGCTTTCTCGTCCTCGCTGCAGCTGCACAAGACGCCGCTGTCGATCGCGCCGATCTTCTCGAGCCAGCGCGAAGGCACGCCGCGCAGCTGGATCTTCACCTCGGCCACGCTGGCGGTGAAGAACGACTTCAAGCATTTCTCCGAGCAGATGGGCCTGACCGGCGAGCCGGCCATGACCTGGCCGAGCCCCTTCAACTACGGCGAGCAGGGCATTCTGTATGTGCCGACCGGCCTGCCGGAACCGAACTCGATGCACTACACCGATGCCGTGGTCGACATCGCGCTGCCGGTCATCGAGGCCGCGGGCGGGCGCACCTTCTTCCTGTGCACGACGATTCGCGCAGTGAACAAGGTGGCCGAGCGCCTGCGCACGGAATTTGCCGAGCGCGGGCTGGACTTCCCGCTGTTCGTGCAGGGCGAGCGTGGACGCACCGAACTGCTCGATTCCTTCCGCACCGCCGGCAACGCGGTGCTGGTGGGCAGCCAGAGTTTCTGGGAAGGCGTGGACGTGCGCGGCGAAGCGCTTTCCCTGGTGATCATCGACAAGCTGCCGTTTGCCCCGCCGGACGACCCGGTACTGGCCGCGCGCATCGAGGTCATGGAAAAGCAGGGCATGAACGGCTTCATGCACCACCAGCTGCCGGAAGCGATCATCACGCTCAAGCAGGGGGCAGGGCGCTTGATTCGCGACGTGGACGATCGGGGTGTGCTGATGATTTGCGATCCGCGCCTGATTACCAAGCCGTATGGACGGCGGATCTGGCAGAGTTTGCCGCCGTTCAAGCGCACGCGCGTGCAGTCGGAAGTGATCGAGTTTTTCAAGCCGCCGGCGTAGGGTGGTCGGCTTCGCCGACCGCGCGTTCAAATGCCGTTTGATGGCCCGCTCCGTGGTTTGCACGGGTGCGTTGAACGCGCGGGCGGGAAGACCCGCCCACCCTACGGGGTGATGACAATCTTGCCCACGACCTTGCGCGCCGCCATATCATTCAAGGCCTGCGCCGTCTCCGCCAACGCATAGCGCCTGGAGACCAGCGGCTTGAGCTTCCCCTCCGCCATCCACCCCAGCATCTGCCGCATCGCCGCCAGGTTCGCTTGCGGCTCGCGCCGCACGAGATCCCCCCAGAACACGCCCACCACCGAGGCGCCTTTCAGGAGCATCAGGTTCCACGGCAGCTTCGGAATCTCGCCGGCCGCAAATCCGACCACCAGGTGCCGCCCGCGCCAGGCGATCGAGCGCAGCGCCGGCTCGCTGTAGCGCCCGCCGACCGGATCGTAGATCACGTCCGGCCCGCGCCCGCCCGTTGCCGCCTTGAGCGCTTCGCGCAAGTCTTCCTTCTCGTAATTGATGACGGCGTCCGCCCCATGCGCGCGGCAGATCGCCAGCTTCTCGTCGCTCGACGCCGCCGCGATCACGCGCGCGCCCAGCGCCTTGCCGATCTCGATCGCCGCCAGCCCCACGCCGCCGGCCGCGCCCAGCACCAGCATGGTTTCGCCAGCCTGCAGGGCGCCGCGGTCCACCACCGCATGGTGCGAGGTGCCATAGGTGAGGGTAATCGCCGCGGCGGTGTCGAAGTCCATCCCGGGCGGCATCGGCATCAGCGCCTCCACTGGCGCAAGCGCCTGTTCGGCAAACGCCCCGGTGCGGGTAAAGCCAATCACCTGCTGGCCCGGTGCAAAGGCGGTCACACCCGGGCCGACGGCGCGCACGGTGCCGGCGAACTCGTTACCCGGCGTGAACGGCAGTTCCGGGCGCACCTGGTACTTGCCCTGCACGGTCAGCACGTCCGGGAAGTTCACACCGGCCGCCTTCACGTCGACCACCACCTCGCCCGCGCCGGGCACGAGGTCCGGCAGGTCCTCGATCACCAGGCTATCGATCGGGCCCCAATCCTTGCATCGCACGGCTTTCATTTGCTTTCCTCCAGCTTCAGTTCAAGTCAATTAATCGGCGGAATTATGCCTGAAGACCCGCTGCCGCTACTGCCGACGAGGCCGCCGGCACGCTTGTGCGCACGCAAAGCAGCCGGGTTCTTCAGCGCTAGAGTCGAACGGTACGCCTCTGGCAAATTGGAATGGGGAGCAGGAAATGGCTATCCGTTACGGGTGTTTCTTCAGCTACGCACACGGCAGGCATGACCTGATGAAACGGTTCAAGACCGCCCTGGCGGACGCGCTGCGCTGCTATCTCGAACCTTACTTCGACAACGAAGACGAACTGTTTATCGACACCGAGCAGCTGGGCGGCGGCGATGACCTCGACCGCAAGATCGCGCGCGCCATGTGCGAGAGCGTCTGCATGATCCTGATCTACACGCCCAAGTACGAGGCCCATGCCTATACCCGGCGCGAATATGCCGCCATGCGCCAGCTCGAGGCCGAGCGCGCCGGCTGGTACACCTTGCCCAGCCACCTGATCATCCCGGTGATCATGACGCGCCATCCCGATTCGCTGCCGTCGCAAATTACTGAGAGCAGCTTCTACGTGGACTTTTCTCATTTCACGATGGCGACCGCCGACATCAGGTCCAACCCCGACTTCCTGCCGGACATCGACAAGATGGTCAAGCGCATCGCGACGCATTACCAACGCCAAAAAAAGCATACGCCACCCAACCATGACTGCAACCAATTCGTGCTCCCCGATGTCCCACCCGAGTGGCGCGCGCTGCCCGACCTGACCTTCCCGAAAAAATGAGGAGCCGCATGGACAAGAACGAGAACAGGATGCCCCTTCCCGCGCTGGACAGTCCCGGCGCAGTCACCACCTTTTATGCCTACGAAGGCGGCCCCGCCCGTAACGCTCTGGTTGCCGCGTCCGCGCTGCAGCTGGCCGGCGATCCCGCCCATGCGCCGGTGCTGGTGATCGACTGGGACCTCGACGCGCCGTCGCTGCACGCCTGGATGGCGCAAGCTCACGACGGCGCCGGCGAAGAAGAGGGTGGGGAACCCGCGCCCGGCCTGCTGGAATATTTCGGCGCCCTGCGCGACGGACTGCGGCGCCAGCGCTTCGCCAATGGCGACTGCGGCGAAGCGCTGGCCGAGGCGGTGCTCGATGCCGTCGACTGGCGCGGCTACATCGAGCGCGCCGACGGCCGTCGCCCGCTGTACCTGATGCGCGCCGGCCGCTTCGACGAGGCCTATGCCGACCGCGCCGGACGGCTCGACTGGGATGCCTTGTTCGATGCCTGCCCGGCCCTGTTCCGCCGCTTCGCCGCGCGCATGCGGCGCCATTTCGGCCACGTGCTCATTGCCTGCGGCGCCGGCCGCTCGTCCGGCGTCAGCGTCTGCACCACGCTGCTCCCGGACCGCATCGTGGGCCTGTTCACGCCGGCCCCCGGCAGCCTCGATGGGCTGGAGGGCGTGGTTGACCGCGCCATCGATTACCGCTGCACCCACGAAGACGAGCAGCGCCCGCTGATGCTCTACCCGGTGGCCTGCAGCGCGGACGGCGTGCGCAGCGATCCGGGCCAGCGCTGGCGGCGCGGCGATCCTGGCGCCGGCCTGGCCGGCTACCAGCCGCGCCTCGAATCGCTGCTGCGCGGCGCCTACGGCATGACGCGCCTGCGCCTGGACAGCTGGTTCGACGAATTGCAGCTGCCCCTGAGCGACGCGGTGGCCATCGCCCCGGCCGGGGCCGGGAGCCGCGCGCTGGCGCGCCCGGCCGCCTGCCTGCTGTCCTGGCTCGCGCAGGGCCACTTCCCCTGGCATTCGCTGGCCGAAGTGCGGCTGCGCATGGCGGTCGCGCGCGGCCGTCTTGAAGCGGCCGCAGCCTCGCTGACCGTGCCGCTGGCAGACAAGCTGGCGCGCCTGGGCGCGTTGTGCCGCGACGAAGGGCGTACCGGCGAAGCAGACGAACTGCTCGGCGAGAGCCTGCAGCTGCGCCGCGCCGCGCTGGGCGAAGACCACCCGCAGTCGCGCGCCGGCCTGCGCGCGCTGGCGGGGCTGCACCATGCGGCCGGGCGCCTGCACGAGGCGCGCCGCGATTACGAATTGCTGGCCCAGGGCTGCGCGCGCAGCGCCGGCGTCGAGCATCCCGATACGTTAAGCGCGCGCTCGCGCCTGGCCTGCATGCTGGGCGAACTGGGGGAGGGCGAGCGCGCGCTGGCGCTGCACGAGCAGGTGGTGGCCACCTGCGAACGGCTGTGGGGCGACGCGCACGTCGCCACCCTCGACAGCCTCGAAGACCTCGCCCTGACCCTCACCGCCCAGCACGAATTCGACCGCGCGCGCATCCTGTGCGAACGGGTGCTCGACGGCCGCCGCCGCTTGCAGGGCAGCGAGCACGACGACACCCTGCGCTGCAGCCAGCACTTGGCCCAGCTGCTCGGCGAAATGGGCGACCTTGGTAATGCGCGCCGGCTGCTCGAAGCCGTGCTGCGGGCGCGCGAACGCCAGGACGGCGCCGACGCCACGCCGACGCTGCAGGCGCGCGAGGCGCTGGCCGAAATCCTGGCCGCCCAGGGCGACCTGGCGGCCGTGCGCCGAATCCAGGAGTCGCTCGCCTGGACCCGCGAGCGCCACCTCGGCGCCAGCCATCCCGACACCCTCAGCATCCAGCTGCGGCTGGCGTCCACCCTAGGCCAGCAGGGCGAGGAAGAAGCGGCCAGCCGGCTGCGCGGGCGGGTGGCCGAGCTGCGCCAGCGCCTCGAAGAGGCAGGCGGCGCCGGCGGCTTCGGCAGGCGCTGAGCGGCCCCGGCAGTGCGGGCGGGGCCGGCTGCCTGCGTCTTTGCGCGTCGTCGCGAGGTGTGGCACATCCGCTACGGCGGGGTTGCCTGTTCGCCCACGTCGAGGAGGCGATGGCCCCGGGAGCGGCTCCCCGGTGGCGTTAAAAATCGCCGCTGGGCAACAAAAATAGCCCTGGACACGAACGACAAGGCCGTTGCTTCAGGTAAAATCCCCGCATGCGAATCCTTATCAGTAACGATGACGGCTACCTGGCGCCTGGTCTCAGTGCGCTGGCCGAGGCTTTGTCCGCGATCGCGGAGATCGTGGTGTTCGCCCCCGACAGCAACCGCTCGGGTGCGTCCAATTCGCTGTCGCTCGACCGTCCCCTGTCGGTCCAGCGCGCTGCAAATGGTTTTCATTTCGTCAACGGTACGCCTACCGATTGCGTCCACATCGCCCTGACGATGATGGAGGCGCCGCCCGACCTGGTCGTCTCCGGCATCAATAATGGCCAGAACATGGGCGACGACACGCTGTATTCCGGCACCGTCGCCGCCGCCACCGAAGCTTATCTGTATGGCATCCCGGCAATCGCGTTTTCGCAGGTGAACCCGGGCTGGGCCCATATCGATGCCGCTGCGCGCGTGGCGCGCGAGATCGTCGAGCGCCGTTTCGACAAGTTTGAACTGCCCTTCCTGTTCAACGTGAACATCCCGAACCTGCCGTATGAACAGATCGGCCCCTTGACGCCCGCGCGCCTGGGGCGCCGCCACCAGGCCGAGCCGGTGATCCGCTCGCAGGACCCGCGCGGGCGCGAGATCTTCTGGATCGGCGCCCCGGGCGCCTGCCGCGACGCGGGCGAGGGCACCGATTTCCACGCGACCGCGCAAGGCTGCGTCTCGATCACTCCGCTGCAGGTCGACCTGACCCACAAGACCCAGCTCGAACTGCTGCGGGGGATCGTATGAGCGAAGACCGCACCAAAGATCGGCGCAGCACCTTCCCGCTGCCGCTGTCTTCGGTCACCGGGACCGATCGCCGCAACCCGGGCACGCCGCGCGCCCCGGCGCCGGTCGCCACGCCGCAGACCGCCACCCGCAATGCCGCCCGCACCGCCTTTACGGGCGGCGCCGCGCTGCAGCCGCAAGCCCCGAGCCCGTCACCGCGTCCGCCGGGTTACGCCGCCTCGCATACGCCGAGCGCGCCGAGCGTGCAGCGCTCGGACCTGATGGCCTCGGAAGCGGTGCGCCGCGCCATGGTCGGACGGGTCGCGCGCCAGGGCGTCAAGGATGGCCAGGTGCTGGCTGCCATGGAAGCGGTGCCGCGCCACCTGTTCATCGAGCCGGCCATGTCGGCCCAGGCCTATGTCGACGCTTCGCTGCCGATCGGGCACCAGCAGACGATTTCGCAGCCCTATATCGTGGCCCGAATGATCGAAGTCATGCGTGCGGGCGGGCAGCTGGGCAAGGTGCTCGAGATCGGCACCGGCTGCGGCTACCAGGCCGCGGTGCTGTCGTTCGTCGCGCGCGAGGTGTACTCGATCGAGCGCATCAAGCCCCTGCACGAGCTCGCCAAAACCAACCTGCGCCCCTTGCGGATTTCGAACCTTCGTTTGCAATACGGCGATGGTATGCTAGGCTTGCCGCAGGTTGCGCCGTTCGACGGCATCATCCTCGCAGCTGCGGGCCTCGAAGTACCGCAAGCCCTGCTCGAACAGCTGGCCATTGGCGCGCACCTCGTCGCGCCGGTCGGCGCCCAGGTCCAGCACCTGCAACGCATTACCCGCATCGGCAAAAGCGAATGGGCCAGCGAAACGCTGGAATCGTGCCATTTCGTGCCGCTGCGCCCGGGTACCGTCTAATACGGTCCGGTTTGACGCCGCCGCAAGGCCAGCCGGAGCTGCCATGCCAGCCCCGGCTGGCCTTGCGCAGCCCTCGTACGGCCGGGTCCGAAAATACGGGCCGTCCGCTCGAAGCGGCGCCACAGAACATACATCAGAAGCCAGAAAGACAATGAACCAAGTAACTCCAACGACCCAGGCAACCCGCTTAGCCCTGCTCACCCTGACCCTCGGCCTGCTGGCCGGCTGCACTTCCCTGACCCGCAACGCGCCGGTCGTCGAGCGTACCTCGCCGCCGACCCAGTCGCGCCCGGCTCCGGCACGCGCCGAAGAACCGAAAGACGAAAAAGGCATGCACACCGTGCGCCGCGGCGACACGCTGCTGCGCATCGCGCTGGACAACGGCCAGAACTACCGCGACCTGGTCGCCTGGAACAACCTGCGCGACCCGGACGACATCAAGGTCGGCCAGGTTCTGCGCGTCGCGCCGCCGGAACGCGGCGAGCGCACCGCCAACGTGCAGACCCAGCCGGTGCCGACGCCGCCGCCGGCCACCCCGCCGCGCAAGACCACGCCGCGCGCCGACAAGCAGCCGTACAACGAGGCGAACGTCGCCAGCGCCCAGAAGGAACCCGGCACCCGCGCCGAACCGGCCCCGGCCGTGACGCCGCCGGCCCCGACGCCCGCACCGACCATCGCCGCCGGCAGCACCGTGACCGCGAACGACGACGAAAAGCTGAGCTGGATGTGGCCATCCGACGGCCGCATCGTCGCCACCTTCGACGAAGGCCGCAACAAGGGCATCGACATCGCAGGCAGGGCCGGCCAGCAGGTGGTGGCCGCCGGCGCCGGGAAGGTAATGTACGCTGGCAGTGGTATCCGCGGATATGGTAATCTCGTTATCGTCAAGCACAGCAACAGCCTGCTGTCGGCATACGCACACAACCGCAAGATCGTCGTCAAGGAAGGCGACAACGTGGCCAAAGGCCAACTGATCGCGGAAATGGGCGATTCGGACGCCGACTCCGTGAAGTTGCATTTCGAGATCCGCCAACAGGGCAAGCCAGTCGACCCGTCGAGGTTCCTGCCCGGCCGATAGGATGGTATGACGCAGCCGCCGCACTCGCACGACCAGCAGGATACGGACGAGTATCCGGACACGCCGGAAGGCGAGGGGGCGCGTGCGGCCGACGGCAGCGAAAACGACGAGGTGGCCGATGCCGCGGAAGCACCGTCTTCCACCGAGGCCGACAGCGTCGACGAGCTGCGCAAGGTCCTGCAGGCCGAGCTGGCGACCGACACCACCCAGCACTACCTGAACCAGATCGGCACCCGAGCGCTGCTCTCGGCCTGCGAGGAATCCCAGGTCGCCACCCTGGCCAAGGGCGGCGACTTCGCGGCGCGCCAGAAGATGATCGAGCATAACCTGCGCCTGGTCGTCTCGATCGCCAAGCACTACATCAACCGCGGCGTCGTGCTGCTCGACCTGATCGAAGAAGGCAACATCGGCCTGATGCGTGCGATCGACAAGTTCGAGCCCGAGCGCGGCTTCCGCTTCTCGACCTACGCCACCTGGTGGATCCGCCAGAGCATCGAGCGCGCCATCATGAACCAGGCCCGCACCGTGCGCCTGCCGGTGCACATGGTGCGCGAGCTGAACGGTATCCTGCGCGCCAAATACCATCTCGAGGCGCAAAAACACGACGGCAAGGAGGCCGCCGCCGAAGACATCGCCAGCCTGGTCGGGCGCCCGGTGGAAGAGGTGCAGGACATCCTGGCCCTGTCCGAACACGCCGCCTCGCTCGACGCGCCGCTCGACAACGATCCCCAGTCCAGCCTGATGGACATGCTGCCCGACGACGGCGAAGCCATGCCCGATGTACTGGCCGAGCACCACGAGATGACGGTGCTGGTGCGCGACTGGCTGGCGCGCCTGCCCGACAAGCAGCGCCTGGTCGTGACGCGCCGCTTCGGGCTCGACAACGACGACCCTGCTACGTTGGAGACGCTCGCCGAGGAAATGGGCGTGACGCGCGAGCGGGTGCGGCAGATCCAGCAGGAGGCGCTGGTCAAGCTCAAGCGGGCGATGGCGGCGCGTGGGGTGGTGCGGGATTCGCTGCTCTAGCAGCGCCGCAATCGCGCGGCGACGCCAGCCTCGCCGGATCAGCCCCCTGTAGCGCCCCTTTCATTTCCTTGCTATCATGCCCGCCGGGCCACTTCAGCCCATTTTTTGTTTCTAACGTCCCCCACGCAGGCACCCGCCCGCTGGACGGCCTGCCGCCCATTCTTTTTCTCTCGCCATGCAAGAAATTTTTATCGACATCAAATCCCTGGATGCGGACGCCCGCGGCGTCGGCCACCTCGAGAACGAAGACGGCTCGCCCGGCAAGGTGGTGTTTGTCGAAGGCGCGCTGCCGGGAGAGCGCGTCAGCTATGAAACGCTGAAAAAGAAGAAGAACTGGGAGTCGGGCCGCATGCTCACCCTGCAGCGCGCCTCGTCGATGCGGGTCGAGCCCAAGTGCATCCACTTCGGTGTCTGCGGCGGCTGCTCGATGCAGCATCTGGAGCCGTCGGCCCAGGTCGCGATGAAGCAGCGCGTGCTGGAGGACAACCTCTGGCACATCGGCAAAGTGAAGTCCGAGATGATCATGCGCCCGATGTACGGCCCGACCTGGGACTACCGCTACCGCGCGCGCCTGTCGCTGCGCCATGTGCCGAAGAAGGGCGGGGTGCTGGTTGGCTTCCACGAGCGCAATTCGTCCTTCGTGGCCGACATCAGTACCTGCGAGATCCTGCCGGACCACGTCGCGCGCCTGCTGGTGCCGCTGCGCGAGCTGGTGGGCAGCATGTCGCTGTTCCGCGACGTGCCGCAGATCGAACTGGCCATCGGCGAAGAGAGCACGGTGCTGGTCATGCGCATCATGGCGCCGTTGACCGCCGCCGATGAGGTGCTGGTGAAAGCCTTTGCCGACAAGTGGGAGATCGAGTGGTGGCTCCAGCCGAAAGGCCCGGACACCGCCTATCCGTTCTACCCGGCGGCCAAGGAGCTGTATTACACGCTGCCGGAATTCGGCATCCGCATGCCCTTCAAGCCAACCGACTTCACCCAGGTGAACCACCAGATCAACCGCGTGCTGGTCTCGAAAGCGCTGCGCCTGCTGGATGTGCAGCCAGCCGAGCGTGTGGCCGACCTGTTCTGCGGCCTGGGCAACTTCACCCTGCCGCTGGCGACCCGGGCGCGCGAAGTCGTGGGCATCGAGGGCAGCACCGCGCTCACCACGCGCGCGCTGGAAAATGCCCAGGCCAACGGCCTGGCGGACAAGACCTCGTTCTCGACCCGCAACCTGTTCGAAGTGACGAAGGACGACCTGGTCGCCCTCGGCCGTTTCGACCGCATGCTGGTCGACCCGCCGCGCGACGGCGCCATGGCCCTGGCCGAAGCCCTGGCCGAGCTGCGCACCACCCACGAAGAGCTGATGCCGCAACGGATCGTCTACGTCTCCTGCAGCCCCTCGACCCTGGCGCGCGACGCCGGCATCCTGGTGCATGGCGCCGGGTACGTGCTGAAGAAGGCGGGGGTGTGCAACATGTTCCCGCATACCTCGCACGTGGAGTCGATTGCGGTATTCGAGCTGGGAGCGAAGCCGGTTGCGCCGGTGGTGCCGGTGGATGCGGCGGCCGATGCGGGCGATTCGATTTAGCAAAACCAGCAAAACCAGCAAAATCAGGGTCAGGTCTGACATTGAGACACAAGCTCAACTGGGGTAAGGCTGGGCTCGTGTCCGAATGTCAGACCTGACCCTGAAGTAGGCTGTTCATGCAAGTCAAAAAAAAGCCGACCGTCAGGTCGGCTTCTTCTTTTCAGCTGAAACCGCTTAGTCGCGGTCGCCGCCGGCAATGCCCAGCAGGTGCAGCAGGCTGGTGAAGATGTTGTACACGTCCAGGTAGATCGCCAGCGTGGCCGAGATGTAGTTGGTCTCGCCGCCGTTGATGATGCGCTGCACGTCGAACAGGATGAAGGCCGAGAAGATGCCGATGGCCAGTACCGAGATCACGATCGACAGCACCGACATCTGCAGGAAGACGTTGGCGATGACGGCCAGGAGCAGCACGACCACGCCGGCCATCAGCCAGCTGCCCATGCCCGAGAAATCGCGCTTGCTGGTGGTGGCGATGCTGGCCATCACGGCGAATACGCAGGCCGTGCCGCCGAAGGCGGTCATGATCAGGGTGCCGCCGTTCGAATAGCCCAGGGTGTGGCGCAGCAGGGGCGTGAGCATCAGGCCCATGAAGAAGGTGAAGCCGAGCAGGAAGGCCACGCCCAGCGCCGAGTGCTTGGTCTTTTCGATGGCGAACATGAAGCCGAACGCAACGGCCAGGAAGATGATCAGGCCGAAACCGCCGCTGAGCATCGGCAGCTGCATCGACACGCCGATGAAGGCGCCGAGGACGGTCGGGATCATCGACAGCGCGAGCAGCCAGTAGGTGTTGCGCAGGACATTGTTGCGGGTGACTCCGCGGCCAGCCTTGGTCAGGTCGATCGTGCTGCGAGGTTGCGAGTTAGGGAACATGGTGCCTCCGGTGAGTGGATGAGCGTCACTGTCAACATACAAGGTCAAACTTAAGCGGCGATGAAAACAGGACGGTTTTACCCCGTGACTCTACCACTTTGCTTGGCAATGGCGCAATATCGGCTATATGAGGGATGTATGGTAAAATTGAAGGTTGATTGAGCCCCAATTTTGTTCGCGGCGTTCTCAAGAATTTCTCAATTTTAACCTTTCTTTTATTGGAGTTTTACATGGCAATCGAACGCACCCTGTCGATCATCAAACCAGACGCAGTTGCAAAAAACGTCATCGGCCAAATCTACACCCGCTTCGAACAAGCCGGCCTGAAGATCGTCGCAGCCCGCATGACCCAGCTGTCGCGCGAGCAGGCTGAAGGCTTCTACGCTGCCCACAAGGAGCGCGGCTTCTTCAAGGACCTGGTCGACTTCATGGTCTCGGGTCCAGTCATGATCCAGGCCCTGGAAGGCGAGAACGCCGTCCTGAAGCACCGTGACCTGATGGGCGCGACCGATCCGAAGAAAGCAGAAAAAGGCACCATCCGCGCCGATTTCGCCGATTCGATCGATGCCAACGCCGTGCACGGTTCGGACGCTGTCGAAGCCGCACAAGTCGAAATCGCTTACTTCTTCCCAGAACTGAAGTAATCGGCGTCAAGCTTCAAGAACCGCTCGCCCGATGCCCCGGGCCTGGCGAGCGGGGTTTGCATCACTTTTTAGTAATACAGGACAATCATGACGACTCTCACCAACCTGCTGGACTTCGATCCCGCGCAACTGGTCGCTTATTGCGGCGAGCTGGGTGAGAAGCCGTTCCGCGCCAAGCAGCTGCAGCGCTGGATCCACCAGTTCGGCGCCGCCAACTTCGACGACATGACCGATCTGGCCAAGTCGCTGCGCGAAAAGCTCAAGACCCGCGCCACCGTCGAAGCGCCGAAAGCCATCAGCGACCATACCTCGACGGACGGCACCCGCAAGTGGGTGATCGACGTGGGTAATGGCAATGCCGTGGAAACCGTGTTCATCCCGGAAGAAAACCGCGGCACGCTGTGCATCTCGACGCAGGCCGGCTGCGCCGTCAACTGCCGCTTCTGCTCGACGGGCAAGCAGGGCTTCAACCGCAACCTCACTGTCGCCGAGATCATTGGCCAGCTGTGGATGGCCGAGTTCGAATTGCGCAAGACCAAGGGCATCGAGCCCGGCCCGAAGGGCGAGCGCCAGATCACCAACGTGGTGATGATGGGCATGGGCGAGCCGCTGCTCAATTACGAGCCGACCGCCACCGCGCTCAAGATGATGCTCGACGATAACGCCTACGGCCTGTCGCGCCGCCGCGTGACCCTGTCGACTTCCGGCGTGGTGCCGAACATCGACAAGCTGGCGCAAGACGTGCCGGTGGCGCTGGCCGTGTCGCTGCACGCGTCGAACGACGCCCTGCGCGACGTGCTGGTGCCGCTCAATAAAAAATACCCGCTGCGCGAACTGATGGCTGCGTGCAAGCGCTACCTCGAATTCGCGCCGCGCGACTTCATCACCTTCGAATACTGCATGCTCGACAACTACAACGATAGCGACGAGCATGCGCGCGAACTGATCGCCCTGGTCACCGACCCGGTGGTGGGCCTGAACTGCAAGTTCAACCTGATCCCGTTCAACCCGTTCCCGGAATCGGGCCTGTTCCGCTCGAAGAACCCGCGCATCAAGGCCTTCGCGCAGATCCTGATGGATGCCGGCATCGTCACCACCGTGCGCAAGACGCGCGGCGACGACATCGACGCCGCCTGCGGCCAGCTGGCCGGCGAAGTGCAGGACCGCACCCGCGTGGCCGAGCGCATGGAAAAGATGGCCGAGTACCAGAAAAAGTTCGGCGCCGACTTCGGACGCATCGTGGAGATCCCGTCCTGATGTTGCGCGCCGGCCGCGTCGCCATCGTTTTCGCCTCCTGCCTGCTGGCGGCCTGCGCCAGCCCAGGCAGCGGGGAGCTGAAAACCGCGTCCGACCAGACCGCGGCGGAAAAGCGCGCCTCGATCCGCGTCCAGCTGGCCGTCGGCTACTACCAGGACGGCAAGTACGAAATCGCGCTGGACGAAGTCAAGCAGGCGATCGCGGCCGAGCCCGGCAATGCCGAGGCCTTCGGCCTGCGCGCCCTGATCTACACCGCCATGGGCCAGCTGCCGCTGGCCGACGAGAATTACCAGCAGGCGCTGCGGCTCGAGCCGGGCAACCCCGAGCTGTCCAACAACTACGGCTCCTTCCTGTGCCAGTCGCTGGGCAAGCCGGCCCAGGCCATGCCGTATTTCGACGCCGCGCTGCGCAACCGCGCCTATCAGACGCCGGTGAGCGCGCTGGTCAATGCCGGCATGTGCAGCATCCGCAACAAGAATGGCGAAGCCGCCGAGCGCTACCTGCTCGAGGCCTTGCGCTACAACCCCGACCTGCAGGCCACGAACGTGGGCCTGGCGCGGATTTACTACGAGCGGCGCGATTACACCCGCGCCGGTTTTTTCATTAACCGCCTGGTCGAGAGCTCGAAGCTCGACACGCTGTCGGCCGACGCGCTCTGGCTTGCGATGCGCGTACAGCGCAAGCTGGGCGACCGCAGCCGCGAGGCCAGCCTGGCCGCGCAATTGCGGCGGCGCTTCCCGGGTTCGCCCGAGTACATGGCCTTCGAGCGCGGCGCGTTTGATGAGTGACACTAGCAGAGTGAGACGAGGACAATGAACGAGCATGCAGACCAGCCCGCGACCCCGGGCAACGACGCCGGACTCCCTGGACCGACCCTGCAGTCCCAGCGCGAAGCGATGGGCTGGAGCGTCGAGCAGGTGGCCGATCAGCTGAAACTGGCGCCGCGCCAGGTGGTGGCGCTGGAAGCCGGCGATTACGCATCGCTGCCGAGCCCGGCCGTGACGCGCGGTTTCGTGCGCGCCTATGCCAAGCTCCTGAAAATCGACGCGGCCCCGCTGGTGGCCAAGATCGAAATGAACATGCCCCCTGAAGCGCAAGCCGGCGCCAGCGCCTCGCTGCCGCGCCGTGAGCAGCGCCCGGCCGCGTTCTCGCAAAGCCGCTTCCCGATCGGCGGCAAGCGCTCGCGCGTGCCGGTCGGCCTGATCGCCGGCGCCATCGCCGTGGTCGCCGCCGGCGCCGCGCTCTGGCATTTCGGCCTGATCCCGGGCAGCCGCCAGGAAGCCGACAGCGGCGCCGTGCTCGAGACCCCAGTCATCACCACGACCCCGGGCGCCGCAGCGCCAGCCGGCCAGGATCCGCTGCTGAACCCATCGGTGCCGCTGATCTCGGTGCCGGCGCCGGGTTCGGAAAACACCGCGCCTGCGACTGCGCCTGCGACCGCGCCGGCCACCACGCCGGCAGCACCGGCGGCCACGACGCCTGCCACCGCTCCCGGCCCGGCGCCTGCCGCCACGCCGCCTGGCGCCGCGCCTGCGACCCCGGTCGCCACAGCGCCGGCCGGCGCCGGCGCGCTGGTCTTCAACGTGCGCGAAGACGCCTGGATCGACGTGCGTCCGGCCAAGGGCGGCAAGCCGCTGATCTCGCGCCTGGTCAAGGCCGGCTCGACCGAAACCATCGAGGTCGCCGAACCGGTCAAACTGGTGGTCGGCAATCCGTCGGCCGTCTCCGCCACCTGGCGCGGCGCCGACGTCGCACTGCCGCAGGTAGCGGGCAAGACCGTCGCCCGCGTCGCCCTGAATTAAAGTCCGAGCATGGAACAGAACATGATGTTGAACGCGCCCTGCCTGGGCGAGCCGATTCCTTCGGGGCCGCAGCAGCGCCTCCTGCGCCGCAAGGTAGCGGTCTCGCACGGCGCACGCACCGTCTGGGTCGGCGGCGACGCGCCGGTGGTGGTGCAGTCGATGACCAATACCGACACCGCCGACGCGATCGGCACCGCGATCCAGGTGAAGGAACTGGCGCGCGCCGGTTCCGAGATCGTGCGCATTACCGTGGACACCCCGGCGGCGGCGGCTGCCGTGCCGGCCATCCGCGAGCAGCTCGACCGCATGGAAGTCGACACCCCGCTGGTGGGCGACTTCCACTACAACGGCCACCTGCTGCTGCGCGACTATCCCGAATGCGCGCAGGCGCTGTCGAAATACCGCATCAACCCGGGCAACGTGGGGCAGGGCGCCAAGCGCGACACCCAGTTCGCCCAGATGATCGAGATCGCCGCGAAATACAACAAGCCGGTGCGCATCGGCGTGAACTGGGGCAGCCTGGACCAGTCCCTCCTGGCGCGCATCATGGACGAGAACGCCTCGCGCGCCACGCCATGGACGGCCCAGGCCGTGATGTACGAAGCCTTGATCACCTCGGCCATCGAGAACGCGATGCGCGCAGAAGAAGTGGGCCTGGCGCGCGACAAGATCATCTTGTCGTGCAAGGTGTCGGGCGTGCAGGACCTGATCGCGGTCTACCGCGAACTGGCGCGCCGCTGCGACTATCCGCTGCACCTCGGCCTGACCGAAGCCGGCATGGGCAGCAAGGGCATCGTCGCCTCCACCGCGGCCCTGTCCGTGCTGCTGCAGGAAGGCATCGGCGACACTATCCGCATTTCGCTGACCCCGGAACCGGGGGGCGATCGCACCCGCGAAGTCGTGGTCGGCCAAGAGATTTTGCAGACCATGGGCCTGCGCAAGTTCACCCCGATGGTGATCGCCTGCCCGGGCTGCGGGCGCACGACTTCGACCGTGTTCCAGGAACTGGCCGACAACATCCAGACCTTCCTGCGCGATTCGATGCCGGAATGGAAAAAGCTGTATCCGGGCGTGGAAGCGATGAACGTGGCCGTGATGGGCTGCATCGTGAACGGCCCGGGCGAATCGAAGCACGCGAACATCGGCATCAGCCTGCCGGGTACGGGCGAGTCGCCGGCGGCGCCGGTGTTCGTCGATGGGCAGAAGTTCGCAACCTTGCGCGGCGAGCGGATCGTGGACGAGTTCAAGACCATCGTGCTCAATTACGTCGAGAAAAATTACAGCCGCGAGGCGAATACCGTCTAACCCGTAGGGTGGTCGGCGAAGCCGGGCACCCTACGAAAAGCGAGATAACAATATGTCCAAACCAGAAAAAATCCTCGCCGTCAAAGGCATGAACGACATCCTCCCGCAGGATGCCCCGATGTGGGAGCTGTTCGAGAACACCGCCGAGACCATCCTGAAAAGCTACGGCTACCAGAAGATCGTCACCCCGATCCTCGAGGACACGTCTTTGTTCGCGCGCGCCATCGGCGCCGTCACCGACATCGTCGAGAAGGAGATGTATTCCTTCACCGATTCGATGAACGGCGACCAGCTGACCCTGCGTCCGGAAGGCACGGCCAGCGTCGTGCGCGCGGTGCTCGAACATAACCTGGTCTACGACGGCCCGAAACGCATGTGGTACAAGGGCCCGATGTTCCGCCACGAGCGTCCGCAGCGCGGCCGCTACCGCCAGTTCTTCCAGTTCGGCGCGGAAGCCGTCGGTTTTTCCGGCCCGGACATCGACGCCGAACTGATCATGCTGTGCCGCCGCCTCTGGGATGACCTGGGCCTGCAGAACGTGCGCCTGGAACTGAACTCGATCGGCAATGCCGACGAGCGCCAGCGCCACCGCGCCGACCTGATCGCCTATTTCGAAGCCAACGAAGCGGTGCTCGATGCCGAGGCCAAGCGCCGCCTGCACAGCAACCCGCTGCGCATCCTCGATACGAAAAACCCGGCCATGCAGGAGATGGTCAACGGCGCGCCGAAGCTGCTGGACTACCTGGGCGAAGAATCCCTGGCCCACCTGGAAGGCCTGAAGAAGATCCTGGATCGCAACGCGGTGCAGTACACCATCAACCCGCGCCTGGTACGCGGCCTGGATTACTACAACCGCACCGTGTTCGAATGGGTGACTGACGAACTTGGCGCCCAGGGCACGATCTGCGCCGGTGGCCGCTACGACCCGCTGATCGAGCAGTTCGGCGGCAAGGCCACCCCGGCGGTGGGTTTTGCGATGGGCATGGAGCGCATCATCGAGCTGATGAAGGGCCTGGGCGAGACGCAGGCGCCGAGCCAATGCGACGTTTACATGGTCCACCAGGGAGAGCAAGCGCAGGCGCAATCCTTCATCCTGGCCGAGCGCCTCCGCGATGCCGGCCTGGATGTTGTGTTACATTGCGCGACACCGAGTGGCGCCGGCAGTTTCAAGAGCCAGATGAAGAAGGCCGACGGCAGCGGTGCTGCCTTTGCCGTGATCATCGGCGACGACGAGATGGCCGCTGAAAAGGCCGCCGTCAAGGCGATGCGCGGGGAAGCAGGCGAGCAGCAGCAGGCCAGCGTGCCCTTCCTGGAAGTGGTCGATTACGTGGTCGACCAGATTGTCGGCGGCGGCGGCGAACACGACTGCGTCGACGAAAATTGCAACGAGCACGGGCATCACCACCGTCCGTAAGCGAAGGCGCCGGGCAGCAGCGCCAACCAGGAACACCTTCAATAACAACCGAGTAACAACTAAAAGCTAGAGCAGACAATGGCATACGATCTCGAAGAACAGGAACAGATAGCGACCTTCAAGGCCTTTTGGTCGCGTTTCGGCAACCTCATCACCTGGGTGCTGATTGCCGCACTCGGTTCCTACGCCGCGTATAACTTCTGGAATTCGCACAAGCGCACCCAGGCCGTCGAAGCCTCGGCCCTGTACGACGAACTGCAAGCCGCGGTCAGCGCGAGCGACAACGCGAAAGCCCAGCGCATCGCCGCCGACATGCAGAAGAAATACGAGAACACGGCCTATGCGCAGATGGCTGCCCTGGGCGCGGCCAAGACCGCCTTTGAAGCGAACGACCTGAAGGCCGCGCGCACCCAGCTGCAATGGGTGGCGGACCACGGCAACGACGAGTACAAGTCGATCGCGAAACTGCGCCTGGCCGGCGTGCTGCTCGACGAAAAATCCTACGACGCCGCGCTCAAGCTGCTGAACGAATCCTTCCCGGTGCAGTTCACCGCGGCCGTCGCCGACCGCAAGGGCGATGTGCTGGTGGCGCAGAACAAGCTGGCCGAAGCGCGCCAGGCCTATGTCGCCGCGCTGGCCGCGATGCCGAAGGAAAATCCGGGCCGCCAGCTGGTGACGGTCAAGCTCGAAGCCATCGGCGGCACTGCGCCGGTCGATGCAAAAGACACGAAAGACGCGAAAGCAGCCGCGTAACTATCCAAGATTGACAGGCCCGCGCACGCTGTCGCAGCGCGCGCGGGCTTTGCGTCCTCTACACAAGGTAAAAGAATATGCGTATTAGCAGCAAGCTTGTTGGTGTTGGCGTTCTGGCCCTGATGACGGGCTGCTCGAGCATGAGCCCGAGCAGCGCGATCAATAAACTCAGCGGGCTCAATCCTTTCGCTTCGAAAAGCAAGACCGACCAGCCGGCGCCGCTCGTCGAACTCAAGGGCACGATGGCCGTGCGCACCGCATGGAAGCTCGACATCGGCAAGGCCGGCAGCTACCAGTTCTCGCCTGCGCTGGCCGGCAATACCGTGGTGGTCGCCGGCGGCAATGGCGACATTGCACGCGTGGAAGCGGCCACCGGCCGCCAGATCTGGCGCACCAAGGCCGGCACCGATCTGTCGGCGGGCGTGGGCACCGACGGCAACCTGATCGTGGTCGGCGGCACCAAGGGCATGCTGCTGGCCTTCGACATGGACGGCAAGCCGCTGTGGAAGTCGCAGCTGTCGAGCGAAATCCTGTCGGCGCCGGTCGTCGGGCAGGGCGTGGTCGTCGCGCGCAGCCTGGACAACCGCGTCGTCGGCTTCGATGCCAAAACCGGCGAAAAGAAATGGACCGTGCAGCGCGTCTCGCCGCCGCTGACCCTGCGCAATGCGCCGGGCATGGTGGTGGCCGGCAACGACGTCATCATCGCCCAGCCGGGCGGTAAATTGTCTTCGTTCATCCTGGCCACCGGCGCGCCGCGCTGGGACGTCGAGGTGGGCGTGGCGCGCGGCACGACCGAACTCGAGCGCGTGACCGATATCGGCGGCGCCCCTGTGCTGTTCGAGAACGACGTCTGCGCCGTGTCCTACCAGGGCCGGGTCGGCTGCTTCGACCTTGCTGCCGGTACCGTAAAATGGACCCGCGACCTGTCGTCGGAAGCCGGCGTGGCCGTCGACCAGCGCTTCGTTTTCGCACCCGATGACAAGGGCGCGCTGCTCGCCTTCAACCGCGATACCGGCGCATCAAGCTGGAAGAACGACAAGCTGGCCTTCCGCCGCCTGTCCACGCCGCTGTCGTATGGCCGCACGGTTGCGGTCGGCGACTACCAGGGCATCGTGCATTTCCTGTCGCGCGAGGATGGCTCGTTCCTGGCGCGCGCCGCAACAGACGGCAGCCCGATCAGCGGCACCCCCGTGGTGGCTGGATCGCACCTGATTTTTCAAACACAAAATGGAACTGTGACCGCTATCGCGGTCGAATAGAATATCTACATGAAGCCGGTAATCGCACTCGTAGGTCGCCCGAATGTCGGGAAGTCGACCCTGTTCAACCGCCTGACGCGTTCGCGGGACGCGCTGGTGGCCGATCTCCCCGGCCTGACCCGCGACCGCCACTATGGCGAAGGCCGGATCGGTGAACGTCCCTTCCTGGTCATCGACACGGGCGGCTTCGAGCCGGTCGCAAAAGAAGGCATCATGTTCGAAATGGCGCTGCAGACGCGCCAGGCCGTGGCCGAAGCCGACGTCGTCGTCTTCATCGTCGACGGCCGCCAGGGCATGACCCCGCACGACAAGACCATCACGGATTACCTGCGCAAGACGGGCCGCAAGGTCATGCTCGTGGTGAATAAATCCGAGGGCATGAAATACACCTCCGTCACCGCCGACTTCTACGAGCTCGGCATGGGCGACCCGTATGTCATTTCCGCCGCCCACGGCGACGGCGTGACCGACCTCGTCAACGAGGCGCTCGATTTCGCCTTCGCCGCCCGTCCCGATGCCGAGCAGATGGGCGAGCACGTCGACCATGGCGTGAAAATCGCCATCGTCGGCCGCCCGAACGTCGGCAAGTCCACGCTGATCAACACCCTGGTCGGCGAGCAGCGCGTGATCGCCTTCGACATGCCGGGCACCACCCGCGACTCGATCGAAGTGCCGTTCGAACGCGAAGGCAAGCAATACACCCTGATCGACACCGCCGGCATCCGCCGCCGCGGCAAGGTGTTCGAAGCCATCGAGAAGTTCTCGGTGGTCAAGACCATGCAGTCGATCTCGGACGCCAACGTCGTCGTGCTGCTGCTCGACGCCCAGCAAGATATCTCGGAACAAGACGCGCACATTGCCGGCTTCATCCTGGAGTCGGGCAGGGCGCTGGTGGTGGCCGTCAACAAGTGGGACGGTCTGCAGTCGGACGACCGCGACGAAGTCAAGATCGACCTCGACCGCAAGCTCGACTTCCTCTCGTTCGCCAAGACCCACTTTATTTCGGCACTGAAGGGTACCGGCATCTCGCAGCTGATGAAGTCGGTGGATGCAGCCTATGCCGCCGCGACCGCCAACCTGTCGACCCCGCGCCTGACCCGCGCGCTGCAGGAAGCCATCGAGAAGCAGGAGCCCAAGCGCAAGGGCAGCACCCGTCCGAAGATGCGCTACGCCCACCAGGGCGGCCAGAATCCGCCGATCATCGTCATCCACGGTAACGCCCTGGATGCCGTCAGCGAGCCGTACAAGCGCTATCTCGAACGCCATTTCCGCGACACATTCAACCTGGTCGGCACGCCTGTGCGCATCGAGCTCAAGAGCGGCAAGAACCCATTCGCGCGGGAACAGAAATAGCCGTAGCAGTACGACAAAAAGTGGCAAAACAGGTTACAGTAAGTTTAGGGCCGTCATTCGCGAGAGCAGAATGGGGCCCAAGCACTTGAAAACCGGCAAATCGCCTCAAACTTTTAACTACAACAACATTACGGAGCTGTTATGAGCAACAAAGGGCAACTGTTACAAGACCCATTCCTGAACGCATTGCGTAAGGAGCACGTCCCCGTCTCCATCTACCTGGTCAACGGCATCAAACTGCAAGGCCATATCGAATCCTTCGACCAGTACGTCGTCCTGCTTCGTAACACCGTGACCCAGATGGTCTACAAGCACGCCATTTCCACCGTCGTCCCGGCCCGCGCCGTCAATCTCAACCTCGACCCAGAAGCCGAGTAAGGCCGATGGCTGACGCCCCCGGCATTCCCAGCATGCGCGCAGCGCTGGTCGGCATCGATTTCGGTGCCGGCGACTTCAACGCCAGCCTCGAAGAGCTGTCGCTCCTTGCGCGTTCCGCCGGCGCCGACCCGATCACCACGATTACGGCCAAGCGCAGCAGCCCCGATGCCGCCTTTTTCGTCGGCAGCGGCAAGGCCGACGAAATCAAGATGGCCTGCAAGGTCGACGGCATCGAGCTGGTCATCTTCAACCACGCATTGTCCCCCGCACAGCAGCGTAACCTCGAGCGCCGTCTCGAAGTCGGCGTGGTCGACCGCACCAGCCTGATCCTCGACATCTTCGCCCAGCGCGCCAAGAGCCACGAGGGCAAGCTCCAGGTCGAACTGGCCCAGCTGCAGCACCTGGCCACCCGCCTGATCCGCGGCTGGACCCACCTCGAACGTCAAAAGGGCGGTATCGGCCTGCGCGGCCCCGGCGAAACCCAGCTCGAGACCGACCGCCGCCTGATCGGCGAGCGGGTCAAGCAACTGCGCACCCGTTTAACGAAGCTGCGCAAGCAGCACGAAACCCAGCGCCGCGCGCGCGGGCGCAACCAGACTTTCTCCGTGTCGCTGGTCGGCTATACCAATGCCGGCAAGTCCACCTTGTTCAACACGCTCACCAAGGCCGGCGTGTATGTTGCAAACCAGCTGTTCGCCACGCTCGACACCACCAGCCGCCGCCTCTACCTGGGCGACGAGGTGGGCAGCGTCGTCATGTCCGATACCGTCGGCTTCGTGCGCGAACTGCCGCACCAGTTGGTGGCGGCTTTCCGCGCCACGCTCGAAGAAACCATCCACGCCGACCTGCTGCTGCACGTGGTCGATGGCAATTCGCCGGTGCGCATGGAACAGATCGAACAGGTCAACGAGGTCTTGCGCGAGATCGGCGCCGACCACATTCCACAAATCCTGGTATGGAACAAGATCGATGCGGCCGGGCTGGAGCCCGGGGTGGAACGTGATGAGTATGATAAGATCAGCCGCGTTTTCATCAGCGCCCACAGCGGCGCCGGCCTGGACCTGCTGCGCGACGCGATCGTCGAGTCGGCCAAGGCGGCGCCAGGCCTGAAGCATGCAAAAGAAGCGCAGTCCGACGCCGACGACGAAGAGCACGACGACTTCGACGATTTCGACGACGAGGAGCCCCCGGTGGACGGCTCCCCTGACGGTCCTGCCGATAATATGACAACCACCACCCATGTCGGGCCACACTAGCCTATGCTCGTTTCTTTACTCAAGCGTTGCGGCATCAAATTGTCGCTGAACGATCCACGCTGGGGCCACAAGCCCGGCGGTGACCACAAGGCCCAGGAGGGCCGCCGGCCGGGTGAAGGCCCGCCGGACCTCGATCAACTCTGGCGCGACTTCAATGCGCGCCTGAACCGCCTGTTCGGTTCGCGCGGCAATGGCAACGGCAGCGGCGATGGCGGCGGTGGTCCCGCCGGCCGCGGCGACATGCGCGGCGCCAGCGTCACCGCCGGCGTGGTGGCGGTCATCGTCGGCCTGATCTGGCTGGCCAGCGGCGCCTTCATCGTGCAAGAAGGCCAGACCGGGGTGGTCACCACCTTCGGCAAGCTCAGCCACACTACCGGCGCCGGCTTCAACTGGCGCTGGCCGTACCCGATCCAGGCCCACGAGACCGTCAACGTCTCGCAGATCCGCACCGCCGAAATCGGCTACCGCGCCAACGTCCGCAACAAGCAGCCTCAAGAAGCCCTAATGCTGACCGACGACGAGAACATCATCGACATCCAGTTCGCCGTGCAGTACACGCTGAAGGATCCGGTCATGTGGCTGTACAACAACCGCGAGAACGACGAGACGGTGCGCCAGGTCGCCGAGACCGCGATCCGCGAGGTGGTCGGCAAGAACAAGATGGACTTCGTGCTGTACGAGGGCCGCGAGAAGGTCGCGGTCGACGTGCACCAGATGATGCAGACCATCGTCGACCGCTACAAGCTGGGCGCCTTGATCACCAACGTGACCATGCAGGCGGTGCAGCCGCCGGAACAGGTGCAGAACTCCTTCGACGACGCCGTCAAGGCCGGCCAGGACCGCGCCCGCGCCAAGAACGAAGGCGAAGCCTATGCCAACCAGGTGATCCCGCAGGCGCGCGGCCAGGCCTTCCGCCTGATGCAGGACGCCGAAGCCTACCGCTCGATGGTGGTGGAAAACGCGACCGGTAACGCCTCGCGCTTCGACCAGGTGGTGGCGGCCTACGGCAAGGCCCCGGCCGTGACCCGCGACCGCATGTACATCGACACCATGCAGCAGATCTTCTCCAACACCAGCAAGGTGATGGTCGATTCGCGCGCGGGCAACCCGATGATCTACCTGCCGCTCGACAAACTCATTGGCCAGCACGCCGGCAGCGAAGGCGTCGGCAGCAAGTCCGGACCGGTGCAGGTGCCGCAGTCCGCGCCGCCGTCGGACGTCATGCAAGCCATGGACTCGGTGCGTCACCGCGACGACCGCGCCCGCGATTCCTCACGTGACCGGGAGAGCCGTTAATGAACCGCCTCGTAACTTTATTTGTGGCGGGCTTCATTGCCCTGATGCTGCTCTCGTCCACCATCTTCGTGGTCGACCAGCGCCGCTTCGCCATCGTCTTCGCCCTGGGCCAGGTGAAGAGCGTGATCACCGAGCCGGGCCTGCATTTCAAGCTGCCGCCGCCTTTCCAGAACGTGATTTACCTGGACAAGCGCATCCTCACGCTCGACACGCCTGACGCCGACCGCTTCATCACGGCCGAGAAGAAGAACATCCTGGTCGATGCCTTCATGAAGTGGCGCATCACCGATCCGCGCCTGTATTTCGTCAGCTTCGGCGGCGACGAAAGCCGCGCCCGCGACCGCCTGTCGCAGATCATCAAGGCGGCCCTGAACGACGAGATCACCAAGCGCACCGTGCGCGAAGTGATTTCCGGCGAGCGTGGCCGCGTGATGGAAGCGGTCAAAGAGAAGGTCGTGGCCGAAGCGAAAGAGATCGGCGTGGGCGTGGTGGACGTGCGCCTCAAGCGCGTCGACTACATCGAGCAGATCAACAACTCGGTCTACGAACGCATGAAGGCCGAGCGTACCCGCGTGGCCAACGAACTGCGCTCGACGGGCGCCGCCGAATCCGAGCAGATCCGCGCCGACGCCGACCGTCAGCGCACCGTGATCATCGCCGAAGCCTTCCGCGAGGCCGAGAAGATCAAGGGCGACGGCGACGCCAAGGCATCGGTGATCTATGCCGAATCGTTCGGCAAGAATCCGGAGTTCGCGAAGTTCTACCGTTCTTTGGAAGCCTACCGCGCCACGTTCAAGAGCCGCAGCGACGTGATGGTGGTGGATCCGAATTCGGAGTTCTTCAAGTATTTCAAGGCGCCGGGCAGTAAGTAATTCTTTTCGCGCTGACGTAACGCCGCGAAATTGGGTCCCGGCCTTGGCCGGGACCCAATTTTGTCGAAGGCCCATTTGCTCAACGGTATATACAAGCGTATCAACGAGGCGCTGTGGCAACCCAGAACCGCTGTCAACCCAACATCCCCCGCCTACACCTGCCCATTTTCGGGTAAAATTGCCGATTCGGCGCTCGCACCGTGCGTCAGCACGCCGGTTGTCCGTACCCCTGCGTGCTAGTCCTTGCTCTTAAAACACAACCCGTTAGCTGTCGCCCATGCCGAACTGGCTTTTGCCCGAGAATATCGCTGATGTCTTGCCGTCCGAAGCGCGCAAGATCGAGGATCTGCGCCGCAAGATGCTCGATACCTTCCGCCTGTACGGTTACGAACTGGTGATGCCGCCACTGCTCGAATACGTCGAGTCGCTGCTGGCCGGGGCAGGGCAGGACAGCGAGCTGCGCACCTTCAAGGTGGTCGACCAGATCTCCGGCCGCCTGCTCGGCCTGCGCGCCGACATGACGACGCAGGTCGCCCGCATCGACGCCCATTTGCTCAACCGCGAATCCGTCACCCGCCTGTGCTATGCCGGCAGCGTGCTGCACACCCGTCCGTCCGGCCTGCACGCCACGCGCGAGCCGATCCAGATCGGTTGCGAGATCTACGGTCACGCCGGACTGGAAGCCGACGCCGAGATCCAGGAACTCGCATTGGGCTCGCTGGCGCTGGCCGGCTTCAACGACGTGCGCCTGGACCTGTGCCACGTCGGCATCCTGCGCGCCATCCTGGGCGACGACCCGCAGGCGCGCCGCGACGAAGCCCAGCTCACCTGCCTGCTGCGCGCCAAGGATGCGCCGGGCCTGGACGAATTGACGCAACATTACTTGCCGGGCACGCGCCAGGCGCTGCTGGCGCTGCCGCACCTGTACGGCGATGTCGAGGTGCTGGCGCGCGCGAAAGAAGCGCTGCCGCCGCTAGCGGGCATCACCCGCGCACTGAGCGAACTGGCCGCGCTCGCGGCCTGCGCCATCGGCCGCGCCGAAGTCGCGATCGACCTGGCCGACCTGCGCGGCTACCAGTACGAAAGCGGCGCCATGTTCGCGCTCTACGTGCCGGGCCTGCCGAACGCGGTGGCGCGCGGCGGGCGCTACGACCACGTCGGCGAAGCCTTCGGCCGGGCACGTCCCGCCACCGGTTTCTCGCTCGACCTGCGCGAACTGGCGCGGTTGCTGCCGACGGCCGAGCGCAAGCATTCCATCCGCGCGCCCTGGGGCAATGCCCCGGAGCTGCGGGAAGAAATCGCTGAACTGCGGAATAGCGGTGAAGTCGTGATCCAGTCCATGCCGGGTCACGACAATGTTCAGGACGAGTTCGAGTGCGACCGCGTGCTCGTCCTCGAAAACGGAAATTGGATTCTCAAAAACTTAGGTTAAGTGATGTCAAATACTAACGTGGCAAAGAACGTCGTTGTCATCGGCACCCAGTGGGGCGATGAGGGCAAGGGTAAGATCGTCGATTGGCTGACCGACCATGCGGCCGGCGTCGTCCGTTTCCAGGGCGGCCATAACGCGGGCCACACGCTCGTGATCAAGGGCCAGAAAACCGCGCTGCAGCTGATCCCGTCGGGCATCATGCGCGAAGGCGTGGCCTGCTACATCGGCAACGGCGTGGTCGTGTCGGTCCCGGACGTGCTGCGCGAAATCGACAAGCTGGCCGCGGCCGGGGTCGAAGTCGTGTCGCGCCTGAAGATCTCGGAAGCCTGCCCGGTCATCCTGCCTTACCACGTCGCCATCGACAAGGCGCGCGAAGCCAAGCGCGGCGAGAACAAGATCGGCACCACCGGCAAGGGCATCGGCCCGGCCTACGAAGACAAGGTCGCGCGCCGGGCGATTCGCATCGCCGACATGCTCAACGCCGAGCGCTTCGCCGAGAAGCTCAAGGAAAACCTCGATTACCACAACTTCGTGCTGACCAATTACCTGGGCGCCGAAGCAGTCGACTTCCAGCAAACCTACGACGACGCGATGGCCCTGGTCCCGCGCCTGCGCCCGATGGTCGGCGATGTCTCGTCGGCACTGTACGCTGCCCACAAGGCCGGCGGCAGCCTGCTGTTCGAAGGCGCGCAAGGCTCGCTGCTCGACGTCGACCACGGCACCTATCCGTTCGTCACCTCGTCGAACTGCGTGGCCGGCAACGCCGCCGCCGGCGCCGGCGTCGGTCCTGGCATGCTGCACTACATCATGGGCATCACCAAGGCCTACACCACCCGCGTCGGCTCGGGCCCGTTCCCGGCCGAACTGCCGACCGATGCAGGCGTCGGCGAGCACCTGTCGCGCGTCGGCCATGAATTCGGCACCGTGACCGGCCGCGCCCGCCGCTGCGGCTGGTTCGACGCCGCGCTGCTGCGCCGCTCGGTCCAGATCAACGGCGTGTCGGGCATGTGCCTGACCAAGCTCGACGTGCTCGATGGTATCGAATCGCTCAAGCTGTGCACCGGCTACAAGATCGACGGCCGCGATGTCGACATCTTCCCGGTCGGCGCCGAAGAAGCCGCCCTGTGCGTGCCGGTCTACGAAGAGATGCCGGGCTGGACCGAATCGACCGTCGGCGCCAGGTCGATGGAAGAGCTGCCGGCCAACGCCCGTGCCTACATCAAGCGCATCGAAGAGCTGGTGGGCGTGCCGATCGACATGGTGTCGACCGGTCCGGACCGCGAAGAGACGATCGTGCTGCGCCATCCGTTCGCAGCCTGATACAACCATAAGAGCATAGGAATAGCCTGAAATGAATACCCCTGCATCGACCGACAAGGACCTCTGGGTTTCGTGGGACGAATACAACCGCATGGTCGAGCGCCTTGCCCTGCAAGTCTATGAATCGAACTGGAAGTTCGACATGGTGCTGTGCCTGGCGCGCGGCGGCGTGCGTCCTGGCGACGTCATCTCGCGCATCTTCGATGTGCCGCTGGCGATCCTGTCGACCAGCTCCTACCGCGAAGAGTCGGGTACCAAGCAGGGCAACCTGGACATCGCCAAGTACATGACGATGACCAAGGGCCCGCTGGCCGGCCGCATCCTGCTGGTCGATGACCTGGCCGACTCCGGCGTGACCCTGCAGAAAGTGCGCGAGCACCTGCAGTCGAACTACCCGGACGTGTCCGAAGTGCGTTCGGCCGTGTTGTGGGTCAAGGGCACCTCGAGCTTCAAGCCGGACTACCACCTGGAAGACCTGCCGCACAACCCGTGGATCCACCAGCCGTTCGAAGACTACGACGGCCTGCGTCCGCACCAGCTGTCGGCGTGGATGAAGAAGTTCGAGAAGTAATCTGCAGCCTGTCAAACGGCACTGCACGGAGCGGGGAAGCGCGCAAGCCTTCCCCGCTTTTCATTTCTGCTCGAGCCCACCATTTTCCGCTCGGATGGAGCGCGAGTGATGTATCTCTGCTAAGATCGTCTCGTCCTTTTTTAGGGTACTCAACAATAATATTCCTATGACCCAGAGCTTCTTCCAGACCTTCATCCTGCTGATCCTCGTCACCGACCCGTTCGGCAACGTTCCGCTGTTCGCCGCGGCACTGAAGGACACGCCGGTCCAGCGCCGCCCGCGCATCGTCGTGCGCGAGTGCGCCATCGCCTTCCTGCTGCTGCTGGTATTCATGTTCTTCGGCCAGCACTTCCTGGCCGCGCTGCACCTGAGCCCGGTCGCGCTGCGCATCGGCGGCGCGGTCATTCTCCTGATCATCGCGATCCGCATGATCTTCCCGCACCCGGACGGCGTGCTGGGCCGCAGCGAGCATGGCGGCGAGCCCTTCATCGTGCCGCTCGCCATTCCCGCGCTGGCAGGACCTTCGGCGCTGGCAACCGTGCTGCTGTTCAGTTCCGGTTCCCTGTCCGAAACCCTGGTGCATGTGGCGGCGCTGGCGGCGGTAGCCGTCGTCTGGCTGGCGGTCTTCCTGAGCGCCGAGCGCCTGCAGCAAAAGCTCGGACCACAGGTCATGACGGCCTTCGAGCGCCTGATGGGCCTGATCCTCACCGCGATGTCGGTCGAGATGCTGCTTGGTGGTATCCGCGAGTTCGTCAAGACGCTGTAGGGCTCTGCGGTGTGGTGTAAAACGGGCTAACTCTGGCAAACTTCCTCCAGGTATATTGCAACATTCACCAAGACCAGACATCGCATGAAACAGGAACATGCAACACCTTCCGAATGGCTGCCCTTCCTGAGCGGGGGCGGCCAGATGGGGGCCATGATGCGGGCGCACGACTGGTCTTCTTCACACCTGGGACATCCGCGCGACTGGCCGCAGGCGCTGCGCACGACCGTCGGCCTGATGCTCAACGCGAAGTTCCCGATGTTCGTCGCATGGGGGCCGGAGCTCGGCTTCCTGTACAACGATGCTTACGCCATGATCCTCGGCGAGAAGCACCCGGCTGCGCTGGGGGCAAGGTTCCATGCGGTCTGGGCCGAGATCTGGGACGACATCCATCCGCTGATCGTGCATGCGCTCAAGGGCGAGGCGACCTACATGGACCGGCTGCCCCTGCGCATGAACCGTCACGGCTACGACGAAGACACCTGGTTCCGCTTCTCGTATTCGCCGGTGCGCGACGAGGACGGCAGCGTGGCCGGGATGTTCTGCGCCTGCGTGGAGACGACCGCCGAGGTGCTGGCCGAGCGCTACCGCGAAGAAGAAAACCAGCGCCTCATGACCCTGTTCGAGCAGGCGCCCGGCATCATTGCCGTGTTGCGCGGCCCCGACCACATCTTCGAGATCACCAACCAATCCTACATGCAGCTCATCGGCCGCTTCGACCTGATCGGCAAGCCGGCGCGCGAGGCGATCCCCGAGATCGAGGGGCAGGGCTTTTTCGAGCTGCTCGACCAGGTCTACAGGTCGGGCCAGCCTTTCGTAGGGCATGCGGTGCCGCTACGCGTGCAGCGCGAAACCAATGGGCCGCTCGAAGAGCTGTTTGTCGACTTCGTGTATCAGCCGATCCGCGACGCCGCGGGCAAGGTGGCGGGTATCTTCGTGGAAGGCAGCGACGTCACAGCCCGCAAGCGCGTGGAAGACGAACTGCGCGCGGCCAACCGCCAGAAGGACCAGTTCCTCGCGATGCTGGCGCACGAGCTGCGCAACCCGCTGGCGCCGATCACCACCGCGGCCCAGCTTCTGCAGCGTGGCCAGCTCGACCCGGACCGCGCGCGCCACGCCAGCGCCATCATTGCGCGCCAGGCCGAGCACATGACCGACCTGGTCAACGATTTGCTGGACGTCTCGCGCGTCACGCGCGGGCTGGTGACCATCGAGAAGGACGAACTGGACGTGACCGGGGTCGTGCAGGGAGCCATCGAACAGGTGCGCCCGCTGCTCGACGCCAAGCGCCAGGAGCTGAAGGTCGAGCTGTGGGAGCAGCCGCTGCACGTGGCGGGCGACCGCACGCGCCTGGTGCAGGTGGTGTCGAACATCCTGAACAACGCCGCCAAGTACACGCCGGTCGCCGGCAAGCTGGTCCTGCGCGTGACGGCCGAGGGCGAAGAGGCCGTGATCGCGGTGCGCGACAGCGGGCAGGGCATCGATCCGCAGATGCTGCCCTATATCTTCGACCTGTTCACGCAGGCCGAACGCACGCCGGACCGCTCGCAGGGCGGGCTCGGCATCGGCCTGGCCCTGGTCAAGAGCCTGGTCTCGCTGCACGGCGGGCGCGTCTCGGCGCACAGCGAGGGCCTGGGGCAGGGCAGCGAATTCGTGGTGCGCCTGCCGCTGCAGCAGAATGCCGCCGCGATCGAGCCGCCTGCGCCAGCCGCCGCGCAAGCGGCAAGCGGCGCGGTGCGCGTGCTGGTGGTCGACGACAACGAGGATGCGGCGCAGATGCTCGCCACCTTGCTCGAAGCCCACGGCCATGCGGTCAGCGTCGAGTACGACGGCACCGGCGGCTTCGCGCGCGCCCAGCGCGAGCGCCCCGAGGTCATGCTGCTCGATATCGGCCTGCCCGACATGGACGGCCACGAGCTGGCGCGCCGCCTGCGCGCCTCCGGCGACACCGCGGGTGCGGTCCTGGTGGCGCTGACCGGCTACGGCCAGAGCGAAGACCGCGAACGGGCGCGTGAGGCGGGGTTCGACCGGCACCTGGTGAAGCCGGCGGATTTAACGGAACTGCTGCGGATCCTGGCGGAAGTGCGGGAGCCTGGTTAGCAGGCTGCGGCCTGGTGTTTCAGGTTGTCGATACCGGAGCGCGACCGCCTTCACAGCCTCACTTCCCCAGCATCGACACCACGTTATCGGCCCCCGGCGCCCCGAACGCCTGCTGCTTGAGCACATGCAGCTGGTCGCGCACCTGGGCCGCCTTCTCGAACTCGAGGTTCTTGGCGTGGTCCACCATGAGTTTTTCGAGGCGCTTGATCTCCTTGCTGATCTGCTTCTCGCTCATGGATTCGACCTTCGCCGTTTCTGCGGCGTCCTGCGCGCCCTCGAGCATGCTGCGCTGGGCGGCATTGCTGTAGACGCCGTCGATCATCTCCTTGATCTTCTTCTTCACGCCCACCGGCGTGATGCCGTTCTCGAGGTTGAAGGCGATCTGCTTGGCGCGGCGGCGCTCGGTTTCGTCGATCGCGCGGCGCATCGAATCGGTGACCTGGTCGCCGTACAGGATCGCGACGCCGTTCAGGTTACGCGCGGCGCGGCCGATGGTCTGGATCAGCGAGCGCTCCGAACGCAGGAAGCCTTCCTTGTCGGCGTCGAGCACGGCCACCAGCGACACCTCGGGCAAGTCCAGGCCCTCGCGCAGCAGGTTGATCCCGACCAGCACGTCGAAAGTGCCCAGGCGCAGGTCGCGCAGGATTTCCACGCGCTCGACGGTCTCGATATCGCTGTGCAGGTAGCGCACCTTGATGCCGTGGTCGCCCAGGTATTCGGTCAGCTGTTCGGCCATGCGCTTGGTGAGTGTCGTGACCAGCACGCGCTCGTCCTTGGCGATGCGGTCGTTGATCTCGCCCATCAGATCGTCGACCTGCGTTCTGGCAGGGCGCACGAAGATCAGCGGGTCGACCAGGCCGGTCGGGCGCACCACCTGCTCGACCACGTTGTCGGCCTTGCCCTTTTCGTAATCGGCCGGGGTGGCCGAGACGAACACGGTCTGGCGCATCTTCTTTTCGAATTCCTCGAATTTCAAGGGCCGGTTGTCCAGGGCGGAAGGCAGGCGGAAGCCGAAATCGACCAGGTTGACCTTGCGCGAACGGTCGCCGTTGTACATCGCGTTGAGCTGGCCGATCATCACGTGCGACTCGTCCATGAACATCAGGGCGTCTTTCGGCAGGTAGTCGATGAGCGTTGGCGGCGGCTCGCCCGGCATCGAGCCGGACAGGTGGCGCGAATAGTTCTCGATGCCCTTGGTGAAGCCGATTTCGGCCAGCATCTCGAGATCGAAACGGGTGCGCTGTTCCAGGCGCTGCTCTTCGATCAGCTTGTTCTGCTGGCGGAATTCTTCGAGGCGGTCGCGCAGTTCGGCCTTGATCGATTCGACCGCTTTGAGCACCGTGCCGCGCGCCGTGACGTAGTGCGAGCCCGGGTAGACCGTGAAGCGCGGGATCTTCTGGCGCACGCGGCCCGTGAGCGGGTCGAACAGCTGCAGGGATTCGATCTCGTCGTCGAACATCTCGACGCGGATCGCGAGTTCGGCGTGCTCCGCCGGGAAGATGTCGATGGTGTCGCCGCGCACGCGGAAGGAGCCGCGCGAGAAATCCATCTCGTTGCGGGTGTACTGCATCTGGATCAGGCGCGCGATGATGTCGCGCTGGGCCACCTTGTCTTTATGGCGCAGCGTCAGGATCATCTTGTGGTATTCGTTCGGGTTACCGATACCGTAGATGGCCGAGACGGTGGCCACGATGACCACGTCGCGCCGTTCCATCAGCGACTTGGTGCACGACAGGCGCATCTGCTCGATGTGCTCGTTGATCGACGAGTCCTTTTCGATGAACAGGTCGCGCTGCGGCACATAGGCTTCCGGCTGGTAGTAATCGTAGTAGGACACGAAGTATTCCACCGCGTTTTGCGGGAAGAATTCGCGGAACTCCGAATACAGCTGGGCAGCCAGGGTTTTATTTGGCGCGAACACGATCGCCGGACGGCCCGCCTGGGCGATCACGTTGGCCATCGTGTAGGTTTTGCCGGAGCCCGTTACGCCCAGCAGCGTCTGGTACATCAGGCCGTCGTTGATGCCTTCGATGAGTCCGGCGATCGCGGTCGGCTGGTCGCCGGCCGGTTCGAATGGCTGGTGCAGCTTGAACGGCGACCCGGGATAAGTAATGATCGTCGGTTCCGGGGCATTTGCGATGGATAAATCAGCCATACTTTCAGACCTTTGCTAGAATGAGAATCCGCTTGCGGCACTGCAGCACAGTTATTGCAGTAGCGTCGCTGTCTATACAATTGCTGCGAACCCACCGACAAACTCAGTTTATCACGATGACTTCCACAGCCTCCGCCAGCCTCTTCGGCGCCATTGACATGGCCCCGCGCGACCCGATCCTGGGCATTACCGAAGCATTCAATGCCGACACCAATCCGGCCAAGATCAACCTGGGGGTCGGCGTCTATTACGACGACAACGGCAAGGTTCCTTTGCTGCAGTGCGTGCAAGTGGCCGAGGCGAAGCTGATGGAGCAGAAGTCCCCGCGTACCTACCTGCCGATCGAAGGGCTGGCAGCGTACGACAAGGCGGTGCAGGAGCTGGTATTTGGGGCCGACAGCGCGCTTATTCAAGAGAAACGCGCGATTACCGTGCAGGCCATCGGCGGCACCGGCGCGCTCAAGCTGGGCGCCGACTTCCTCCAGCGTTTCTCGCCCGGGTCCGAGGTCTACATCAGCGATCCGAGCTGGGAAAACCACCGCGCGCTGTTCGAGAGCGCCGGCTTCGTGGTCAACAACTACACCTATTACGATGCCGCCACCCATGGCGTCGACGTCGAGGGCATGCTGGCCTCCCTGAAGGCCATGCCGCGCGGCTCCATCGTCGTGCTGCATGCCTGCTGCCACAATCCGACCGGCGCCGACCTGACGCAGGGCCAGTGGGGCCAGGTGATCGATGTCGTGGCCGACCAGGGCCTGGTGCCTTTCCTCGACATGGCCTACCAGGGCTTTGGCGCGGGCATTACCGAGGATGGCGCCGTGGTGCGCCGCTTCGCCGACACCGGCATGCCGTTCCTGGTGTCGAACTCGTTCTCGAAGTCGTTCTCGCTGTACGGCGAGCGCGTCGGCGCGCTCTCGATCGTCGCCACCAGCTTTGATGAAGCCGCGCGCGTGCTGTCGCAGCTCAAGCGCGTGGTCCGCACCAACTACTCGAACCCGCCGACCCACGCCGCCAAGGCGGTCGCCATGGTGCTGTCCACGCCGGAACTGCGCCAGCTGTGGGAAGACGAGCTGGCCGGCATGCGCGTGCGCATCCGCGAAATGCGCGGCGCCTTCGTCGAGAAACTGAAAGACAAGGCGCCAGGGCACGACTTCGAGTTCGTGCGCAGGCAGGTCGGCATGTTCTCGTATTCGGGCCTGACCAAAGAGCAGGTCGGCAAGCTGCGCGAGCAGTCGATCTATGCCGTGGACACCGGCCGCATCTGCATCGCCGCGCTGAACTCGACCAACCTCGACCGCGTCGTTGACGCCGTGGCGAAAGTTCTTTAAAATCTTGGTCTTCGGAATTGATTCGTTTCGATTTCGAAGACTGGCAGGAATGCTTGTGCTGCACGCGGTGAATTTGACAACGTGTCCTTGCAAACATATAATGCTGCCATCAATTCCCTGATAGCTCAGTTGGTAGAGCGACGGACTGTTAATCCGCAGGTCCCTGGTTCGAGTCCAGGTCGGGGAGCCAGAATATTCGAAGGGCTGCGTGCAAACGCAGCCCTTTGTCATTTCCGGTCCTCGCGCCGGCGCGGTAGTCTTGGCGCTTTCCCGCTGAGCCGCTCCTGGCATCTACCCCAGCCCCTGCGCCATACAGGGTTTTGGCGCAGCCGCGCGCGCCGATATGCGAAAAGGCCACACTTCACGGTGCGACCTTTTTGTTTTTTTGCGTAGTTGCTCATCGGTAGTTGCTTTTCTATGCGCAGAGAGTAGTCTGTCAATACATTCTTATTGGAACTGCATAGTGAAGCACTTACCAACGAGTAAAAGTATCGCGGTCGGGGGGCAGGTGCTGCGCTTTTCCCTGTCAGGGGAGGGGAGCCCGACCATCGTCATGCTCAGCGGCTCCGGCAGCCCACTGGAAGGGTGGTACAGGCTCTTCCCCGAGCTACCCAAGCTGGGTATGGTCGTCACGTACGACCGCCCCGGCGTCGGCGCCAGCGCGCGGGCCCGCGAGCCGCAGCTGGGCACCACCGTCGTCCTGCAATTGCGCGCACTGCTGCGCGAGATCGGGGCCCGGCCGCCTTTCCTGCTGGTCGGCCATTCTTTTGGCGGGCTGCATGCGAACCTCTTTGCCCGCGTCTATCCCGAAGAGATTTGCGGCGTGCTCTTCCTGGAAGCCACGGCGCCGGACGACGTGCTCCACATGAAGCGCTATCTGTCCGGCCTGCAGCGCGCGGCGGCCGGCCTGCTCGACCGTTTGTCGCCGCCGGACCCGAACGACGAGATCAGCAACGAAGTCGAGACCGTGGCCGAGATTGCCGAGGCGCCGCCCTTCCCGCCGATTCCCGTCACCGTGATCTCGGGCGGCAAGCGCCTGCCGCTGTGGATGGCTTCGGTCGACGCCCAGCGCGAGCGCGAGCGCAACCAGGAAGCGTTGGCGCGCCTGTCGCCGCTGGGCGAGCGCGTGATCGCGAAGGGGAGTGCGCATTTTCCCCAGATGTCCGAGCCCCAGCTGGTGCTGGCGGCCCTGGAAAAGCTGGCGGCACGCAGCGGCGTCGCTCAGGTGGAGCGCCAGCTTCTGCAATAAACTCGCCTTTCGAAAGCCCGGGGCTTCGCGGAATCGAAAAGCACTGCTATAATGCGGCCTCTAATCCCTGATAGCTCAGTTGGTAGAGCGACGGACTGTTAATCCGCAGGTCCCTGGTTCGAGTCCAGGTCGGGGAGCCAGAATGCATGAAAAGGGCCCGCAGCGATGCGGGCCCTTTTTTATTTTCTGTCGATTTTTTTACACTTGTCAAAAAACCGACGGTCCCTGGCGAGCCCTTAGCTGCACTTCGGCTGGTTGATCGCCGGCAGCAGCCGGAGCTTGATCGTGCGGCCGTCCAGCTTGCCGTCGCGCCGCTCGTCCCTCATGCTGAAGGCCATGTGCTTCTCGTAGAGCGAGCGCAGGAAGGCCTCTTCGCTCATCGGCTGCTCGTTCGCATCGAGATACACCACCGTCTGGAAGCGGTCGACCACGTCCTTTTTCCATTGCATGATCTGGGCGCGGTTCGGCTCCCCGGCGCAAGGCGTTTGCGCGGCGGCGGCGCCGATGCAGGACAGGCCCAGGACGGCGGCGGCAAGGATTTTGAAGGACACGGGCAGGCTCGATATGAAGTGGCGAAGCTGCGATGGTAGCAGCGCGCCGGCCCGCAAAATCCTCGCACTGTCACGCATCCCATGCCGCCGTTTATGCGTGGCACTGGTCAAAACGTTTTCGGGCCGTTATAATGCGGCCTCTTTTCCCTGATAGCTCAGTTGGTAGAGCGACGGACTGTTAATCCGCAGGTCCCTGGTTCGAGTCCAGGTCGGGGAGCCAGAATAATCAAAGGGTTGCGTTTCGGCGTAACCCTTTGTCATTTCGGGCGGTGACACAAACGTGACAGCCGTATCACGTTCCCCCCTTGCTTGCTCTGTTCGATCCGCGCCGCCGCGACCGTCAGGTTCTCAGTCGCAAACTTCGCGTACCGGTCCACCATGTTGCGCGACTTCCATTCTCCCAGGTCCTTCAGCTCGTCCCAGCCTGCCGATGCCATGACGCCCTGCTGCAATAATTCGTTGATGCGGCCGTTGAAGCGCTCGACCATGCCGTTCGTCTGCAGGTGCTGCTGCGGCGGCGGGGTAAATGATCGCACGAAACTGAACACTTAAATTACCGATAGGTTGACCATGCCAGGCCACGATGAGATTGAGTGCTGCTTCATTGCGCACTGGCAGTAAGGTCGGATTACGAAGCAGGAATCGTTCGGCCTGTTCGCCTTCCTTATACCATTCATTTCTCCGGGCCAGTGCCCAGACGGCGTCAGCGGCGTCTTTAGCGCTACCATATTCTTCAATGAGGCGCGCAGCGATCGCTTCCCGTGCGCCGCTGTCAATCGAGGATGCGTGTTCGCTACGTATGCGGAATGCTTCCAGAAAACGCTGGCGAATCGATGAGACATCAATTCGAAATTCACCCATTCCGTCATCCACTATAGCCTGAGCCACAGACGGTTCTGCCGGAGCCTTATTCTGTATGATTTCCAATGATCGGATGCGGGTGCGCTGAACACGGCGGCCGGTAATAAAGAGTCGGCCATCCGAGGTTGGCCCTGGCGCGATGGCACTAGCGGCAGAGAGATATGCATTCTTGTACAGATAGTGGGCGATCCTGACGGCGTACTTCAGCACGGTTTGTTCAATATTGTCACTGGCGTCAACATAGATGCCGCGTACAAGTTGGACCAGATTGCCTGCCTCAGCTTGCTGGTGAGCGCGCGCTTTGTCGATCGTTTCGCCAACAAGATGAAGTGCCATTTTTTAACTTTCCCGTATCTGAGAAACGCGAAAGTTAGATGTCCTCTCATACGGCAGGCTCCTTTTTGTTTGGCGTCTCCGCCGGGAGGCCCTCAGCGGAACTTCTTCTTGTTCGACGTATACGTACGAGTATAGAAGCCCGGGGGCTTGTTCGCGACCCAGTCGACGAAGCTGCGGATTTCGTCGTGGCCGCGCAGCGCTTCCCAGGTGTGATAGGCCTGCAGCAGCTCGCGTTCGGTGAAGGCCGAGTGGATCTTGCGGTGGCAGATCCTGTGGATAGGGAACTGTTCCTTGCCCTTGAAGGTGCGCGGCACCAGGTGGTGGCGGTCGATGTTGACCGTGCCCAGCAGCCGGCCGCAGAGCGGGCAGGATGCTTCCGGCAGGGGCGTGGATTCCGGCGGTTCGGGCTGGCGCTTGCGCATGCGCCGTAGATGGCGCTGGGGCGGCAAGTTACAAGTGCCGGCTGGCGAGCCCGGCGCACGATTGAAAACTGTGAATTGTGTCGTAAATCACGAGACATGTTGTAGAATTAATGCTTACCCTTTTGCAATTTCGTGTTCCATTCCTGACCATGACGCAATGATAGACGATCGTCCTGACTGCTCCATTCTCCTCATCGACGATGAGCCCTTCGCGCAGGACATCATTGCTCACGGACTGAAGGGATGCGTCAGGCATTCCCTCTGCTATGAATCGAGTGCCGCGCGCGCCGTCGAGGTAGCGCGCATGGCAGGCGCCACCGTCGTGCTGGTCGACCTGCGCATGCCCGACCTGGACGGCTTCGAAGTCACCGCGCTGCTGCGCGCCCATCCCGACACCGCGGACGTCGCGGTCATCATGCTGTCGTCCGAAGACGATGCCGACGTCAAGGCGCGTGCCTTTGCCGCGGGCGCCAACGATTACCTGGTCAAGTGGCCGGACCCGCGCGAGCTGGTGGCGCGCGTGCGCTACCACAGCGATGCCTGCATTGCGCGGCGCGAGCGCGACGCCGCGTTTGCCTCGCTGCGCGTGAGCCAGGAGCAGCTGGCGGCCAGCCAGTCGGCGCTGCACCAGGCGCAGAAGATGGAAGCGATCGGCCAGCTTACCGGCGGCGTCGCCCACGACTTTAACAACGTCCTGCAGATCATCGGCGGCAACCTGCAGCTGCTCAAGCTGGTCGGCAACCTGAACGAGAGCGCCCGCACTCGCGTGGACATGGCCCTCACCGGCGTCGAGCGCGGCGCCAAGCTGGCCGCGCACCTGCTGGCCTTCGCGCGCCGCCAGCCGCTGCAGTCGGTGGTGGTCGATCCGGCCCACCTGCTGCGCCAGATGGACGACATGATGCGCCGCGTGCTGGGGCCGAGCGCGCGCGTGGTCACCGAGATCGAGCCGGGACTGGGCAGCACCACGGTCGATCCGGACCAGCTCAATAACGTCTTGCTGAACCTGGCCATCAATGCGCGCGACGCCATGGCCGGCAGCGGCACCCTGACCATCCGTGCCGCGAACGCGAATGGCGGCGCCGCGCTGCCGCCGGAAGTGCCGCCGGGCGACTATGTGATGCTCGAAGTGGCCGATACCGGCAAGGGCATGCCGCGCGAGGTGCTGCTGCGGGCCTTCGAGCCCTTCTTCACCACCAAGCCGACCGGGCAGGGCACGGGACTGGGCCTGTCGATGGCCTATGGTTTTGTCAAGCAATCGGGCGGCGAGATCGTGCTCGAGAGCGAAATCGGCGAAGGCACCAGCGTGCGCATCTACCTGCCGCGCAGCGATGCCGCGCCCGCCGATATCGAACAGGTGGCCAGCCAGCCGCTGGCCGGCGGCCTGGAAACCATCCTGGTGGTCGAGGACGAAGACGCCGTGCGCGATTGCACCTCGGCCATCCTGTCGGCGCTGGGCTACGAAGTGCTGGAAGCGCCGGATGCGGCGGCGGCGATCGACATCATCGAAAGCGGCCGCCACGTCGACCTGGTGTTCTCCGACGTGATCATGCCGGGTCCCGTGACCAGCCTGCAGCTGGGCGAGGTGGTGCGCGAGCGCCTGCCCGGCGCCAAGCTGCTCTACACCTCGGGCTATGCCGAGGGCCTGCTGTCGCACGAAGGCAAGGTGGATGCCTCGGTGCACCTGCTGCAGAAACCCTATCATCCGGACGCGCTCAGCGCCCGCATCCGCCACCTGCTGCGCAGTCCGCGCCCCCAGCGCGAGGGCGCCGGCAAATCAGGCGGCCAGGCTCACTTGGGCTTGATGTAGCGGCGCGAGCCCGGGGGCGGTTCGTTCAGGACCGCCCAGAAGATGCCAAGGTCGGCGATCGCGCGCACGAATTCACCGAAATCCACCGGCTTGACCACATAGGCATTCACGCCCAGTTCGTAGCTGCGCAAGACATCCTGTTCTTCCTTCGACGAGGTCAGCATGACCACGGGGACGCTCCTGAGCGCCTCGGTATTGCGGATTTCCTTGAGCACCTCGAGCCCGTCCACCTTCGGCAGTTTCAGGTCGAGCAGGATGACGGCCGGATTACCGACCGCACGCTGGGTGAATTCGCCACGGCGGTGCAGGTAGTCGAGCGCCTCGGCGCCGTCGCGTACGACCACGACTTCGTTAGCCAGCTGGCTCTTGGCCAGCGCGATCAGCGTCAGTTCCAGGTCGTGCGGGTTGTCTTCGACGAGAAGAATGGGTTTGAGCATCTGGGCCTCAAATAATTGGGTGTTTCGGGATACTGAACGAGAAGGTCGCGCCTTCTCCCTGCACGGAGTTGGCCCAGACACGGCCGTTGTGGCGCTCGATGATGCGGCGCACGTTGGCAAGACCAATGCCGGTGCCCTGGAAGTCTTCCATCCGGTGCAGGCGCTGGAAGACGCCGAACAGCTTGTGCACGTAGTCCATGTTGAAGCCGGCGCCGTTGTCGGCGATGTGGAACACGGTCTCGTTGCCCGCGTCTTCGGAGGTGATGGTGATGATCGCCGGGTCGCGCGCGCCGGTGAATTTCACCGCGTTCGAGAGCAGGTTGAACACGGCCAGGTGCAGGAAGGTCGGGTCGGCGCAGACCGAAGGAAGCCGCTCGATGTGCCAGTCGACGTTACGGTTCGCCATCTCGACGCCGAGCTTGTCGATGCAGCCGGCCACCAGGTCGTTCATGTCGACCCTGGTCGGGCGCAGTGCGGCACGGCCCATCTGCGAGAACGACAGCAGGTCGTCCACCAGCTTGCCGGCCAGGCGCGCCGATTCCTTGATGTTCTTCAGGAAGCGCTGGCGCCGCACCGGGTCTTCCACGCCGCTTGATTCGATCAGGAGGTCGGAGAATCCGACGATGTGGCGCAGCGGCGCGCGCAAATCGTGCGAGACCGAGTACGAGAAGGCCTCGAGCTCCTTGTTGGCGCGGCCCAGCTCCTCGGCCAGTTCGGCCATCTGCTCGGCGCGCTCGAGCGCAATGCCCAGCAGCGCGGTGCGGAATTCTTCGGTCAGCTCGACTTCGGCCACATGCCACGGCTGGCTGCGGCCATGGATGGTCTCGCGCCAGGAGTGGAAGCTCAGGCGCGGCGTCAGCTGGGCAGGGCTGCCGGCAGTCGCCGCCGTCGCGGTGGCCTCCTTTTCATACGGGTTGCCGGCCCATTCGATGGTCTGCACCACTTCCGGGCGGAACCACAGCAGGTAGTGCTGGTGGATGCGCGAGATCGGCAGCGCCAGCAGGCCGCTGGCGTTGCGGACCATGCTTGCCGCCGGCGGATACTCGCCCATCAGGTGATCGGTATGGAACACCCCGGAATGGCCCTGCGCCGCCAGCCAGCCGGCCAGCGCACGAATCTGCGGCTCGGCCGGGGTGTCACCATAGCTCAGTACGCGGTCGTCGACCACGATGGCCACGCCGCCGGCGCGCCCGAAGCGCAGCAGCTCGGGAAACACGGAGCTCATGTTCTCGAGGAAGTCGGCGCCTTTGGTGAGGTGGCCGAGCACCTCGACCATGATCCGGCGTACCTCGAGGCGGAACTGCAGTTCGCTGGCGTCTTCACGCGACTCGATGCACAGCGCCAGGATCTGTCCCAGCTGCTCGCAGGCGGTGCGCTCCTCGACCGGGACCGGGCAAGGCGTGGCGTTATGGCAGGAAATCAGGCCCCACAGCTTGCCCTTGACGATCAGCGAGACCGACATCGAGGCCAGCGTGCCCATGTTGCGCATGTATTGCAGGTGCACCGGCGAGACGCTGCGCAGCGCCGCGAACGACAGGTCGTTGCGCTCGCCGCTGGTGGGGTTCAGTTCGGGCACCAGCGGCGCGGCGACGTAGTTGGCGTCCTGGATCACGCGGATCGGCGAGAGCGTGTACAGCGCGCGCGCCTGGCCCGGGATGTCGCTGGCCGGGAAGTGCTGGCCCATGTACGAATCGTAATCGTCTTCTTTTGATTCGGCCACCACATGGCCATGGCCATCCGGGTCGAACTGGTAGACCATCACGCGGCCGTAGCCGGTCACTGCGCGCACGTGGCGCGCGGCCAGTTCGGACAGGGACGGAATCGATGCCGACTGGTTCACCTTGAGCAGGAAGTCGCCGATCAGCGGATACAGGTGGCGGAAGTCGGCTGCGCCGGGACGTCCCACATGTTCGAACTCGAGGATGACCAGGCCGTCCCAGGCATGCGCCAGCACGTCGAAATGGACGCCATTGGCGCCATCGACCGTGCCGATATAGGCCGGGCGCGAAGCCAGTTTGCCGGCGTCGAGTGCGGACCTGAGCAGGGCGGCGGTCGCCTCGCCCACCACCTGCGCGAGCGCGGCGCCCGCGGCGTCGTCTGCGGCCATTCCGGTCCAGTGCCCGAGGTTGGCGCTGGCTTGCAGCACCGTCAGGGCGGGGCCGGGCGAGAGCGTCAGCATGAAGCCGTGCGGCTGGATGCTTCCGGGCGTGCGGATCGGCTCGTTGGCGCAGGAGCGGAGGTCGAGGATGTCGGGGGAGGCCTGGGTCATATGCGAACGAAAAGGGCGTGGGCGTTACAGTTTGGCATTGTAGCGTCAATTCCGGCGAATCCACCGGCAAGCTGGCCGCTTGTCCAATAATTTCTTGCATAGACGAGCCAGGCGTGCGGAGAATATTGCCCAAGAGCGATATGATAAGACATTTGCTGCAATAAATATGGAAGTGCCCGGCACATGAACACGCACCAACCTGCCAAGCCCTCTCTGACAGAGGAGCAACGGTTCCAGTACCTGATCGCCGGCATCAGCGATTACGCGATCTACATGATCGACCCGGCCGGCCACGTCAACAGCTGGAATGCGGGCGCCCAGCGCTTCAAGGGCTACAAGCCGCACGAGATCCTCAACGAGCACTTCTCGCGCTTCTACACCCCCGAAGACCGTGCCAGCGGCCTCCCGGCGCGCGCGCTTGCGCAGGCCCTCCAGCACGGCAAGTACGAAGCCGAGGGCTGGCGCGTGCGCAAGGACGGCACCCGCTTCTGGGCCCACGTGGTGATCGACCCGATCTACGACGAGCACCAGGACCTGCTGGGCTTTGCCAAGATCACGCGCGACGTCACCCAGCGCAAGCTGGCCGAGGACGCGCTGCGCGAGAGCGAGCAGCGCTTCCGCCTGCTGGTGCAGGGCGTGACCGACTACGCGATCTACATGCTCTCGCCCGAAGGCGTGGTCTCGAACTGGAACGTCGGGGCCGAGCGCATCAAGGGCTACAGCTACGATGAAGCCGTGGGCAGCCATTTCTCGCGTTTCTATACCCCCGAAGACCGCGGGGCCGGCATGCCGGTGCGCGCGCTGTCGACCGCCGCCACGGTCGGGCGCTACGAGGCCGAAGGCTGGCGCGTGCGCAAGGACGGCACCCGTTTCTGGGCCCACGTCATCATCGACGCCATCCACGGCGACGACGGCCAGTTGATGGGCTTTGCCAAGATCACGCGCGACCTGACCGAAAAGAAGCTGGCCGCCGAAGCGCTGGAACAGGCCCAGCTCGCACTGTTCCAGTCGCAGAAGATGGAATCGATCGGCCAGCTCACCGGCGGCATCGCGCACGACTTCAACAACCTGCTGTCGGTGCTCTCCAGCGGCCTCGAAGTGCTGGGCATGAGCCGCCACAGCGGCGCCGAGGCCAAGACCCTCGACAGCATGCGCCGCGCGATCGACCGCGGCGCCACCCTGACCCAGCAGCTGCTGGCCTTCGCGCGCCAGCAGCCGCTGCAGCCGGAGACGCGCAGCATCAACCGCGTCATCTCCGGTTTCGAATCGGTGCTGCGCCGCGCCGCGCATTCGGGCATGGAGTTCGAGCTGAACCTCGACCCGCAGGCCGGCAGCGCGGTGGTGGACGCCGCCCGCTTCGAATCGGCGCTGCTCAACCTGGTGGTGAATGCGCGCGACGCCATGCCCGAGGGCGGCCGGCTGACCCTGGACACGGCGCCGGTCACCTTGTGCGAGGGCGAAGTCCCGGGGCTGGAGCCCGGCTCCTACGTCTGCATTTCGGTCACCGATACCGGCACCGGCATGTCGCCCGAAACCGTGCAGCGCGCCTTCGAGCCCTTCTACACGACCAAGGAAATGGGCAAGGGCACGGGCCTGGGGCTGTCGCAGGTGTACGGCTTCATCAAGCAGTCGGGCGGCGAGGTGGTCATCCAGAGCACCGAAGGCCGCGGTACCTCGATCACGATCTACCTGCCGGCCGTCGCCACGCTCGAGCGCGAACAGGCGGCGCATGGCGACTCCGAAACGGTGCTGATCGTCGAGGACGAGATCGATTTGCTGGACGTGGCCTCGGCCCTCTTCATGAGCATGGGCTACGAGGTGATGACCGCGGCCAACGGCCAGGACGCGATGAACCTGCTGGCCAGCCGCGACGTCGACATTTTATTTACCGACATCGTCATGCCGGGTGGCCCGAACGGTATCGAGCTGGCCGAATACACGCGCGAGAACTACCCAAGCGTCAAGGTGATGCTGGCCTCGGGCTACCCGCAACCGGCGCTCAAGCTGGACCAGCACAAGCTGGGGGATTTCACGTTCGTGAGCAAGCCGTATCGCTTGTCGGATCTGGCGCGCAGTTTGCGCAGTGTGCACTGACCACGGAAGCAGGCGCCCGTCCAGCCCGGTCACAAGCCAAAAATGATATCGCTCACCCGCTCATACAAGGGGTTGGCCGACGGCCCGCCGTTAGGCCAGTTGAGAATATCGAAGTGGTCATACCCCCGGTACTCCCCCAGGTAATTCCACGCCCCCTTCACCGAGCGCCCGTCGTAGTCGCGCACCGGGTGCCCGAAGGGCGCGCGCATGCTCACCGTATTGACCACCCCATCGTTCGGGAACCACTCGCTGCCGATCTGCACCCGGCCCGGCGCGGCCTGGGTATAGCCGCCCAGGCCATGCTGGAAGTTCGACGGCACGATCCATTCGCCGGCCGTGCCCTTGAAGACGGGGATCATGTCCTGGCGCGCATACTGGTTCGAGACCGTCTGCACCGGCGCCACGGCGCGGTCGGTGCCGTTGCAGCACCAGCTGCCGGCTTCGGTCGCCACCGTGCCCACCGAGTAGTAATAGATATCGGGCGAAGTGCGCGCCCACAGGTTGAAGCCGCGCGCGCCGTCGGGCGAGAGCTCCCACTGCGCCCAGCGGTGCCGCAAGGCCTCCTGCAAGGGCGTGCTCAGGGCGGGATTGGCGCTCATTACCGCGTCGGCATAGGTGGTGCCGTTGTGCGGCGCCGCGATCGTCGTCACGCTGCGCACCCAGCCGGTCTTGCCGCCTGCGTAGAGCGTGTGGCCGCCCTCGATCTCGGGCGAGCCGTGTTCCAGCAATTCGACCAGCGCGCGGATCGTGGTGCCGCCCTGGCTGTGGCCGATCAGGTGGATCGGATGCTGCTCGTCCCAGGCCGGATAGAGCGCCAGCGGGTAGCCCTGCGGGTTGTTCCTGGGGTCGGCGGCCCAGCATTTTCCGGCGGGCCGCTGCTGCTGGCCGGGCGTGCCGTAGCGGCGCACATGGGCCGCGCCATAGTCGACGCAGCCGCCCTTGATCTGCGCGTACAGGTCGGCCGCGCGGTCCCAGTTCGAGCTGACCGGCCCGACCACCGCCGCGAACACCGTGCGCGGGCCGCGGTAGACCTGCATGTGCGAGGCGATGTCGCCATAGCCGCCCCAGTAATTGAAGCCGCTGTGCTCGAAGGTGTCGGGGCCGAAGCCGAGGAAGCCGTGGACCAGGATCACGGGATAGTTGTTGGCCGCGGTCGCCGGCGCGCAGGCGCCGATTGCGGCCAGTGCAAGCAGGGCATGAACGATGCGAACCATGACATTCTCCGGAAATGGCGTCAGGGCCATTGTCGGATCTCGGGGAGGGGGGCGGTTTGCGCTTTGTCGCAAACGCTGCTGCCCTTCGTAGGGTGGGCGGGTTCTCCGCCCGCGCGTTCAACGCACGTCAACAAACCACGGCGCGTATTAGTTTAGGTAATTTGAACGCGCGGGCGGGAAGACCCGCCCACCCTACAACACCTAATTCGTGGCCTTGTTGCTGCCAATCGAGGTGCTCGGCGCCGAGCTGGCCGCGTCCAGTTTCTGCGCCGGCGTCACCGATGCCGTGACCGCCGCTTCGGCAGCCTGGTCGAGATCCCCATTCCACACCACGTAATCGTCGATCGAATACAGCCTGCAAGGCTCGGTGCTCTTGGCGGTGCAAGTGGCCAGCGCGCGGCCGTCCGGGTCTTCGCCTTCCTCGGCCCAGGTCCAGGCGCCGCTCGGCGACACGGCAAACGCCCGCGGCGTCATCTTGCCCAGGTATTCCTGGTAGGCGCGGCGGCCGTTCTCGGACAGGAAGGGCACGGCATCGACGTCGTCGACCCGGGCGAAGCCGGTGCGGGCCGGGGTAGGGGGCGGGGGCACCTCGTGCAGCACTTTAGTCGGCATGCCGACCTGCTGCAGGAAGTTCATGGTGTCGGCCAGCCAGATCTTTTCGCCGTCGCGGCTGGCCAGCATGCCGTGCGAATCGCGCTTGAAGGACGGGAATTCGACCAGGCGGCCACGCCCGCCGGCCGACTCGAAGGCGGCGTGCATGCGCTGCGCCAGCTCGGGGCCGAACAGGGAATCGTTCCGGCCATACATCCACAGGGTCGGCAGGGTCGCCTTGGAGCCATAGTCGGCGAAGGCCGACACCAGCGCGGAGCGCCATGCGCAGCGGTTGCTGTCGTCGCGCAGGCCGCCGGCGAAGTTGATCAGGCCGCGCACGCCCTGCAGCTCGCGGGTGCCGAGGGCAATGGTCGCCAGGCCGCCGTAGGATTGGCCGGCGACCACGATGCGGCCGGCGTCGACCCAGGGCTGCCGGCGCGCATAGGCGAGGGTGGCGGCGATGTCGTCGGCCTGGGCATAACCGTTGGCCGTCATGTTGCAGCCATGGTCGCGGTAACGGCCGGTGGAACTGGCGAAGCCCTGGCGCATCGGCACCATCACCGCATAGCCGCGTTTCACGAAGGCGGTGGCCATGTGATAGAAGCGGTCGCGCGGCTGCATGCTCGGGCGGCCGGGATCCTTGCCGTGGTTGATGATGATGAGCGGGAAGGGGCCCGGGCCGTTCGGCTGGAACACCGTGGTCTCGAGCATCGCGCGCTGCTCTGCGCCGGCCGGCACCTGGACGATGTGCTCGTTCATCCTGTGGTCAAGTTGCAACTCCTGCTGCACGGCGATACCGGGGAGCAGGCCTAAGGCGAGGAGGGCGGTGGCCGCGAAATTGCGAAGCGTGAGGCGTGGGTGCATGGTGACTCTGTCTCGACTGCGTGCGAATGAATATGCGATCCGGAATAATTTCCGTAAGGCATAAATTGATTCTAGGTACGCATAGAGACCAGAGCAATATCCGTTTAGCCAACTCTTGAGCTAAATTTTTGCGTCGTGCAAAGTTGATCATGTTTGGACGGGGCCGTCGCAGCTGGTCGCGGGCGGTTATGATGCGAAGCTGTCTACAACAGAAGGAACAGGATGAGCAAGGAGCCGCCCGGGCCCGCCACGGCGCGCCAACGCTGCGCCACCTGCCTGCGCGCGCAATCGGCCTGCATCTGCCGCTGGATCACGCGCGTCGAGGCGCGGGCGGCGCTGCTGGTGCTGCAGCATCCGCTGGAAGTGGCCAATGCGAAGAACAGCGCACGCCTGCTGCACCTGAGTGTCGCGGGCAGCACGCTGGCGGTGGGCGAGGCCTTCGGCCCGGCGGACCTTGGCGCGCTGCTGCATGCGGATGGCCGGGTGCCGGTGCTGTTGTATCCGGAAACGCCGGGCGATACCAACCTGCCGGCGCCGCCACCCTTCGTGCCGCTCGACGCGGACCGGGCGCGGCTGGTCGTGCTGGATGCGACCTGGCGCAAGAGCCGCAAGATGCTCTACCTGAACCCGGCCCTGCAGCGCTTGCCCCGGCTGGCGCTGGTGGACGTGGCGCCGTCGAACTACCGCATCCGCAAGGCGCATGCGCCGCACCAGTTGTCGTCGCTGGAAGCGGCGGCCCTGGCGCTGGGGCAGCTGGAGGGCGACGGTAGCGCGTTCCGGCCGCTGCTCGATGCCTTCGAGAGCTTCGTGCAGCAGCAGGCCGCGTACGTGGCGGATGCACACCACAACACGCGCCCCGCTTGAGTTCTGAATGGCCTGGGCGTAAAATACTGTATAAATACACAGTATGGAGCCGACGTGCCCGACCGCGACCAACCCACCCAACGCCAGCCTGTGGACGAGCAGCCGATGCTCGGCCCGCGCCCGCTCGCGGCGCGCAAGGGGCGGGGCGCCGTGTCGAACATGCAGGGCCGGTACGAGGTCAATGACCGTGAAGAATTCGACGACGGCTGGGAGCGCGACGACGACGGTCCCACCGTCTTCCGCACCGTCGTCACCGACGAACACGCCAAGACCATCCTGTCGCGCAATGCCTCGCCGGACATCCCCTTCAACGTCTCGCTCAACCCCTACCGGGGTTGCGAGCACGGCTGCATCTATTGCTTCGCGCGCCCGACGCACAGCTATCTCGGCCTGTCGCCCGGACTCGATTTCGAAACCCGCCTGTTCGCCAAGGTCAATGCCGCCGAGCTGCTGCGGCGCGAGCTGGCCAAGCCTGGCTATGTACCCGAGCACATCGCCCTCGGCGTCAACACCGACGCCTACCAGCCCTGCGAGCGCGAGCTGCGCCTGACGCGCCAGGTGCTCGAAGTGCTGAGCGAGTGCCAGCATCCGGTCGGGCTCATCACCAAGTCCGCACTGATCGAACGCGACATCGACCTGCTCGCTCCGATGGCCGCGCGCGGCCAGGCCTGCGCCGCCATCACCCTGACCACGCTCGACCCGCAGATCGCGCGCACGCTCGAGCCGCGCGCGGCCGCCCCGGCGCGCCGCCTGCGCGCGATCCGCACGCTCACCGATGCCGGCATCCCGGTCAGCGTGAGCGTGGCGCCGATCATCCCCTTCGTCACCGAGCCGGAGATCGAAAAGATCCTGGAGGCGGCGCGCGACGCCGGCGCGGTCGGCGCGCATTACGTGGTGCTGAGGCTGCCGAACGAGGTCAATCCGCTGTTCCAGGAATGGCTGCAAGCCCATTTCCCCGACCGGGCCCAGCGCGTGATGAACCGCGTGCGCGACCTGCGCGGCGGCAAGGACTACGACAGCGATTTCGGCAAGCGCATGCACGGCGAGGGTATCTGGGCCGACCTGATACGGCAGCGCTTTACCAAGGCGGTGGAGCGGTTGGGGATGGGGGAGTTTCGCGGGCGTTTCGGCAGGCTCGATGGCTCGCAGTTCCGCAAGCCGCTGGTGGTGCCGGCCAGGCCAGTCAAGCAGGGTGGGAATGGGGCGGGGCAGCTGGATTTGTTCTAGGTCCCCTTGCGCCAATGGGGGCAGCCAGCCCCCCAGCCAGCCTTATTTTTTCTTTTGAATCTTGTTGTGAATGTCGTTCACCGCCATCAGCCCGGCCGAGCCGTAGAACTTGTGGTACTCGGCCACCATCACACCGCTGATGATGACGGGGTCGGTCTCGACATAGCTCCTGGCCTGGTCGATGTCGGGCGTGGCGATCACGAAGATCCCCCTGCGGCCCTCCTTGCCGTCCAGCGGACCGGCGACGGCCAACTTCTTCTCGCTCGCCAGCCGCCCCATGTTGGCGAAGTGGCCCGCAAAGATCTTCTCGCGCTCGGCCTTGTCCTCGACCTTCTTCGGACCGGTCTTGAGGATGACCAGCACATAGCTGCGCATGCCCTGGTCGTCGCCGCCGAGGGACTTGGCCAGCTCGGCGTCATACTGCACCGCCGGCTCGGCAGCCCTGGTCTGCGCCGCAACCGGTTGCATCGCAGCCAGCATCCATCCACACAGCACGATCAGCATCTTTTTCGACATTCCCTGTTCTCCTGTTATGGCGCGTGGCCTGCACGCGCGTGTTGTCAAGACAGGCTGCGGGCGCAACCTGTCGCGCACACAATTCTAGCGGAGTCCACCGCGCCCGCCGGGCAAAATCAGCCGTTTTTCGGCTGCCGGAACTCGGCGAGGTGGCGCTCGATCTCGAACACATGCGCATCCGGCTTGCCCAGCTCGCGCAAGGCCTGCGCCAGCGCGACCAGGTAGTCGATGTTTGGCCCGCTCGGTCCGCGCGCGCTGGCGATCTGGCGCGCGATATCGCGTTCGCTGGCCGGGCCGAGGAAGGCTGCATTCTCATGCGTGGCGATGTAGACGATGCCTTCCGCCGCGCCGCCATCGTCGAAGCTGATCCCGGTGGCCAGGCGCAGGTAGCCGTTCTTTTCGCGGTGGTCGAGGTGGGCGAATTCCTCGGGTGTGACGAGATAGGCCATGCCGTGGCAGGTCGCGTCCTCGATCGGCACGAGCGTGACCACGCGCCCGGGTGCGGCCTCGGTGCCGCGGTGGTCGTGCGAGCCTTGCCAGAAGCGGCGGCTCCAGCCCGCGATGCTGGCGGGCCGGCGTTCGATGAAGGGGAAGTCGGCCTTGAAGATCAGCGAGCCGTAGCCGAACAGCCAGACGCTGGCGTGGCTGTCGAAGCGGTCCATCCGGCGGTTGATGGCGATGGTGTCGAGGGACATGGGAGCAGTATGCGGGAAACGATGCCGCCCATTGTAGCCTGCCGCCTAAGCCCGCGTTCGCCCGACGAACTCATGCAGGAAGCCGATGAAACTGTCGGCTGCGGGCGACAGCGAACGCCCCGGACGCGTATAGACGAGGAAGCGCCGGCTTAATACGGGATCTTCCAGCGGGCGCATCACCAGCCCGTAGAGCGTTGCCAGCGGCTGCGCATACGGCAGGCAGACCGTCACGCCCAGGCCCGCGCTGGCCATGGCCAGGGCGGTGGTCATGAAGGTCACTTCATTGGCCGGCTTGACCGGCACCTCGCGCAAGGAGGCATGGACGTCGTCCAGCAGGCGCTCGGTGAACTGGCCCTGCAGGGAAATCAGGGGATAGCGGGCCACGTCCTTCCAGGTCACGCGCGCCGAGGCCTCGAGCTCGTGCCCCTTGGGGAACACCAGCGCGAAGGGCATCTCGAACAGTTCCCGCGCATCGAGCGGCGGCGCCGGTTCGCGCTCGGGTCCAACGCCCACATCCGCCTCGCCCGACAGCACCCGCGCGATCACGCTTTCCACCCCGGTGTCGCCCAGGCGCACTTCGATATCGGGGTTCACCCTGCGGTAGGCGGCGATGACTTCGGGCAGCAGGGTGCAGGACAGCAGCTGCGGCGCGGCGATGCGCACGATGCCTTTTTTCAGGCGCGTGTGGTCGGCCACGTTGGCCAGTGCGCCGTCGAGGTCGTCGATCATCTGGCTGAACAGCGGATACAGCTCGCGGCCAATGTCGGTCAGGACGATGCGCCGCGTGCTGCGGTCGACCACCCTGGCCTCCAGCGTCTGCTCGAGCTCCTTGATCAAACCCGAGAGCGCGGACTGCGTGACGTGCATGCTTTGGGCGGCAAGCGTAAAGTTACCCGTCTTGGCCAAGGCTACGAAGGCGCGCATCTGGCGCAAGGTCGGATTCATAAGATAGTCTGATAAATCAGGTGAAAAATACTGATTGAATGATAGTTCGTTTTGAATTGTAATGGCGAAATGCAATCAATCCTGAAGGAAGCGCAATGAAACTCGCCACACTCAAGACGGGCGGCCGCGACGGCACGCTGGTCGTCGTCAGCCGCGACCTGGTCACCTGCCAGGCCGTCCCCAGGATCGCCCACACGCTGCAGGCGGCGCTGGACAACTGGGATGCCGCTGCGCCGCAGCTGGAAAAAGTCTACGAGCGCCTCAATGCCGGCACCGCCGACAGGGCCGAGTCCTTCATCGAAGAGCAATGCCATTCGCCGCTGCCGCGCGCCTACCAGTGGTGCGACGGCTCGGCCTATATCAACCACGTCGAGCTGGTGCGCAAGGCGCGCAATGCCGAGGTGCCGGCATCCTTCTACAGCGACCCGCTGATGTATCAGGGCGGCTCGGATAACTTCGTCGGTCCCTGCGACCCGATCGCGGTGCTGTCCGAAGAATGGGGCGTCGACCTCGAGGCCGAAGTGGCCGTGGTCACCGGCGACGTGCCGATGGGCGCCAGCGTCGAAGAAGCGGCCGGCGCGATCCGCCTGGTCATGCTGGTCAACGACGTCTCGCTGCGCAACCTGATCCCGAACGAGCTGGCCAAGGGCTTCGGCTTCTACCAGTCCAAGCCGGCCAGCGCCTTCTCGCCGGTGGCGGTCACGCCCGACGAACTGGGCGAGGCCTGGGTCGATTCCAAGCTGCACCTGCCGATCCTGGTCACGCTCAACGACCAGCCTTTCGGCCGCCCGAACGCCGGCGAAGACATGACCTTCAGCTTCGCCCGCCTGGTCGCCCACGCGGCCATGACGCGCGAGCTGGGCGCGGGCAGCATCATCGGTTCGGGCACGGTGTCGAACAAGCAGGGCGGCCTGCACGGTTCCAGCATCGAGAACGGCGGCGTCGGCTACTGCTGCCTGGCCGAAGTGCGCATGTACGAGACCATCGAAGGCGGCAAGCCGCAGACGCCTTACCTGGGCTTTGGCGACACCGTGCGCATCGAAATGGTGGACGCCCTGGGGGCCAGCATCTTCGGCGCCATCGACCAGGAAGTGGTTCGCTATCACCGCAAATGACAGGAGGGGGCATGAAACTCTACACTTACTTTCGCAGCTCGGCCGCGTACCGGGTACGCATCGCGCTGGGCCTGAAGGGGCTGGACTACGACGCCATACCGGTGCACCTGGTGCGCGGCGGCGGCGAGCACCTGTCGGACGACTACCGCGCCGTCAACCCGAGCGCGCTGGTGCCTTCCTTCCAGGACCATGCGATCGTCTTGAGCCAGTCGATGGCGATCCTGGAATACCTGGAAGACGCGTATCCGTTGGTGCCCCTGCTGCCGAAGGATGCGATCGGCCGGGCGCGCGTGCGCGAACTGGCGCAGATCGTCGCCTGCGACATCCACCCGCTGAATAATTTACGTGTGCTGAACTACCTGAAGAACCACCTCGGCCAGCCAGACGAAGCGAGGAACGACTGGTACCGGCACTGGATCATCGAAGGCTTCCGCTCGCTCGAAGCCCACCTGGCGCGCAATCCGTGCACCGGCAGCTTCTGCTACGGCGACAGTCCGACCATGGCCGACTGCTACCTGGTGCCCCAGGTATTCAATGCGCAGCGCTTCAATGTCGACCTCGCGGCCTACCCGACGATCGAACGCATCAACGGCATGTGCCTGGACGTGCCTGCGTTCAAGGCGGCGCATCCCTCAAGGCAGGCGGACGCCGAATAAACGCCTCGGCGGGAGGGGCAACTGACCGTCCCCGCCCGCCCGAAGCCCGGTCAGGTGCGGTCCGGCTGCGACGGCGACGAAATCTCATCCAGCGCCCCCTCGGTATTGCCGCGCGACTTGGTCGCGATATCCCCGAGCGACACGATCCCCACCAGCTGCTTCGAATCCTGGTCGATCACCGGCACGCGGCGGATCTGGACGTCGCCCATGGTGGCCAGCACGTCTTCCACGGTCTGGCTGGCGAAGCAGGTGCGCACGTCCTTGCTCATCACGCTATCCACGCGGGTCTCGCCTGGCGCCTTGCCCGCGGCGGTCGAACGCACGGTGATGTCGCGGTCGGTGACCATGCCGATCAGGCGCTCGCCGTCGCAGACGGGAATGGCGCCCACGTTCAGCTCGTGCATCAGCTGGGCGGCGCGCTGGACGGTGTCTTGCGGGGTGACCGTTTTCACATCGGCAGTCATTACTTCGCGAATCGTTTGCATGGTATCTCCTGGGTAATTGGTCGAAACGCCCTGAGCGGGCAGCAGGGGAATCATGCCCTGAATTGTCAAAATCAGGTGTTAGATTGACCACCTAATCGACAAACTGATGCGCACATCTCCCTGCGCTACAATCCGCCCCTCTCCGCGACCGCTCCCTCAGCCATGCCATCCCATCCTATTCCCGCCCCGATCCTCGACGCCCTCGGCCTGGCCGACGCGTCCTGGCGCCCCATCCTCGAAGCCGGCCTGCAGGCCGTCGCCGCCGCCGATCCCGCCTACCTGCCGGCGCTGGCGATCGATGACTACCTGCCCACCGGGGGGCGCATCTTCGCCGCGTTTGCCCAGCCGCTGGACAAGGTGCGCTACGTGCTGGTGGGGGAGGGGCCGTACCCGCGCGCCGAGAGCGCGACCGGTTTTTGCTTCATGGACGGCGCCGTGAATGCGCTGTGGAGCGACACCGGCCTGTCCAAGCCGGTCAACCGCGCCACCTCGCTGAGGAATTTCATGAAGATGCTGCTGGTGGCGGGCGGGCAGCTGCAGGCGGACGATACGGGCGGCGGCGCGATGGCGCCGGTGGCGCTGGCCGCGCGCAGCAATGGCTCGATCCAGACCCTGCCGCAGCTGCAGGACAAGCTGACGCGCGAAGGCTTCCTGCTGCTGAACGCGGCGCTGGTGTTCCGCAAGCATGTGGCGCCCGTGGCCGATGCGCGCGCCTGGCTGCCTTTCCTGCAGACCGTGCTGGCCGCGCTGGGGCGCCAGGCGCAGCCGCCGACGCTGGTCTTGTGGGGGAAGATTGCGGAACAGCTAAGGAAATTGCCGGAGACGGGGGGCTTGCCGCAGATCGTGGCGGAGCATCCTTACAACCTCTCGTTTATCCAGAACAAGGAGATGCAGGAGCTGTTTGGGGCGATGGAATTGTTGCGGCTGCGCTAGGGCTGGTTGGAAGCGCGGGCAAGGGACTTGCGCACCCTACGGGAATCGAGGGCTCCGAGACAAGCAGGGCAAGATTTGCTATACTTGACTAAATCGTTCAACTAATCGGGTTATTCCGCAAGCATCAACCAGAGTTTGATTGCTGCAGCGCACCGATAGGTTGAAAAGAGGCAATATTTTAACATTAACCGGGGTTGTGGATGCGTCTGACCACCAAAGGCCGTTTTGCTGTTACCGCGATGATCGATCTCGCCCTGCGCCAGGGGAATGGTCCGGTCACGCTGTCGGGCATCAGCCAGCGCCAGGCCATTTCGCTTTCATACCTCGAGCAGCTGTTCGGCAAGCTGCGCCGCCACGCCATCGTCGAATCGATCCGTGGCCCGGGCGGCGGCTACAGCTTGGCGCGCTCTGCTTCCAAGGTGACGGTGGCCGACATCATCATCGCGGTCGACGAGCCGCTCGACGCCACCCAGTGCGGCGGCAAAGAGAATTGTCATGGCGCCGACGCTGCTTCCGGCACCCGTTGCATGACCCACGAACTGTGGACCACGCTCAACGCCAAGATGGTCGACTACCTCGATTCGGTGTCGCTGCAAGACCTGGTCGACCAGCAGAAGCAAAAAGAACAAAACGTCGTGGTGCTGCACCGACCCGCCGCCGCCGTACAGAAAATTGAAACCGGAGTGAACTGATGAACGCGCCTTTGGACAAAAAAACCGAGCAGAGCTTCGTGACTGCGCCGCATTTCCCGATCTACATGGACTACTCGGCCACCACGCCGATCGATCCGCGCGTAGCCGACAAGATGATTCCCTTCCTGCGCGAGCAGTTCGGCAATCCGGCTTCGCGCAGCCACATGTACGGCTGGACCGCGGAAGCGGCAGTCGAGGAAGCGCGCGCCCACGTGGCCGCCCTGGTCGGCGCCGATCCGCGCGAGATCATCTGGACCTCGGGCGCGACCGAGTCGAACAATCTGGCGCTCAAGGGCGCGGCCCAGTTCTACAAGAGCAAGGGCAAGCACATCATCACGGTGAAAACCGAGCACAAGGCCGTGCTGGACACCGTGCGCGAACTCGAACGCGTCGGCTTCGATGCGACCTACCTCGAGCCGCAGGACAACGGCCTGATCACCGTCGAGCAGCTGGCCGCGGCGATCCGCCCGGACACCATCCTGGTCTCGGTCATGCTGGTCAATAACGAGATCGGCGTCATTCAACCGATCGACGAGATCGGCGAATTGTGCCGCTCGAAGGGCATCATCTTCCACTGCGACGCCGCGCAAGCGACCGGCAAGGTCCACATCGACCTGGAAAAAACCAAGTGCGACCTGATGACCTTCACCGCGCACAAGACCTATGGCCCGAAGGGCATCGGCGCCCTGTACGTGCGCCGCAAGCCGCGCGTGCGCCTGGAAGCGCAGATGCACGGCGGCGGCCATGAGCGCGGCCTGCGTTCGGGCACGCTGCCGACCCACCAGATCGCCGGCATGGGCGAAGCCTTCCGCATCGCCCGTGAAGAGATGGACACGGAAATCGTGCGCATCACCGCGCTGCGCGACCGCCTGGCCAAGGGCCTGATGGAGATCGAAGAAGCCTACATCAACGGCGACATGGCGCACCGCGTGCCGCACAACCTGAACGTCTCGTTCAACTACGTCGAGGGCGAGTCGCTGATCATGGCGATCAAGGACATCGCCGTGTCGTCCGGTTCGGCCTGCACCTCGGCCAGCCTGGAGCCATCGTATGTGCTGCGCGCCCTGGGCCGCAGCGACGAGCTGGCGCACAGCTCGATCCGCTTTACCATCGGCCGCTTCACGACCGAAGAAGACATCGACTTCACCATCAACCTGCTGAAGTCGAAGGTCGGCAAACTGCGCGAACTGTCGCCGCTGTGGGACATGTTCAAGGAAGGGATCGACTTGAATTCGATCCAATGGGCAGCCCACTAATTACAGAATTTTAGGAGCACTACCATGGCATATTCGGACAAAGTACTGGACCACTACGAGAACCCGCGCAACGTCGGCGCCTTCGACAAGGGTGACGACGCGATCGGCACCGGCATGGTCGGCGCGCCGGCCTGCGGCGACGTGATGAAGCTGCAGATCAAGGTCAACGACCAGGGCCTGATCGAAGACGCGAAGTTCAAGACCTATGGCTGCGGTTCGGCCATCGCATCGAGCTCGCTCGTGACCGAATGGGTCAAGGGCAAGTCGCTCGACGAAGCGCTGTCGATCAAGAACACCCAGATCGCGGAAGAACTGGCGCTGCCGCCAGTCAAGATCCACTGCTCGATCCTGGCAGAAGACGCGATCAAGGCCGCCGTGGCCGATTACAAGAGCAAGCACGCCGCGAAGGCGTAACACGTTAGATATTGGAGCGAAGCCCTATGGCCATCACCCTGACCGAAAAAGCCGCGAAGCACGTCAACCGTTACCTCGAACGCCGGGGCAAGGGCATCGGCTTGCGTTTCGGTGTGCGCACGACCGGCTGCTCCGGCCTGGCGTACAAGCTCGAGTACGTCGATGAGATGACGCCCGAAGACTCGGTCTTCGAGTCGCACGGCGTGAAGGTCTTCGTCGACCCGAAAAGCCTGGCCTATATCGACGGCACGGAGCTCGACTTCGCGCGCGAAGGCCTGAATGAAGGCTTCCGCTTCAACAACCCGAACGTCAAGGACAACTGCGGCTGCGGCGAAAGCTTCCGTATCTAACCGATGATGCAGAATCACTTCGAGCTGTTCCAGCTCCCGGCGCAATTTACGGTCGATGCCGACGCGCTGGACAGGGCCTTTCGCGAAGTGCAGGGCCGCGTGCACCCGGACCGCTTCGTGAACGCAACCGACGCCGAAAAGCGCGTCGCCATGCAGTGGGCGACCCGCGCCAACGAGGCCTATGCAACCCTTCGCAGCCCGCAAAAGCGCGCGCAATACCTGTGCGAGCTGGGTGGCGTCGATCTGCAGACCGAGTCGAACACCTCGATGCCGGCCGCCTTCCTGATGCAGCAGATGGAATGGCGCGAGGAACTGGACGATGCGCGCTCGTCGAAGGACGCCGGCGCGCTCGACGCGCTCGATGCGCAGGTGCGGCGCGAGCGCAAGGCAATGCTGGAGCAGGTGGGCCGGCAGCTCGATGCCGGGGACTATCATGCCGCGGCGCAGGGCGTGCGCGCGATGATGTTCCTCGATAAGTTCGGGGATGAAGTGCAATACGCGTTCGAGGCCATCGAATCGTAGGGTGGCCGGGGAGCCCGACCACCCCACAATAAAAACAAACAGGTAATTCGACACAATGGCACTACTCCAAATCGCCGAACCCGGCATGTCCACCGCCCCGCACCAGCACCGCCTGGCGGTCGGCATCGACCTGGGCACCACCAATTCGCTCGTCGCCACCGTCCGCAGCGGCATCCCGGAAGTGCTGAGCGACGAGGACGGCCGCCAGTTGCTGCCATCGGTCGTGCGTTACCTGGCCAACGGCAATGCCAACATCGGCCACAAGGCACAGGCGCACCAGACCACCGACCCGAAGAACACGGTAGTGTCGGTCAAGCGCTTCATGGGCCGCGGCCTCAAGGACATCGCCCACGCCGAGAACCTGCCCTACGACTTCGTCGACAGCCCCGGCATGGTGCAGATCAACACGGTCGCCGGCATCAAGAGCCCGGTCGAGACCTCGGCCCAGATCCTGGCCACGCTGCGCCAGCGCGCCGAAGATTCGCTCGGCGACGAGCTGGTGGGCGCGGTCATCACCGTGCCGGCCTATTTCGACGACGCCCAGCGCCAGGCCACCAAGGATGCCGCCCAGCTGGCCGGCATCAACGTCCTGCGCCTGCTGTCGGAGCCGACCGCCGCCGCCATCGCCTATGGCCTGGACCACGCCAGGGAAGGCGTCTACGCCGTGTACGACCTTGGCGGCGGCACCTTCGACATCTCGATCCTCAAGCTCTCGAAAGGCGTGTTCGAAGTGCTGTCCACCGGCGGCGACTCGGCCCTGGGCGGCGACGACTTCGACCACCGCCTGTTCTGCTGGATCAACGAGCAGGCCAAGCTGGCGCCGCTGTCGGACCAGGACACCGCCACCCTGATGGTGAAAGCGCGCCAGGCCAAGGAACTGCTGTCGACCAGCGACGAAACCGTCATCGAGGCGATCCTGAAATCCGGCGAGCTGGTACAGGTGCGAATCACCGCCCAGACCTTCGCCGAGATCACCAGGCACCTGGTCGGCAAGACCATGAACGCGATCCGCAAGGCCATGCGCGATGCCGACGTCAGCGTGGAAGACGTGGATGGCGTCGTGATGGTCGGCGGCGCCACCCGCATGCCGCACGTGCGTCGCGCGGTGTCCGAGTTCTTCCACACCATCCCGCACGCGAACATCGACCCGGACAAGGTGGTGGCGCTGGGCGCCGCCATCCAGGCCAATCTGCTGGCCGGTAACCGCGCCGAAGGCGACGACTGGCTGCTGCTGGACGTCACGCCTCTCTCGCTCGGCATCGAGACGATGGGCGGCCTGGTGGAAAAAATCATCCCGCGCAATTCGACCATTCCCTGCGCACGTGCGCAGGAATTCACCACCTTCAAGGATGGCCAGACCGCGCTGGCGGTGCACGTGGTGCAGGGCGAGCGTGAGCTGGTGTCGGACTGCCGCTCGCTGGCGCGCTTCGAGCTGCGCGGCATCCCGCCGATGGCAGCCGGCGCCGCGCGCATCCGCGTCACGTATCAAGTCGACGCCGACGGCCTGCTGTCGGTGTCGGCCCGCGAGACCCGTTCGGGCGTGGAAGCCTCGATCACCGTCAAGCCGTCCTACGGTTTGGGCGACGACGAGGTGGCGCGCATGCTGCAGGATTCCTACTCTTCGGCCCAGGGCGACATGCAGATGCGCGCATTGCGCGAAGAGCAGGTCGAGGCCGAGCGCATTTTGCTGGCGACGCAGTCGGCGCTGGGCACCGATGCCGACCTGCTGGGTGAAACCGAGCAGGCGGCGCTGGCGGTTCTGCTACAGGGCGTGCGCGAAGCGATCGCGCGCTCGAACGACACGGCACTGGAGCCGGGCGCACGCCAGGACGCGCTGCATGCAGCCGTGCAGGCGCTGGCCAAAGGCACCGAAGAATTCGCCGCCCGCCGCATGGACAAGAGCGTGCGCAAGGCGCTCGCGGGCAAGTCGCTGGACGAGGTATAAGCATCATCTGTGCGTGGGGTGGGCGGGTTCCCCGCAACCCCACGAAAAACAAATCAACGAGGTATCAAGTGCCACAAATCGTCATCCTCCCCCATCCAGTCCTGTGCCCGGAAGGCGCCGTGCTGGAATCTCCGGCCGGCAAGTCGGTCTGCGACGTGCTGCTGGAAAACGACATCGAGATCGAGCACGCCTGTGACCGCGTCTGCGCCTGCACCACCTGCCACATCATCGTGCGCGAAGGTTTCGCCTCGCTGAACGAGCAGGAAGAAAAAGAAGAAGACATGCTGGACAAGGCCTGGGGCCTGGAGCCGAATTCGCGCCTGTCCTGCCAGGCGATCGTCGCCGACGAAGACCTGGTCGTCGAAATCCCGAAGTACACCATCAACCACGCAGCCGAAAAAAACCACTGACATTCCTGGTGGGCGGGAGCCGAACATGAAGTGGACTGACGTCAGCGCCATCGCCGAATCCCTGCTTGAAAAGTATCCCGAGGTCGACCCCGCCACCGTGCGCTTCGTCGACCTCCACAATTGGGTCGTCGGCCTCGACGGCTTCGACGACGACCGCACGCGCGGCGGCGAACGCGTACTGGAAGCCATACAGGCAGCATGGATCGATGAAGCACATTAAACCACCCCCCACCAAATCCGCGGCAGTCATCGAACTGCCGCCGGAAGTCCGTCCAGGGCAGTCGATCGAACTGCTCAAGGAACTGCACATCCTCACGCGCGACGGCAAACTGAACCAGGACAGCCGCCGCAAGCTCAAGCAGGTCTACCACCTGTACAACTTCATCGAGCCGCTGCTGCGCGATGTGCAGTCCGAGAAGCAGGGCGTCTCGCTGGTCGACCACGGCGCCGGCAAGTCCTACCTCGGCTTCATCCTCTACGACCTGTTCTTCAAGGGGCTGGATGACGGTTCGCACATCTACGGCATCGAGACGCGCGAAGAGCTGGTGCAGAAGTCCGCCGAGCTGGCCGCGCGCCTGGGATTTGGCGGCATGTCCTTCCTGCCGCTGTCGGTCGCCGAGTCGACCACCTCGAGCAAACTGCCGGAAACCATCGACATCGTTACCGCGCTGCACGCCTGTAACACGGCCACCGACGACGCCATCGACTTCGCGCTCAAGAAGAAAGCCAAGCACATGGTGCTGGTGCCGTGCTGCCAGGCCGAGATCGCGACCGTGCTGCGCAAGAACAAGGGCAAGGACCTGGGCCGCAGCGCGCTGACCGAGATCTGGCGCCACCCGATCCACACCCGCGAATTCGGCAGCCAGCTGACCAACGTGCTGCGCTGCCTGCAGCTGGAAAGCCACGGCTACCAGGTCACCGTAACGGAGCTGGTGGGCTGGGAGCATTCGATGAAGAACGAGCTGATCGTCGCTACCTACAAGAACCTGCCGCGCCGCCGCCCGGCCGAACGCCTGCACGAAGTGCTGGCCGAGCTGGGACTGGATGAAATGAAGGCGCGTTTCTACACCTCGCAAGCTGAGACTTCGACTACGGATTGAGAACGAGATGAGCGACAAGAACAACTGGATCGACCTGCGCAGCGACACCGTCACCCAGCCCTCCAGCGCGATGCTGGCGGCCATGGGACGCGCCGAGGTCGGCGACGACGTCTACGGCGACGACCCGGCGGTCAACCGCCTGCAGGAATACGCGGCCGATCTGTTCGGTTACGAAGCCGGCCTGTTCGCGCCCTCGGGCACGCAGACCAACCTGATCGCCTTGATGACCCACTGCGGGCGCGGCGACGAATACCTGGTTGGCCAGGAAGCGCACACCTACAAATACGAAGGCGGCGGCGCCGCGGTGCTGGGCAGTATCCAGCCGCAGCCGATCGCGAACCAGCCGGACGGCAGCATCGCCTTGACGGACATCGAGGCCTGTATCAAGCCCGACGACATCCACTTCGCGCGCACCCGTTTGCTGGCGCTGGAAAACACCATCGGCGGGCGCGTGCTGCCGCGCGACTACGTGGCGGCTGCCACCAAGCTGGCCCACGACAAGGGCCTGGCGACCCACCTGGACGGTGCGCGCATCTGCAATGCGGCCGTGGAGCAGGCCATCAGCCTGCGCGCCGTCGTCGCCGGTTTCGACACCGTCTCGGTCTGCCTGTCGAAAGGCCTGGGCGCGCCGGTCGGCTCCTTGCTGCTGGGCCCCAAGGCCTTCATCGAGCAGGGCAAGCGCTGGCGCAAGATGCTGGGCGGCGGCATGCGCCAGGCCGGCGTGATCGCGGCGGCCGGCCAGTACGCGCTCGAGCACAACGTGCAGCGTCTGGCCGAGGACCATGACAATGCCGCGCTTCTTGCGCGCGGCCTGTCGGAGATCGAGGCACTGAAGGTAGGCACGCCACAGACCAACATCTTCTGGATGGACGTTCCAGCAAGCGCCTGCGAGCCGCTGAAGCAGGCCTTGACCCGCGAGGGTATCCGCGCCACGGTCGGCCCGCGCATGCGCCTGGTGACCCACCTGGACGTCTCCAGGGCCGATGTCGAACGCACGGTCGACGTCTTCAAGAACTTCTTCGCGGGATGGCAGGCATGACTGAACAATTGAAGCCCGTCGATGACGGCATCCGCCTGGCCAAGCGCGTGGCCGCCCAGCTGGGCTGCTCGCGCGCCGAGGCGGAGCGCTATATCGCCGGCGGCGGCGTCAGCGTCGACGGCGAGGTCAATGAAGACCCGGCCAGCCGCGTGCTCCCGGGCCAGGAAGTGCACGTGAAACCGGGCGCATCAAGCGAGGAAGCGCCGCCCGTCACCATCCTGCTGTACAAGCCGGCCGGAGCGAATTCCGGCGTCGGCGCGCGCGGCGAGCCGGCACTTGGCTGCCTCACGCCCGAGAAGCATGCCGCGCAGGGCCACGGCCAGCAGCGCTTCCTCAAGCGCCACCTGAACAAGCTCACCCTGTGCACGCCGCTCGAAACCGATGCGAGCGGCCTGGTGATCTATTCGCAGGACTTCCGCGTGGTGCGCAAACTCGTGGACGACGCGGCCAAGGTGGAGCAGGAATACATCGTCGAAGTGTCGGGCACGATCAAGGAAGGCGGCCTGGCGCTGCTCAACCACGGCCTGAAGTTCAGCGGCAAGCCGATCGCGCCGATGAAGGTGAGCTGGCAGAACGAATGCCGGCTGCGCTTCGCGCTGAAGGATGTGAAGCCGGGGCTGATCAACCACATGTGTGGCGAGGTCGGGCTGGAGATCGTCGACATGCGCCGGATTCGCATCGGACGCGTGCCGCTGGCGGGGCTGGCGGTGGGGGAGTGGAGGTATTTGCTGGATTACGAGCGGTTCTAAAATTCGCCACGTTTTTCGGGCAATTGCGGCGCGGTGCGCGAACCTGGCTACTTCCGCACCACCTTCGGCAACGCAATCAGGCGCGTCCCCGCCAGCCGGTCGTGCAGGAACTGCCGGTCCTTGTCCAGGAACGCCGTCAGCGCCCACGCCGCCATCCCCGCCATCAAGGCAAACGCCACCTGCTTGCCGCGCAATCCGAACGCCCAGCACACCAGCAGCGCCGGCAGGAACCACCCCCACGCGAACAGGAAGCGCAGCGCCGCCGTCTTGATCGGCACCTTCGCGTAGCCCAGTTTCACCAGCTTGATGCGCCAGGTCTTCATGGCCAGGGTATGCCCGCTCCCGGTCCAGCAGTAGATGAAGTACACGGCCGTCACCAGCAGCACGAACAGGTTGCGGCCCTGTTCGGCCACCGGATGCTGGCTGTTCAGCGTCACCAGCAGGTAGAGCGCCACGGCCAGGATCTGGACCGACAGCAGCAGGAAGAATTCGTACAGCATGGAAAAGAGACGACGGCGGATGGTCGGCGTGGCGACGATGACAGGATTAGTTGCTTGCATTCGGTGAGGGCGGGGCGGCGGAAGTGGAAGTCGCGGGTGCGGGCGCGGCGGCTGGCGGCATCGATGTGGTCACGGTCGGCACGGTGGCCGGACCCGGAGCCGCGGACGGCGCAGGAGCGGTCGGCAGGATGCAGGCGGTGCCGCGGCGCATGGCGCCCGGCGGGCAGGGAGTCGGCATGTCGATGACCGGCGCCTGCGGCACGGCGGGCATGCCTTGCGGGCGGGACGTGCCGGATCGCGCGAGCTTGCGCCGTTCTTCGGGAGACAGCTGCTTGTAGCTTTCCCAGTTGGCGGCCTTTTCGCCGGGCGCGAGCTTGCGGGTCTTGCTGTAGTTCTCGCGCGCGAGGTTGCGCTGGGCTGGCGTCAGGCGCATCCACTGGCGCATGCGCTCGTGCACGCGGCTTTGCTCGGACGGGTTCATCGAGGCGAAGCGGTGCGACAGCTCGAGCCAGCGGCGCTTGCGCATGCCGTCCATGCCGTCCCATTCGGCCTGCAGCGGCTTGAGCGCGGCCTGCTGGCTGCGCGAGAGTTCGCGCCAGAGCGGCTTGTCGAGGGTCTTGGCGGCCGGCTTGGCGCCGGCGGAGGTGGTGGCAGGGTTGCCGGCGCCGCGCGCGGCGGGCGCCGTCGATTCGGACCGGTTGTATACCGCCCAGGTCGCGGCCCCGGCAATCAAGACCGCTGCCGCAGTTGCAACAACGGCGATGCGAGGCTGTCGAGCGGACTTCGTCATTGCTGGCGCTGTTGCGACTCCATGTAGGCGTTGAAGCCCTGGTCGAGGTAGGCCGTCAGGGGCAGTTCGTCGGCCAGCACGGCGGCGTCGATCTCGGCCATCGCGGCCACGCGCTGCTGTTGCTCGTATTGATAGACGCCACCCATGCCGAAGACCAGCGCCAGCATCGGCGCCGCGACCGCCAGGCGCGCCAGCGCCGGACCGGTGAACAGGGCCTGGATGTCGAACCAAGGGCGCCTGGCCGGACGCACGGCTGCGCGCGACGTAGCGACGCCCGGCGTAGCGACGCCCGGCACATCGGCCTTCTTGCGCGACAGGGCGCGCGCACGCGCGGCAGCCAGGCGCTCGCCGGTTGCAGCCGGCAGCGCGTCGAGGCTCTCGTTCAGGGCATGGCGTACCTTGTACGCCAGATTGATGTCGTCCGTGTTCATAGCTTGATTCCCTTGGCCTTGAGCGCCGCGGCGAGAGCGTGAGTAGCGCGGGAGCAGTGCGTCTTGACGCTCCCCTCGGAACAACCCATCGCTTCGGCCGTCTCGGCCACGTCCATATCCTGCCAGTAACGCATGAGGAAGGCTTCCCGTTGACGCGTCGGGAGCTTTTCTACTTCCTGTTCGATGATACGCAAGGTTTGCGCGCGCTCAAACTGGTCCGCGCTCGATTCGGCGGCGGCCGTTCCAGCCTCGGCTTCGTAGGAGGAAAGTATATCAAATTCCTCATCATCACTATCCGGCCGGCTGAAGCCCGAGAACAAACTCACCCAGGTATTGCGCACCTTTTCGCGGCGGAAGTAGTCGAGGATGGTCGTCTGCAAAATACGCTGGAACAGCATCGGCAGCTCGGCAGCCGGTTTGTCGCCGTATTTCTCGGCCAGCTTGATCATCGCGTCCTGCACGATGTCGAGCGCCGACTCGTCCTTGCGTACCGCATAGACCGCCTGCTTGAACGCGCGCCGTTCGACATTCTCGAGGAAGTCGTTGAGTTCTTTATCTGTGGCCATGCGTCGTGAAAGGGGCGGTCAAGCGGTGCCGTGAGGAAAACTCACGAATCGTAGCAAAAATCCCACGAAGGTGCATCGAAATTGCGCAGCAGCGTCCTCCGGCCCGGGCGGCGAATATTTTTTCTTGAAGTCTTGACCAAAATGGTGCAACGCAGTAATGTGATTGAACGCTTTGCACCCTCGAAGCTCTCCGGTCATCCTGCACGGCACATAAGGCCTTGCCTGGATCGACGCGCTTTCATTTGTAGGCAGTTTGCTCCGACCCGCGCCAAAAGCGCGAGAGATGCACAAAAACGCCACAAACACTCAAGCCGAACGAGTTGCGCCCAGCGCCCGTGCGTAAGGACCCTACGGCGTCCTGAACCACCCGCGTGACCGCAGAGAGAAGGGACGCATGAGGGTTGTTGCGCATTTTGCACCTCGTTAGGAACGGGCATCCGATCAAAACACCCTCCGGGTCTTGAAAGGAATGACATGAATAACGAAGCATCAGTCCCCATCACGGGCGCTGAAATAGTGGTGCGTTGTCTCGCGGAAGAGGGCGTCAAGCACGTCTTCGGTTATCCGGGCGGGGCAGTCCTCTACATCTACGACGCCATCTTCAAACAGGACAAATTCCAGCACGTCCTCGTCCGCCACGAACAGGCCGCGGTGCATGCCGCCGACGCCTATTCGCGCAGCTCGAACACCGTGGGCGTCGCCCTGGTCACCTCGGGCCCCGGCGTGACCAATGCCGTCACGGGTCTCTCGACGGCCTACATGGATTCGATCCCGATGGTCGTCATCACGGGCCAGGTGCCGAGCCATGCGATCGGCCAGGACGCCTTCCAGGAATGCGATACCGTCGGCATCACGCGTCCGGTGGTCAAGCACAACTTCCTGGTCAAGGACGTCAAGGACCTGGCCACCACCATCAAGAAAGCCTTCTTCATCGCCCGCACCGGCCGTCCCGGCCCCGTGCTGGTCGATATCCCGAAGGACATCAGCATGCACAAGTGTGTGTACGACTACCCTCGCGAGATCGAGATGCGTTCCTACAAGCCGGTCGACAAGGGCCATGCGGGCCAGATCCGCAAGGCCGTGCAACTGTTGCTGCAGGCCGAGCGCCCGATGATCTATGCGGGCGGCGGCGTGATCCTGGCGAATGCGTCGAATGAACTGAACCGCATGGTCGACAAGCTCGGCTTCCCGGTGACGAATACGCTGATGGGCCTGGGCGGCTCGCGCGCCAGCAGCCCGCACTATGTCGGCATGCCGGGCATGCACGGCACGTATGAGGCCAACATGGCGATGCAGAACTGCGACGTCCTGATTGCCATCGGCGCCCGTTTCGACGACCGCGTGATCGGCAACCCCAAGCACTTCGCCTCGCACCCGCGCAAGATCATCCACATCGACATCGACCCTTCGTCGATTTCCAAGCGCGTCAAGGTCGACATCCCGATCGTCGGCAACGTCAAGGACGTGCTGGTCGAACTGCTGGCGCAGTTGGATGCGAATGCCGCTTCCCCGAATACCAACGCGCTGCAGGGCTGGTGGAAGCAGATCGCCGAATGGCGCGGCAAGGATTGCCTGGCCTATGCTCCGTCGAATGAGCTGATCAAGCCGCAGGCGGTGATCGAGCAGCTGCACCGGGTCACCAACGGCGACGCCTTCATCACCTCGGACGTCGGCCAGCACCAGATGTGGGCCGCGCAGTACTACGGCTTCGACAAGCCGCGCCGCTGGATCAATTCCGGCGGCCTGGGCACGATGGGCGTAGGCCTGCCGTACGCGATGGGCGTGCAGATGGCCAACCCCGGCGCGACGGTGGCCTGCGTCACCGGCGAGGGCTCGATCCAGATGTGCATCCAGGAGCTCGCAACCTGCAAGCAGTATCACCTGACGCCGAAGATCATCCTGCTGAACAACCGCTTCCTGGGCATGGTCCGCCAGTGGCAGCAGATCGACTACGGCTCGCGCTACTCCGAGTCCTATATGGACTCTTTACCGGACTTCGAAAAGCTGGCCGAGGCCTATGGCCACGTGGGCATGCGCATCGAGAAGCCGGGCGACGTCGAGGGTTCGCTGCGTGAAGCCTTCGCGATGAAGGACCGCCTGGTATTCATGAACTTCCTGACCGACCAGAGCGAGAACGTCTGGCCGATGGTGAAGGCCGGCGCCGGCTTGAGTGAAATGCTGCTCGGATCGGAGGACCTGTAATGCGACACATCATCTCCGTCCTCCTCGAGAACGAAGCCGGCGCGCTGTCGCGCGTGGTCGGGCTGTTTTCGGCACGCGGCTACAACATCGAAACCCTGACCGTGGCGCCGACCGAAGACGCGACCCTGTCGCGCATGACCATCGTCACCAGCGGCTCGGACGACATCATCGAGCAGATCACCAAGCACCTGAACCGCCTGATCGAAGTGGTGAAAGTGGTGGACCTGACCGAGGGCGAACACATCGAGCGCGAGCTCATGCTCATCAAGGTGCGGGCGGTCGGCAAGGAGCGCGAGGAAGTCAAGCGCACCGCCGACATCTTCCGCGGCCGGATCATCGACGTGACCGAGAAGACTTACACGATCGAACTGACCGGCGCCAAGAGCAAGCTCGATGCCTTCATCGGCGCCCTCGACCGCGCCTCGATCCTGGAGACCGTCCGTACCGGCGGCTCCGGCATCGGCCGCGGCGAACGTATTCTAAAAGTGTAGGGTGGCCGGCTCCGCCGACCGCGCGTTCAACTTGAATCTGCATACCACCACAAACATATACTGGACCTGACAAATGAACGTTTTTTACGACAAAGACTGCGACCTCTCCCTCATCAAAGGCAAGAACGTCGCCATCATCGGCTACGGCTCCCAGGGCCACGCGCACGCACAGAACCTGAGCGAATCGGGCGTCAACGTCACCGTCGGCCTGCGCCGCGGCGGCGCTTCGTGGAACAAGGTCGAGCAGGCCGGCCTGAAGGTGCTTGACGTCGATGAAGCGGTCAAGGCTGCCGACATCATCATGATCCTGCTGCCGGACGAGAACATCGCCGAAGTCTACAAGCAGAACGTCGAACCGAACGCGAAGCAGGGTGCGGTGCTGGCCTTTGCCCACGGCTTCAACGTGCATTATGGCCAGGTGGTGCCGCGCGCCGACCTGGATGTGATCATGATCGCGCCGAAGGCCCCGGGCCACACCGTGCGCAACACCTACAAGCAGGGCGGCGGCGTGCCGCACCTGATCGCGGTCTACCAGGATAAATCCGGCTCGGCGCGCGACATCGCGCTGTCGTACGCGATGGCCAATGGGGGCGGGCGCGCCGGCATCATCGAGACCAACTTCCGCGAAGAGACCGAGACCGACCTGTTCGGCGAGCAGGCCGTGCTGTGCGGCGGTGCGGTGGAACTGATCAAGGCGGGCTTCGAGACCCTGACCGAAGCGGGCTACGCGCCGGAGATGGCCTACTTCGAATGCCTGCACGAACTGAAGCTGATCGTCGACCTGATCTACGAAGGCGGCATCGCCAACATGAACTACTCGATCTCGAACAACGCGGAATACGGCGAGTACGTCACCGGCCCGAAGGTCGTCACCTCGGCGACCAAGGAAGCGATGCGCCAGTGTCTGAAGGACATCCAGACCGGCGAGTACGCGAAGAGCTTCATCCTCGAGAACAAGGCTGGTGCGCCGACCCTGATCTCGCGCCGCCGCTTGACGGCCGAGCATCCGATCGAAGAGGTTGGTGCGAAGCTGCGCGCGATGATGCCGTGGATTGCGAAGAACAAGCTGGTGGATCAGTCGAAGAACTGAGTGTGATTCCCCGGTGATTCGTTTTGCGTATCACCGGGATGCAAATATCGGGTCATACGTATCACCGTAGGGTGGGCAGATTCTGCCCGCGCGTTCAAATCACGTATGCGAGCCCCGTCCGGACAAGACACCTGTTTCTCCAGCGAGTCAGTTGCAACTTTCCATTACAAAAACACGATGGAAGTTGTGAAGACAGTATCGTATAAGTGATGCGGACACCCGCAACTCACAGGAGAACAACAATGAAGCTTTCCACAACCCTCGTCGCCGCTGCGCTCGTCTTTGCCTTCCAGGCCCAGGCGCAGACCCTCGCTGCGCCATCCACCAGCGGCACGCTGGTCGTGGTGCCGGCCTTCGGCGAGGTCAAGGCTGCCAACGACCAGGCCGTGGTCACCTTTGCCGTCGAAGAGCACGACAAGGACAAGAACGCCGCTGCCGCGCGCGTGAACCGCAAGATGAAGGAAGGCACCGACATCGTGCGCCGCGCCGACCCAAAGGCCGAGCTCAAGACCATGGGCTATTACACCTACCCGGTCTACCCGGAAGTGCCGCCGATGCCGCAGCCTGCCACGCGACTCCCGGCCAGGCCGGTGCCGATCGCCTGGCGCGTCGGGCAATACCTGGAAGTGACCACGAAGAACCTGGCCAGCCTGCCGAAGACCGCCGCTGCTGCGCAACAAGTTCTGCAAATCAATGGCGTGAACTTTGGCCTGAGCCCGGAAACCGAAAAGAAGCTCGATGACCAGCGCATTGCCGCCACCTACCGCAACCTGAATGCGCGCATCGCTTCGATCGCCGGCGCCATGGGACGCAACCCGGCCGAAGCCGTGCTCGATACGGTCGATTTCGAGGGCTCCGGCAACTATGCGGGCGACGCGCAGGCAGCCGCCGCCCCGAGGATGATGCAAATGAGCGCCAAGCGCGAAATGGCCGACCAGATGCCGGAACCGAGTTTTGAGCCAGGAGAAACGACTCTCCAGATGCGCCTGGTAGGCAAGGTGCGATTCAAGTAAAGCTTGGCGATTCGCTAAGGGACTGTTTCCGCCTCTATAATGCGGAAACAGCATTACTTGAATATGGAACCTTATGCCAAATTTTCCACGCCGTAGGCCACCTGGCTCAGCGCCCAAAGCGCCACGATTTTCCCGTCTGAAAAACTTTGGACGCCGGAAAGACCGCATCCAGGGCGAACGCGGCCGCGGCATCTACCTGCTGCCAAACGCGTTCACGACCGGCGCGCTGTTCTGCGGCTTCTACGCGATCGTCATGGCGATGAACCAGCGCTTCGAGCATGCCTGCTGGGCCGTGTTCATCGCGATGATCCTCGATGGCCTGGACGGGCGCATTGCGCGCCTGACCAACACCCAGTCGGAATTCGGCGCGCAGTACGACTCGCTGTCGGACATGGTGTCCTTCGGGGCCGCGCCGGCCCTGGTGATCTACGAATGGTCGCTGCGCGGCCTGGGTAAGCTCGGCTGGATCGCGGCCTTCATCTATTGCGCCGGCGCCGCGCTGCGCCTGGCCCGCTTCAATACCAATATCGAGGTGGTCGACAAGCGCTTCTTCCAGGGCTTGCCCAGCCCGGCGGCGGCGGCGCTGGTGGTCGGCTTCATCATGATGATGACCGACCCCGACATCAACATCAGCTCGCGCCAGGTGGACTGGGTGAGCTGGGCCATCGCGGTGTTCGCGGGCCTGACGATGGTGTCGAACGTGCCCTTCTACAGCTTCAAGGACGTGAATTTCCGCAAGTCGGTGCCCTTCATCGTGGTGTTCCTGATTGCCCTGGCCCTCGCGCTGCTGGCGATCGACCCGCCGAAAGTGCTGTGGCCGATCTTCGTGATCTACGGCTTGTCGGGCTATGCGGTGTTCATCTGGCGCTTCGCCAAGGGCAAACCGGTGAGCATCATTCCGAGCGACGACGAGACGGATCACAGCGTTCGGCGCTAGGTGGGATGGGGCAGGGCGCTCGGGTGCGCGCCTTTCCCTCGCCTCACCCCTATACTCGGGCCGTCCCCATCAACGGCCCGCCTGATGACCATATCCGCCATCGCGGCCTTCGCCGCTACCCTGTTTCTAGCCGCATCGCTCTCCGCCTGCTCGCCGCTCTCCGTCGTCAACGCGGTATCGCCCCAAGGGGAAGCCCGCGCCACCACCGGCCTGCGCTACGCCGCCGGAAATCGGCGCCTGCTGGACATCTACCAGCCAGCCCCTGGCTCCACGAATGCCCCCGTCATCGTCTTTTTCTACGGCGGCAACTGGGTCAGCGGCGAGCGCAAGGACTACGCCTTCGTCGGCCGCGCCCTGGCCGCACGCGGCTTCGTGGTGGTGATACCCGATTACCGGCTGTACCCCGAAGTGCGCTACCCGGACTTCCTCGACGATTCGGCGCAGGCCGTGGCCTGGACCCGGCGCGAGATCGCAGCGCATGGCGGCGACCCTGCGAAGATCTTCCTGATGGGGCACAGCGCCGGAGCATATAACGCCGCGATGCTGGCGCTGGATGCGCGCTGGCTGGAAAAGCAGGGGAGCACGCCGCAGGCGCTGCGCGGCTGGATTGGCCTGGCCGGTCCGTACGACTTCCTGCCGGTGACGAACCGCACCACGCGTCCGGTCTTTTTATACCCCGACACGCCGCTGGATTCGCAGCCGGCCAGCCACGTAACAAACAAGGCGCCGCCCGCGCTGCTGGTTGCCGCCAATTCGGATAATCTCGTCAACCCGGCGCGCAATACCGGCGGCCTGGCTGCGCGCCTGCGCACTGCCCAGGTGCCGGTGCAGGAGCTGTATTACGACGGCGTCAATCACGTCACGCTGGTCGCGTCCTTGTCGACGCCGCTGCGCCGGCTGGCGCCGACGCTCGATGTGGTGGAGGCCTTCGTGCGCAGCGACGGCGGGCGAGAGCCGGCCAGCAGCAAGGACGCAGCAGCAGGGCGCTGATCAGGGTCCCTGCCGGTCGCGCGGCTCATACAGCGGATCCGGCCCGTTCATCATCTGCCGCACGATGCCCTGGCGGTCGAAGTGCACATGCATCAGCGAGTTCCACACGCCGGCTTCCTTGTAGCGGTAGGACCAGACTTCGTAGTCGTGCATCGCCACGCGCGAGACCTCGGCCGGGCGCCCAAACGTGCGCAGCATGTCGTCCTTGGTCGCCGTATCGATCTTCACGGTGGCGAACTTTTCGCTGGTGAGCACCTGCTCCCAGGACGCGAGATGGCCGTCGGACCCAATGCGCGCCATGAAGGTCTGCTGGCCCATCGGGCCGGTCGCGTACTCGAAGACCTGGTCGGCGCCAATCCGGTAGACGGCAGTCGGCGTCCCCATCTTCTGCTGCACCACGGCCGCCGGATCGCCCGGGCTCGGCGCCTGCCGGATCATCCCGGCGCAGCCACCGAGCAGGACGAGGGCGGCAAGTGTTGTCATCCTGACTAATGATTTCATCGCTTACCTCCGTCAAATGGCCATGCAAGGCCATGATGCCCCATCCGGCCGCCGCAAATAGTGGCCGCACGCCCGGTTTTCCCCTATACTGGCGGGTCTGCCCGTTTTGGGCAGGATTTTTGTTAATCACGGTGCGCTGGGTTTCGACTCATGCACCGCATGTGAAAGGTAACATCATGTCCGTAGAACACATCAACAAAGCCGCGATCATCGCGGACAACGCACGTGGCCAGAACGATACCGGCTCGCCGGAAGTCCAGGTCGCACTGCTGACCGCACGCATCAACGAACTGAACGGCCACTTCAAGGCACACCAGAAGGATCACCACTCGCGTCGTGGTCTGATCATGATGGTCAACCGCCGCAAGAGCCTGCTGTCCTACCTGAAAAGCAAGGACGCTACCCGTTACCGCGACCTGATCGCCAAACTCGGCCTGCGTAAGTAATCGCTTGGGTCTGACGATTTAGTCAGGAAATGCCTGCGCCAGCTAGCTGTCGCGGGCATTTTTTGTTTTAGTAGTGTGCAGTTTTGTTGTTGGTAGTAAATGGCGGCGCCTAGCGCTTCGCCCTGTGGTGAGGTGAACGACAGCTCCTGAAAATCTGTCGGCAAAATGAAAGGGATTACCCATGTTTAACAAAGTTTCGAAAACCTTCCAGTACGGTCAACACTCGGTCACCCTGGAGACGGGCGAGATCGCCCGCCAGGCTAGCGGCGCCGTCCTGGTGTCGGTTGAAGATACCGTCGTGCTGGCAACCGTGGTCGCACGCAAGGACGCCAAGCCGGGCCAGGATTTCTTCCCGCTGACCGTCGACTACATCGAGAAAACCTATGCTGCGGGTAAGATCCCTGGCGGTTTCTTCAAGCGTGAAGGCCGTCCGTCCGAAAAGGAAACGCTGACCTCGCGCCTGATCGACCGTCCGATCCGCCCGCTGTTCCCGGAAGGCTACCTGAACGAAGTCCAGGTCATCATCCACGTCCTGTCGGTCAATCCTGAAATCGATCCGGACATCCCTGCCATGATCGGCGCCTCGGCTGCGCTGTGCATCGCCGGCATCCCGTTCAGCGGCCCGATCGGCGCAGCGCGCGTCGGCTACGCGAACGGCCAGTACATCCTGAACCCGACCACCACCGAGCTGAAGACCTCGCAGATGGACCTGGTCGTGGCAGGCACCGAAACCGCCGTCCTGATGGTGGAATCGGAAGCCCAGCAACTGTCGGAAGAAGTCATGCTCGGCGCGGTCGTCTTCGGCCACGACCAGATGCGTGTCGTCATCGACGCGATCCACGACCTGGTGGCCGAAGGCGGCAAGCCGGAAGTCGAGTGGAACCCGGCGCCGAAGAACGAAGAACTGATCGCCCGCGTGACCGACCTGGCCGCCGAGAAGATCCGCGACGCCTACCAGACCCGCGAAAAGTCGGCGCGCCAGCAAAAGCTGAAGTCGCTGTCGTCGGAAGTCATGGCTGCCCTGGCAACCCAGGGCGTCAGCGCCGAGGCTGGCGATGTCGGCAACATCCTGTTCGACATGGAAGCCAAGGTCGTGCGTTCGCAGATCCTGAACGGCGAGCCACGCATCGACGGCCGCGACACCCGCACCGTGCGTCCTATCGAAATCCGCACCAGCGTCCTGCCACGTACCCACGGTTCGGCCCTGTTCACCCGCGGCGAAACCCAGGCGCTGGTCATCGCGACCCTCGGCACCGCCCGCGACAGCCAGAAGATCGATGCGCTGATGGGCGAGTACACCGACGACTTCATGATGCACTACAACATGCCTCCGTTCGCCACCGGCGAAACCGGCCGTGTAGGCACCCCGAAGCGCCGCGAAATCGGCCACGGCCGCCTGGCCAAGCGCGCGCTGGTCGCTGCGCTGCCCAACCCTGAAGATTTCAGCTACTCGGTGCGCCTGGTCTCGGAAATCACCGAGTCGAACGGCTCCTCGTCGATGGCTTCGGTCTGCGGCGGCTGCCTGGCGCTGATGGATGCGGGCGTCCCGATGAAGGCGCACGTCGCCGGTATCGCGATGGGCCTGATCAAGGAAGGCGGCAAGTTCGCCGTCCTGACCGACATCCTGGGTGACGAAGACCACCTCGGCGACATGGACTTCAAGGTCGCAGGTACCCCAGCCGGCATCACCGCGCTGCAGATGGACATCAAGATCCAGGGCATCACCAAGGAAATCATGCAGGTGGCACTGGCGCAAGCCAAGGAAGCGCGCCACCACATCCTGGGCGAAATGCAGAAGGCCATGCCGACCGTGAAGACCGAGCTGTCGGACTTCGCACCGCGCCTGATCACCATCCGCATCAACCCGGAAAAGATCCGTGACGTCATCGGCAAGGGCGGCGCCGTCATCCGCGCGCTGACCGAAGAAACCGGCACCCAGATCGACATCAGCGACGAAGGCGTGGTCACGATCGCGTCGGTCGACGCCGCCGCCGGCCAGGAAGCCAAGCGCCGCATCGAAGAGCTGACCGCATCGGTCGAAGTGGGCAAGACCTACGACGGCACCGTGCTCAAGCTGCTGGACTTCGGCGCCATCGTCCAGGTCATGCCAGGCAAGGACGGCCTGCTGCACATCTCGCAGATCGCCAACGAGCGCGTCAACGCCGTCGCCGACTACCTGAAAGAAGGCCAGCAAGTGCGCGTGAAGGTCCTCGAGACCGACGAGCGCGGCCGTCTGAAGCTGTCGATGAAGGCTGCTGATCCGGTCGAAGGCGCGGCGCAGTAATTTGCGCTGAGCCGGAGCGGTTCGCCGCTTCGATCGAAAAAACCGCCAGTGCGTGAGCCTGGCGGTTTTTTCATGGGCAAACCCGCCCGGCATGACCCGGAAATGCACCGTTGTGGTACATCTCACCAAATTCCTCAGCCACTTTTCGTCCGGAAGCAAATTTGTCCTGCAATCAATTCAACAGTGCCATCTATCTAACACTCCAAATGGTATAGTTGGCCGTTTAACAGAATTCCAATGACGTCTGGCCATATCGAGCACAGGCGTCACCAAAATCCAATATTCGACAAGGGAAATAACGATGACGACGACGGATCTCGCGAACCAAATCAGCCAGTTGCTCCAGCAGGAGCAGGGCGCAATCGGCGCCGAATGGCTGGCGCAACTCGAATCGCTCATGGTCCGCGGTACGACCGCATCGCGCGAACAACTGCGCATGCACACCCAGCAGTTCCTGGCGGCGTTCATCGCGGCTACCCGTAGCGGCGAGCTGGAAAACATCGAGCACCGCTCGTGGGACGAAGTGCGCGACCTGCTGGCGGACATTTCGTCCTCGCGCGCCAAGGCGGGCTCCACCCCAAGCGATACCGCGACCTTCGTGTTCTCGTTCAAGCAGCCGGTGTTCGCCCGCCTGCGCGACGGCCTTGCCGCCGACCAGCAGGGCCTGGCCCGTGCCTCGTGGCTGGTGAGCACCCTGCTGGACCAGCTGGGCCTGTACACCATCGAAGTGTTCCAGAAGACCAAGGACCAGATCATCGTGCGCCAGCAGCAGGAACTGCTGGAGCTGTCGACGCCGGTCGTCAAGCTGTGGAACGGCATCCTGGCGCTGCCGCTGATCGGCACCCTGGACTCGGCGCGCACCCAGGTGGTGATGGAAAACATCCTGCAAAAGATCGTCGACACCGGCGCGATCATCGCCATCATCGACATCACCGGCGTGCCGACCGTCGACACCCTGGTGGCGCAGCACCTGATGAAGACCATTGCGGCGGCCCGCCTGATGGGCGCGGACTGCATCATCAGCGGCATCCGCCCGCAGATCGCCCAAACCATCGTGCATCTCGGCGTGAACCTGGAAGACGTGATCACCAAGGCCACGCTGGCCGACGCCTTCCTGGTGGCGCTGGAACGCACCGGCACCACCATCACCCTCAACAGGGCCTAAGCGCACGACATGGAACGGATTCCTATCCTCCGCATGGGCGACCTGCTGCTGGTGACGATTCAGGTCGACATGCATGACCGCCTGGCCATGACGCTGCAGGACGACCTGACCGGGCGCATCGTCAGCGACGGCGCCAAGGGCGTGCTGATCGATATCTCGGCGCTCGACCTGGTCGACTCCTTCATCGGCCGCATGATCAGCAATACCGCCGCCATGGCGCGCGTGCTCGACGCCCAGACGGTCGTCGTCGGCATGCAGCCGGCGGTGGCCATTACCCTCGTCGAACTCGGCCTGACGCTGCATGGCGTCAAGACGGCGCTGAATGTCGAAAAAGGCATGGCGCTGTTAGGAAAGAGCTTCAGCTAATGAGCGACGCGCAAACCAATGCAGTCCCGTTCGATACCGAGTTGCTGGAACTGCACCGCCAGCAACGCACCGCGCGGGTCACCCTGCGCCTGCGCTCGGACGAGGATGTCGTGGGACTGCGCAAACAGGTGCGCGAACGCGCGGTGGGAATCGCGCTGTCGCTGGTCGACCAGACCAAGCTGGTGACGGCCGCCAGCGAACTGGCGCGCAATACCATCAAGTACGGCGGCGGCGGCGAAGTCCATCTCGATGCACTCGACGACGGCGTGCGCCATGGCGTCGGCCTGATTTTCGTCGATGCCGGCCCGGGCATCGCCGACATCGACAGCGCGCTGCGCGACGGCTTCACCACCGGCGGGGGCCTCGGCCTCGGGTTCGGCGGCTCCAAGCGCCTGGTCGACGAGTTCGAGGTCGAAAGCCGCCCCGGCGAAGGGACAGCAGTGCTGATAGTGAAATGGAAACGATGATAAGTTCGTTGACGCCGCAACTGGTGTGTTCGATCGAACACGCCAGCGATGTCGCGGCGGCGCGCAGGGAAGGGCAGAAGCTGGCAGACAGCCTGGGTTTCAGTGAAACCCGGGCCGGCAAGCTGGCCCTGATCGTGACCGAAGCAGCCACCAATATCCTCAAGCACGCCGACCGCGGCGTGATCCACATCGGGCCGGCCCAGTCGACCGCCGGCGTCGGCGTCGACGTGCTGGCGCTCGACGAGGGGCCCGGTATCTCGGACCTGTCGGCCAGCCTGGTCGACGGGATGTCGACCGCCGGTACGGCCGGCACGGGCCTGGGCGCCATGCGGCGCCAGGCCGATGAATTCGATGTCTATTCGCAGCCGGGGAAGGGGACGATCTTCTTCATGCGGCTGTGGCGCGACGAGCCGCCGCCGGACGCCTGCGGGCTCGAGGTCGCGGCGCTGCTGACGCCACTGGCCGGCGAGGACGAATGCGGCGACGGCTGGGGTGTGCGCTGCGAGCCGGGAGGGGCCACGCTGATCGCCTCCGATGGGCTCGGGCATGGACCGCATGCGGCGAGCGCGTCGGCGGCCGCAATCAGCGTGCTGGACAATCCGGCCCGTACCCTGGCCACCGCCTCGGACGTCGTCCACGCCGCGCACGACGCGCTGCGCGGCACCCGCGGCGCCGCGCTGGCCGCTGCCCGTATCGATTACGCGGCGTCGGAACTGCGCTTTGCAGGCATCGGCAACATCGCCGGCTACGTATTCGACGATACCCGGCGCGCGCTGGTCTCGCACAACGGCATCGTCGGCCACAACATGCGCAAGGTGCAGGAGTTCTCCGTGCCGTTTCCGCCGGGCGCCACCTGCATCCTGCATTCGGACGGCATCCAGACCCAATGGGACCTGGACAAGTATCCCGGCCTGCTCGGCCACAGTCCGGCGCTGATCGCCTCGGTGCTGATGCGCGACTTCATCCGCCGCCGCGACGATGCGATGGTGCTGGTGGTGCGCCGCTCGGACCTGCCGCACGGAGTGGCCGGGTGAGCACGCAGCGCATCCTGAATGTCGCCCTCGACGACGACGAGGACGTGGTGCAGGTGCGCCAGCGCGCGCGCCAGCTGTCGGCGCTGCTGGGCTTTTCGCAGCAGGACCAGGTGCGCATCGGCACCGCGGTCTCGGAAGTGGCGCGCAGCGCCTGCCACCAGGGTTCCGGCGGGCGCGCCAGCTTCACTTTCGACGACGAAGGCCGCCACCAGAAGCTCGAGGTGACGATCGCCGCCGGAACGGGCCCGCGCGAGGCAATGCGCCAGATGCTGCCGCCCGATGCCGACCCGTTGTCGGTGCCCGAACTGGCGCTGGTCACGGCGCACCGCCTGATGGACGAGTGCGAATCCGAACCCGCCGGCGCCGGCGGCGGCATGGGCAAGGTCACGATGCGCAAGATCCTGCCGCGCGGGGCCGCGATCACCCGGGCCAGGCTGCTGGAGATCAGCGCGCGCCTGGCCGAGACGCCGGTGGCCAATCCCCTGCACGAACTGCAGCTGCAGAACCAGGAACTGGCCGCCACGCTGTCGGAGCTGCGCGAGCGCCAGGAAGACCTGATGTCGCTCACGCGCGAGCTGGAAGACACCAACCGCGGCATCGTCGCGCTGTACGCCGAGATCGAGGACAAGGCCGAGCGTTTGCGCCGCGCCGACGAAATGAAGTCGCGCTTCCTGTCCAATACCAGCCACGAGCTGCGCACGCCGCTGTCTTCGATCCGGGCACTGGCCCAGCTGCTGCTCAACCGCATGGACGGCGACCTGACCGTCGAGCAGGAGCGCCAGGTGCAGTTCATCGCCAGCGCAGCCAACGATTTGTCCGAACTGGTCAACGACCTGCTCGACCTGGCCAAGATCGAGGCCGGCAAGGTCGAGGTGCATTTCGATCCGGTGGTGGTCGACAACCTGTTCCGCGCCCTCAAGGGCATGCTGCGCCCGCTGGTGGATGAAGCGCGGGTGGAACTGGTGTTCGAACCGGACGACATCCCGGAAGCCTTCGAGTCCGACGAAGGCATGATTTCCCAGATCCTGCGCAATTTCATCTCGAACGCGCTGAAATTTACCGAGAGCGGTTCGGTGCGGGTAGCGGCGACCCTCGACCCCGTCACCGACACGATCCGCTTCGACGTGACCGACACCGGGATCGGCATCAGCGCCGAGAACCTGCAACTGATTTTCGAAGAGTTCAGCCAGATCGAACACCCGCTGCAGCGCCGCAGCAAGGGTACCGGCCTCGGGCTGCCGCTTTGCCGTAAACTGGCCGACCTGCTCGGCGGGCGGGTCCTGGTCACCAGCGCGGTGGGTGCCGGATCGACCTTTTCACTGGAACTGCCGCGCCGCCACCCATCCAGGGATGGCAATCATGGAACGAACGAATGAATTCCCACCCGACCAAGACCCCCACGATCCTGAACGTCGACGACAACGACGGCGCGCGCTATGCCAAGACCCGCATCCTGCAAAGCGCGGGCTTCGAGGTCATCGAGGCGGCCAACGGCACCGACGCGCTCGAGATCGTGCGCGCGCAGCACCCGACGCTGGTGCTGCTGGACGTCAAGCTGCCCGACATTAACGGCATCGAGGTATGCCGGCGCATCAAGGCCAACCCGGACAGCAGCATGGTGCTGGTGCTGCAGACTTCCGCGGCCCTGACCGGGCGCGCCGACAAGATCCGCGGCCTGGAAGGCGGCGCCGACAACTACCTGGCCGCGCCGATCGAGGCCGATGAGCTGATCGCGAACGTCAATGCGCTGGTGCGCATGCGCCAGACCCAGGTCGATTTGCGCGACAGCGAAGAGCGCTTCCGCCAGATCACCGACAACATCGACGACGTGTTCTGGATGTTCTCCGTGCCGGACGGCGCGCTGGTCTACGTCAGCCCGGCCTATCCGGCCCTGTGGGGACGCAGTGTCGATGCCTTGCGCGGAAAACCGGCTTCATGGCTCGACGCGGTCCATCCGGACGACCGCACGCGCATGGCGCAGCGCTGGGAGCAGCTGGCTTTGATGCCGCACTACGACGAGGAATTCCGCCTGTCCGGAACGGACGGCAAGACGCGCTGGGTGCGCGACCGCCTGTTCCCGGTACGCGGCCAGCGCGGCGACGTCTACCGCGTGGCGCGCGTGACCAGCGATATCACCGCGCGCAAGGAAATGGAAGCGCTGCTGCGCGCGGCCGACCGCAACAAGAACCAGTTCCTGGCCACGCTGGCCCATGAGCTGCGCAATCCGCTCAGCCCGATCCGCAATGCCGCGGCGCTGCTCGGCACCGCCGGCGACAGCACGGGCGAGCGCCAGGCGCGCGCGCGCGAAGTCATCACGCGCCAGGTCGACCACCTGGCCCACCTGGTCGACGACCTGCTGGACGTGGCGCGCATCTCGGAAGGCAAGATCGTGCTGCGGCGCGAGGACGTCAACCTCGGCACCGTGGTCCACCAGGCCATCGAGACCGCGGGACCCCTGATCACTGCGCGCCGCCACCGCCTCCAGGTGAAACTGCCGGAGCAGCAGGTCTGGGTGTCCGGCGACCCGGTACGCCTGGCCCAGTCGATCGGCAACCTGCTGCACAACGCCGCCAAGTTCACCCCGCAGGGCGGCGACATCACCGTCACCGCCAGCCTGCGCGGCGAGCACCACGTGCGCATCTCGGTGCACGATAACGGCATCGGCATCGCGGAAGACAACCTGCCGCGCATCTTCGGCATGTTCGCCCAGGTCGACGTGCCGCCCGACCGCGCGCCGGAAGGGCTGGGCATCGGGCTGTCGCTGGTGTCGCACCTGTTGGAGTTGCATGGCGGGCGCCTGATGGCCGAGAGCCCCGGCATCGGCATGGGCAGCACCTTCACGGTCGAACTGCCTCTGCTGCGCGTGGCGTCGAGCGAGCCGGCGATGGAATGCATTCCTGCCGCCGACTCGGGCGGCAGCGGCATGCGCGTGCTGCTGGTGGACGACAATGTCGACGCGATGGAGATGATGGGCTTCCTGCTGGCCGAAATGGGCTACGAGACCTGCGCCACTTCGGACGCTTCGCAGATCGAGGGGCTGGCGCTGCACCACCGGCCGCAGGTGATCGTGCTCGACATCGGCCTGCCGGGCATCGACGGCTACGAGGTCGCGCGCCGCATCAAGAAGAACCCGGCGCTCGCCGGCATCCGCCTGGTGGCCCACACCGGCTACGGCTCGCCCGAAGACCGCAAGCGCGCCCTGGAAGCCGGCTTCGACGCCCACCTGGTCAAGCCGGCCGAGCTGGACGACCTGGAAAAGGCGCTGAAGGGGTAAAACCCGCCTGGAGGAACGGCCTCCCCCATATCGGGAATCAATGACCGGGACGGCCCGGCTTTTCGAAAGGAGAGCCGGGATATGGCCTGGATCATGTTGCTGGTAGCGGGAATCTTCGAGGTGGTGTGGGCGGTTGCGATGAAACAGTCGCATGGCTTCAGCCGTTTGTGGCCCACCGTGCTTACCCTGGCCGCGATGGCGGCCAGTTTTGTTTTGCTGGCCGCGGCGATGCGGACCATTCCACTGGGGACGGCGTACACCATCTGGACCGGGATCGGGGCGGTGGGGGCGTTCGTGGTGGGGGTAACGCTGCTGGGGGAGCAGCTCAATCTCATGCGTGTGATTGCTGCGGTGTTGATTGTGTGCGGGCTGGTGTTGATGAAGCTGTCGGCTTCTTGAGGCGCTAGCGGTCTTCGCAAAACTTGGGTTCCGGCGCAGGCCGGAACCCAAGTTCGTCGCACACCGCAAAAATAAAAAAAGCCCCGCAACCGCGGGGCTTTCTCACTTCAGCGCAAAGAGAATTACTTCTCCTGCACCGTAAACTCCCCGAACGCCTTCAACTGCTCGCCCACCGCAGCCTGGTCACCCACGACCACGATCGACTGGTTCTCCGGCGCGAAATACTTTTTCGCCACCTCGCGCACCTGCTCCGGCGTGACCTTCTGGATGCGCGGCACGTACTCGCCCAGGAACTCGGGCGGCAGGCCGACCAGCCAGTTCTGCGCCAGGGTGCCGGCAACGGCACGCTGCAGCTGGTTGTTGATCATGTAGCCGCCGGCGACGTAGCGCTTGTTCATCTCCATTTCCTTCGGCTGCACGAGCTCAAGGCCGATGCGCTTGTACTCGCTGAAGTATTCGTTCAGCGCCGCACCGGTCACCTCGTTGCGCACGTCGGCGCCGCCGACGATTGCGCCGCCCGCACGGTTCATGCGGGCGCCGGCCGAGGCGCCGTAGGTGTAACCCTTTTCTTCGCGCAGCTTGATGTTCACGCGGCTCGAGAAGCCGCCGCCGAGGATGGTGCTGGTCAGGCGCAGCGGGATCTGGTCCTGGGCGCTGGCCGCGATGCCGGGGCTGCCCAGGCGCAGGGTCGACTGCACGCTGCCGTTACGCTGCAGCAGGATGCGCGCCGGCTTGGCCGTTGCCGGCGCCGCCGCGGTGTCCGGCGCCGCCGGGCCGCTGCCTTTCCAGTCGCCGAATGCTTGCTGCGCCAGCTTCAGTCCCTCGGCTTCGGTGATGCGGCCGGTAATCACGAGCAGGGCGCGGTCCGGACGCACGCGGCGGGCGTGTTCCGTGCGCAGCATGTCCTGGGTCACGGCGTTGATCGCTTCCGCGGTCGGGGTGGTGCGGCTGTACGGGTGGTCGCCGTAGATGGCCTTGCTGACCGCGCGCTCGGCGCGGAAGGTCGGCTGGGTCTCGGATACGCGCAGCGCCTGCAGCGCGTTGGTCTTGGCCAGCTGCACTTCGTTTTGCGGGAAGGATGGCGTGCGGGCGACTTCGGCCAGCAACTGGGCCATCTGGCCGGCCTGCGAAGCCAGCGCATTGCCCGAGACGACGATGCCGTCGGCGTTGGCGCTGGCGCCGATTTCACCGCCCATGCCTTGCGCCGCTTCGGCGATGGCGCGCGAGTCGCGCTTGGCCGTGCCTTCGCTGAGCAGGCCGGCCATCATGTTGGCGAAGGCCGGGGTGGCAGGCGCGTCGGCGGCGAAGCCGGCGTTGCGCACGGCCAGCACGAAGTCCACGCGCGGCAGGCCCTTGCGCGGCACGACCCAGACGCTCAGGCCGTTGGCCAGCGTCTTCTTGGCGATCTTCGGCACGGGGATCGGCTTGTCCTTGCCATAGGCAGGCATGGCCATGTCTTTTTCCGCGGCTGGCGCGGCGAAGGCTGCCGGCGCGAACGCCAGGGATACAGCCATTGCGAGCATCAGTTTTTTCATGATGCGCTCCTTATTTGTTCGCGCCGGCTGGCGCAGTGGTGGTCGCAGGAGCCGCGAGCATGGCGGCCGGCTTGCGGTCGATGACGGTACGGTTGGTCGGCACCAGGTAGGTGCGCACCGCGCGCTGGATGTCGCTTGACGTCACGCCTTCGATCCAGCCCGGGATCTTGTTGACCACGTTGGCGTCGCCCCACAGCACCTGCATCTTGGCCATCATGTCGGCGCGGTTGATGAAGCTTTCCATCTGGTTGTTCCAGTCGGCCAGCATGCGGGTCTTAACGCGCTTGAGGGTGGCGGCGTCGACGCCGTTCTGGGCGACCTTGGCGATCTCCTCGTCCATCGCCTTGAGCAGCGCGTCGGCGCTGCTGTTGGGCTTGTACAGCGCGAACACGGTCAGCAGGGTCGGGCCGTCGTATTCGAACGGGCCGGTAAGGCCGAACAGGGTATCGACGTTGAGCGCGATCTCGCGGCCCTTGACCAGACCCTGGTAGAACAGCGACGCGTCGCCGCCGGCCAGCACTTCGGCCAGCACGGCAACCGCGGCCTGATCCTTGTGGCCGCGCGGCGGGATCTTCCACGCCGCGGCCACTGCCGGCACCTGGGCCAGCGCGTCGCTCTGCACGATGCGTTTTTCGACCGTGTTCAGGCCTTCGCTGAAGTCGGTGGCTTTCGGGGTCGGGCGGGCCGGGATCTTGCCGAAGTATTTCTGCGCCAGCGCGAAGCCCTGCGCCGGGGTGATGTCGCCGGCGATCGCGATCACGGCGTTGTTCGGGCCGTAGTAGTCGCGGTGGAAGGCGCGCACGTCGTCCAGGCTGGCGTTCTCGAGGTCCTCGAAGCTGCCGTAGCCGTCATGGTTGTTTTCCCATTTCTGGAAGGCCTGCTGGCTGATGTCGATCCACATGAAGCCGCCGTAAGGCTGGTTCTTCACGTTCACGCGGATCTCTTCCTTGACCACGTCCTGCTGGTTCTTCAGGGTGGCGGCGTTGAAGTCGAGCGTCTTCATGCGGTCCGCTTCCAGCCACAGGATCGGTTCCAGCGCCGACACCGGCGCGGTCTCGATGTAGTTGGTGAAGTCGGGACGGGTCGAGCCGTTGTTGCGGCCACCGCCGCCGGTGATGGTCGTGTCGAACACGCCCTTCCTGGCGTTCGGCGTGCCCTGGAACATCAGGTGTTCGAACAGGTGCGCGAAGCCGGTGCGGTTCTTCGGTTCCAGGCGCATGCCCACATGGTAGACGACCGATACGCCGACGGTCGGCGAGCTGTGGTCTTCGGTGACGATGACCGTCAGGCCGTTCTCTAACTTCTTGACGTTGACCGGCAAAGTCCACTGGTCCGCGCTGGCGGCGAAGGCCGACAGCGAGAAAGTGAGCCCGGCCAGCAAAACAGGTAATTGGCGCATGCGCATGGGTGACCTCGAAAATGTACTCGGGAAGGTGAGCTTTACTGATGAATCCATTGACGGCCTCGGCCATCATGCGCTGCATATTAGCGCAAAGACATGCCAATAATTAATCTTTTTTTGATGGAAAGTTTGCTCTATGTCCAAGGAATGTTTCAGGACGATTAGGGACTTCCATCCCGCCATATGCCGCCCTGGGCCGCGTTTTATGCAGTTCATCGCAGGGCGGTAGGACGCGCATGAAGGAATCGATATAGTTGCAGCATGCTAAGACCGCGACCTGGGCATCCCGGGTCGCTGGTAAGGTTGCGGCAGGGCAGGCCTATCCGGCCGGCATCAGCCGACGCTCAAGACTATCTATATGTATGTGGAGAATTCGATGAAACACTTGTTCAAGCTCGGCGCCGCTTTCGCCGCATTGTGCGCCGCGCTGTTCACCTTCATGGGCATGGCCGTCGCCGCGCCCGAGCGGGTGACCGAAACCCGTCCGGTCGACGCGCGCGTGGTGCGCGTCAAGCTCGATGGGGTGGTGGACCTCAAGATCCGCCAGGGCGCGACCCCGATGCTGGTGCTCACGGGCGACCCGCGCCTGCTGGGCAAGACCACCACGCTGCAAAGCGGCGACACCCTCAACATCGGCACCGAAACCCGCGGCGTGAGCATCAACCTGGGCCGCAGCATGGGCCTGCACGCCGAGCTGACCTTGCCGAATCTGCGCGAGGTGAGTTCGGAAAGCGTCGGCGGCACGACGGTCAGCGGCTTTTCGGGCGAGGAGCTCGAGCTCAACCTCGATGGGGCCGGCTCAATGAATGTATCATGTAATTACAGGGTCCTCAGCGCCAGCCTGGGCGGTGTCGGCAGCATGAAAATCCATGGCATCGACAGCGATAGCGTCGAGCTGAACCTGAGCGGCGCCGGCTATGTGACGCTGTCGGGACGCAGCAAGCAGCTCAAGGCGGAACTCGGCGGATTGGGCGGGCTCGACGCCCAGTCCTTCTCGGCCGAGAAGGTGACGCTGGAGCTGTCCGGGCTGGGCAACGCCACCGTCACCGCCCGCGACAGCGCCAACCTGAGCCTGTCGGGCATGGGTTCGGTCACGGTGTACGGCAAGCCGGCCAACCGCAAGGTGAGCGTCGACGGCCTGGGCAAGGTCAACTGGAAGTAAGGCAGCTGGGCACGGACGAACGAGAACAAGCACAAGCGAGCACCAGCCGACAAGAACAATGGGAGTCCTCACGGGCACCAAGGGTACGCAGAGATCCTGATCCGATGTACGAGACATGAAAAAACTATTCGTAGCGATCGTCTTCGCGCTCGGCCTGCAGGCCGGCGCGCAGGCGGGCTTCGCGGAAGGGGCGAGCGCTTATAACGCGCGCAACTACGCGACGGCACTGAAAGAGATCGTCCCGCTCGCCCGCTCCGGCCACGCGGATGCCCAGCATTTGCTGGGCCTGATGTATTACATGGGCCGCGGCGTCGCGCGCGACTACAAGCAGGCGTTCACCTGGCACCACAAGGCCGCCCAGCAGGGCAAGGCCGATGCGCAATACGTGGTCGGCGCCATGTACTACACCGGCAACGCCGTGCCCCAGGACCAGCGCCATGCGGTGTCGTGGTTCCGCAAGGCGGCCGAGCAGGGCCATGGCGAGGCCCAGCATGCGCTGGGCCTGATGTACCGCTACCACCAGGCCGGCATGCCGCAGGATATGGTGCTGGCCTACATGCTGTGGAACCTGGCCGCCGCCAGCGGCAACCACAACGCGGTCGAGCAGCGCGCAGCGATTTCGCGCCAGATGACGCAGGAGCAGATCGAGGAGGCGCAGTCGCTGTCGCGCACATGGAAGCCGGGCAGGCCGCTGCCGACGGCGTCAAGGACGGGGAATAATTCGTGACATGAACCGCCGGCGATGCCGGCGTTTTATTGTGTTGGTTTGCACCAGCCGACGACATGCGTTCAACGAGCAAAATCGGGGTCAGGTCCTGACCCTTCCCCACATATTTTCCTTGTAGGCGGGCCGGGTTGCTGCTAGCTTCCCTGTCAAAAAAGCGGTGCATGCATGGCTGTGTTAGCCCTCTCTTTCGTA